>JAJZSA010000116.1 GCA_021822115.1 Pseudomonadota bacterium
CGATCTGGAACATGAGCACATTGCTGATTGCCGAACACGACAACGCTAACCTCAAGGTCAGCACCCGCAATACGCTGTCCGCAGCCGCCAAGCTGGGCGGCGACGTTGATATCCTGATCGCCGGCTACAACTGTCAGGCCGCGGCGCAAGCTGCCGCCGGCCTTGCCGGTGTGCGCAAGGTACTGGTGGCCGATGCCGCCCATCTGGCCGATGGTCTCGCCGAGAACCTCGCCAACCTCACCGTGGAGGCAGTGAAGGCGGGCGGCTATTCCCACGTACTGACACCCGCCACCACCTTCGGCAAGAACTTCCTGCCGCGCGTTGCCGCCATGCTCGACGTGGCGCAGATCTCCGACATCGTCGGCGTCGTGGATGCCAATACTTTCGTGCGCCCCATCTATGCAGGCAATGCGCTGTGCACCGTGGAAAGTCGCGACGGCATCAAAGTGATCAGCGTGCGTCCCAGCGCCTTCGAAGCCGCTATCGACGGCGGCAGCGCTGCGGTGGAAGCCGTGACATCTCCCGCCGATACCGGCACTACCCGACTGGTGGGCCGTGAACTGAGCGCGTCCGCCAGACCCGAACTTGGCGCCGCAAAGATCGTCATTTCCGGTGGCCGGGGTTTGGGCAGCGGAGACAACTATCGCCGATTGCTGGAGCCGCTGGCCGACAAGCTGGGTGCCGCGCTCGGTGCCTCACGTGCTGCAGTGGATGCGGGCTTCGTGCCCAATGATTTCCAGGTGGGCCAGACCGGCAAGATCGTCGCGCCCCAACTCTATATCGCTGTCGGAATCTCGGGCGCCATCCAGCATCTGGCCGGCATGAAGGAATCGAAAGTCATCGTCGCCATCAACAAGGACCCGGACGCGCCGATCTTCCAGGTGGCCGACTACGGTCTGGTGGCGGACCTGTTTGAAGCGGTGCCGCAAATCACGGCATCTATCTGATCAAGAAAATATTTGGAGGAACAAGAAATGGCCTATGTAGCTCCCCTTAAAGACATGATGTTCGTGCTGCAGGAAGTGGCGGGACTGGACGAAATCATTGCGCTGCCCGGCTGCGAAGAAGTGGATGCCGACCTGGTGTCTGCCGTGCTGGAGGAAGCCGGGCGTCTGGCCGGGGAAGTGCTGGCGCCGCTCAACAAGGTGGGCGATCAGCAGGGTTCCAAGTGGGCTGATTACCAGGTGACGACGGCGCCCGGTTTCAAGCCGGCCTTCCAGCAGTTCGCCGAAGGGGGCTGGATAGGCATTACCTGTCCCACCGAGTTCGGCGGTCAGGGCTTGCCGGAAATCCTGGGCATCCCCCTGGGCGAAGTGTGGAACTCGGCCAATGTGGCATTTGCCTTGTGTCCCCTGTTGACTGCTGGCGCCATCACCGCGATTCACAGTCATGCCTCCGCGGAAATGAAAGCGACATTCTTGCCGAAGATGATCTCGGGCGAGTGGACCGGCACCATGAACCTGACCGAGCCCAACGCCGGCACCGATCTGGCTGCCTTGCGCACCAAGGCCCTGCCGGAGGGAGATCACTATCGTATCAGCGGAACCAAGATATTCATCACCTACGGCGACCAGGACTACACCGACAACATCATCCACCTGGTATTGGCGCGTCTGCCCGACGCGCCTGCCGGCGTGAAGGGTATCTCCATGTTCGTGGTGCCCAAGTTCCTGGTCAACGCCGACGGCTCTCTCGGTGCACGCAATGACGTGAAGTGCGTCTCCATCGAACACAAGCTGGGCATCCACGGCAGTCCCACCGCGGTCATGGCCTACGGAGAAGAAGGCGGAGCCATCGGCTATCTGGTGGGCGAAGCCAATCACGGACTTGAATACATGTTCACCATGATGAACCACGCGCGACTGGGCGTCGGTCTGCAAGGTGTCGGCCTCGCCGAGCGCGCCTACCAGCATGCATACGGCTACGCCATGGAACGCATTCAGGGCAAGGTGGTCGGCCGCGAAGGAAACCTGCCTATCGCCTTCCATCCCGACGTACGCCGGATGCTCATGACCATGCGTTCCCAGACCGAAGCCATGCGTGCGTTGTCCTTCATCACAGCCGCTGCCATGGACAAGGCCGAGCGTCATCCCGATGCCGCACAGCGCAAATTCTGGCAGGCCCGCGTGGACCTGCTGATCCCCGTGGTCAAGGCCTGGTGCACCGAACAAGCCAACGAGATCGCCTCCCTGGGTGTGCAGGTGCACGGCGGCATGGGCTTCATTGAGGAGACCGGCGCAGCCCAGTATCTGCGCGATGCGCGCATCACCACCATCTACGAAGGCACCACCGGCATCCAGGCCAACGACCTGATGGGGCGCAAACTGGCCCGCGACAAGGGCGAAGCCGCAATCGCGCTGCTGAAGGAAATGCAGCAGACCGTGGCCGCTGCCATGGCCGATCCGGCCACTGCCGGGTTGGGCAAAGATCTGGCGCAGGCATTGGGACACGCGCAAGCTGCCAGCGAGTGGATTCTGCAAAACTTTGCGAGCGACACTGCCGGGACGCTGCTCAGCGCCGTGCATTACCTCAAACTGTTCGGTACAGATC
>JAJZSA010000007.1 GCA_021822115.1 Pseudomonadota bacterium
TGGATCAGATTGCCGGCGCGACGCGCGGCCTTCACCGCGATGTTGAGCATGGGGTGCATATGTCGAAGAACCTTTTAATGAGCACGAAACCTTGAATCTGTCTGCTGCACGGTTATTCAAGGTCTCAAAAATGAAATAACCGGCGCGCATTTTAAATTGAATCGGCCAATCCTCAAAGGCGCTCCGCGCCGGTCGCACAACTAAGGTCTGAATCCCATGCTAAATAACCTCCGTGTGGTGATGAGCCATACCACCCATCCCGGCAACATCGGCGCGGCGGCGCGCGCGATGAAGGTGATGGGCCTGCGTCATCTTTATCTGGTGAACCCGAAGCACTTCCCCGATGCCCAGGCCAGCGCCATGGCGGCCGGCGCGGACGATATCCTGGACAATGCCGTGGTGTGCACCTCCATCGACGAGGCTTTGCGCGATGTGGTGTTCACCGTGGCGATGACGGCGCGCCTGCGCGACATCTCCATCGAGGTGCAGACACCGCGCGTCGCCATGCCGCAGGTGTTGCAGATGGCGCAGGCCGGCCCGGTGGCGTTGCTGTTCGGTACCGAGATGTCCGGCCTGAGCAACGAGGAGATGGGGCGTGCGCAATTGGGCGTGAACATCCCCACCAACCCGGACTTCTCTTCCTTGAACGTGGCGGCCGCGGTGCAGGTGATGGCCTATGAGGCGAACGTGGCGGCCGCGGCGTTCCAGCCGGCATTGCCGGAGTCGGTGCCGGCCAGCCACGAGCGGCTGGAAGGTTTCTATGCGCATCTGGAGCGCACCTTGCACGAGATCGGCTTCTTCACTTCGCACAATCCCGAGCGCCTGATGCAGCGTCTGCGCCGTCTGTATGCGCGGGCCAGGCCGGAAGCCGAAGAGCTCAACCTGTTGCGCGGTATCCTGAGCGTCACGACCGGTTACAATGCCGCCCTCAGGAAGCGTTACCAGGAAGAACATCCCGATGTTTAAGAATATCCGCGCAGACGTCGCCAGCGTATTCGCCCGCGACCCGGCAGCCCGCACCACCTTCGAGGTGCTGACCTGCTATCCCGGGCTGCATGCGCGCATCCTGCATCGTCTCGCGAACACCTTGTGGCATGCCGGTCTCAAATGGCTGGCGCGCTTCATCTCGCATTTCGCGCGCTGGCTGACCGGCATCGAGATCCATCCCGGCGCCACCATCGGCCGCCGCTTCTTCATCGACCATGGCATGGGCGTGGTGATCGGCGAGACCGCCGAGATCGGCGATGATGTGACGCTGTATCACGGTGTCACGCTGGGCGGCACCTCGTGGAAGGAAGGCAAGCGCCATCCCACGCTGGGCAACGGCGTGGTGGTGGGCGCGGGCGCCAAGATCCTCGGTCCCATCCATATCGGCGACAGCGCCAAGATCGGCTCCAACGCGGTGGTGGTGAAGGACGTGCCAGCCGGTGCCACCGCCGCCGGCATCCCTGCGCGCATCCTGGACGAGGCCCGCAAGAACACCGGTTTCAACGCCTACGGCTTGAGTACCGATCAGAACGATCCGGTCGCCAAAGCCTTGCACGGCCTGATCGGCCATAGCGTCACGGTCGACCAGCGCATCGAGCGCATCCTGCAACAGTTGGAGAAGATGGGTGTGCGTCTGGAAGACGAGCAAGCCACCGCCGACAAGTTCGATCCGAACTACCTGAACAAGATAGTTGATTAAAACTATCGGGTATCCTATGATTCTTCACAGGACCATCGGCTCTGGCGCAAGAGACGATGGGAATCGTTCGATCTGTATCAAATGAGGAGGGGGAAGAATGCGCCTGACAACTAAGGGACGTTTCGCCGTGACGGCGATGGTGGATCTGACGCAACGCGGGGGTAAAGGTCCGGTGACGCTGGCGGCGATCAGTGAGCGGCAGCAGATCTCGCTGTCGTATCTGGAGCAACTGTTCGCCAAGCTGCGCAAGAACAACGTGGTGGCCAGCGTGCGCGGTCCTGGCGGTGGCTATTGCCTGGCCCGTCCGGCGAGCAAGATCAGCATCGCCGATATCGTGGTGGCCGTGGACGAACCGCTGGATGCCACCAACTGTGACCGTCAAGGCAACTGCAAAGACGGTCAGCCGTGTTCCACGCACGATCTGTGGTTCGGCCTGAGCGAGCGCATCTATGAATACCTGCAACAAGTGAATCTGCAACAGCTCGCCGATGGCGAACTGGGACGCAAGGAAGGGGCGCCCGCACCGGTGCATGTGACACGCAGCGTGGCACAGGCTTGAGTTCAACAGGAACAGAGAGGTAATGACTTCGATGCATCTGCCCATCTATATGGATTATTCCGCGACCACGCCGGTAGACCCGCGCGTGGCCGAGGCGATGATCCCCTATCTGACGGAGAAGTTCGGCAACCCCGCTTCGCGTTCCCATGCCTTCGGCTGGGAGGCGGAAGAGGCGGTGGAGAACGCGCGCGCGCAGGTGGCGGCCCTGGTCAATTGCGATCCCAAAGAGATCGTATGGACCTCGGGCGCGACCGAGTCCAACAACCTGGCACTCAAAGGCGCGGCGCATTTCTATCAGGACAAGGGCAAGCACATCGTGACCGTGATGACCGAGCACAAGGCCGTGCTCGACACCGTGCGCGAACTCGAACGCCAGGGCTTCTCGGCCACCTATCTGAACCCGGAAGCCAACGGCCTGCTCGACCTGGACAAGGTCAAGGATGCCTTGCGCAAGGACACGGTGATCGTGTCGGTGATGCTGGTCAACAACGAGATCGGCGTGATCCAGGACATCGCCGCCATCGGCGAGATGTGCCGCGAGCGCGGCATCCTGTTGC
The DNA here is from genome assembly GCA_021822115.1 of Pseudomonadota bacterium. Next base: position 2,804 of record JAJZSA010000007.1, read on the forward strand.
ACGTCGATGCGGCACAGGCCACCGGCAAGGTGGAGATCGACCTGCAACAGCTGAAGGTCGACCTGATGAGCTTCTCCGCCCACAAGACCTATGGTCCCAAGGGCATCGGCGCGTTGTACGTGCGGCGCAAGCCGCGTGTGCGTCTGGAAGCGCAGATGCATGGCGGCGGTCACGAGCGCGGCTTCCGTTCCGGCACGCTGGCCACGCACCAGATCGTCGGCATGGGCGAAGCGTTCCGCATCGCCAAGGAAGAGATGGTCGCCGAGAACGCACGCATCCGCATGCTGCGCGACCGTCTGTGGGCGGGGCTGTCCAGCATGGAAGAGGTGTTCCTCAATGGCGACCTGCAACAGCGCGTGCCGCACAACCTGAACGTCAGCTTCAACTTCGTCGAAGGAGAATCGCTGATCATGGCGGTGAAGGACATCGCGGTCTCCAGCGGTTCGGCCTGTACCTCGGCCAGCCTGGAACCATCCTACGTGCTGCGCGCTTTGGGGCGTAGCGACGAACTGGCACACAGCTCCATCCGTTTCACCGTCGGCCGTTTCACCACCATCGAAGAAATCGATTACGCGGTGAAGCTGTTGCAGGAGAAGATCGGCAAGCTGCGCGAACTCTCCCCCTTATGGGAGATGTACAAGGACGGCGTCGACCTGAATACTATCGAGTGGGCCGCGCACTAAGGAGGACATCATGGCATACAGCGAAAAAGTACTGGATCACTACGAGAATCCGCGCAACGTCGGTTCCATGAACAAGGACGACGACATGGTCGGCACCGGCATGGTCGGCGCACCGGCCTGCGGTGATGTGATGAAGTTGCAGATCAAGGTGGGCAAGGACGGCGTGATCGAAGATGCCAAGTTCAAGACCTACGGTTGCGGTTCGGCCATCGCGTCGAGCTCGCTGGTCACCGAATGGGTGAAGGGCAAGACCATCGATCAGGCATTGGCGATCAAGAACACGCAGATCGCCGAAGAGCTGGCACTGCCGCCGGTGAAGATCCACTGTTCCATCCTGGCCGAAGACGCCATCAAGGCCGCCGTGGCGGATTACAAGTCCAAGCACGGCGATACCGTGGAAGCCGCTGCCTGCAACGCCAACAAGTAAGGAGCCCGACGATGAGCATCTCGCTGACCGAGACCGCCGCCAAACATGTGCAGAACTTCCTGAGCAAGCGCGGCAAGGGCGTCGGGCTGCGTATCGGCGTGCGTACCAGCGGTTGCTCCGGCATGGCTTACAAGCTGGAGTTCGCGGATGCGGTGGGCGACGGTGACCTGCAATTCGCCAGCCACGGCATCACCTTGCTGGTCGATCCGCAGAGCCTGCCTTACATCGACGGCATGGAGCTGGATTACACGCGCGAGGGCTTGAACGAAGGCTTCAAGTTCAACAACCCGAACGTGAAGGACACTTGTGGCTGCGGAGAAAGCTTTAAAGTGTGATGAGCGCGCCGGCTATCGATCTCCAGCAAGACTTCTTCACCCTGTTCGACCTTCCCCGCCGCTTCAAGCTCGATAACGACGCGCTGGATCAGCGCTATCGCGCGCTGCAATCGCAGGTCCATCCCGACAAATCCGCCCATCTCTCGGATGCCGAGCAGCGACTGTTCATGCAATGCTCCACGCGCGTCAACGAGGGTTACCAGACCCTGCGCGATCCGCTCAAGCGCGGGCGTTACCTGTTGTCGCTGCACGGCGTCGATACGCAGGAAGAGAACAACACGGCGATGCCGATCGACTTCCTGATGCAGCAGATGGAGTTGCGCGAAGCCTTGCAGGAAGCCGTGGATAACCGCGACCTGGATACGCTGGACGAACTGGCGGATGCCACGCGCGACGAGACGCGCCTGCTGCAACAAGAACTGGCCGAGCAGCTCGACTTCAAGCAAGCGTTCGTCGAAGCGGCCGGCACTGTGCGAAAATTGCGCTTCCTTGAAAAACTGGCGGAAGAGATCGCTGACGCCTACGACGAGCTGGACCCCTAGAACATGGCACTGCTGCAAATCTCCGAACCGGGTCTTTCCGCTGCACCGCATCAGCATCGCCTCGCGGTGGGGATCGACCTGGGCACCACCAACTCGCTGGTCGCCACCGTGCGCAACGGTATCAGCGTCGTGTTGAACGACGAGGAGGGCGCGGCACTGCTGCCTTCCGTGGTGCGCTACACGGCGCAAGGTGTGACCGAGGTCGGCTATGCCGCGCAGGCCCGGCAGAGCGAAGACCCGCAGAACACCATCGTCTCCGTCAAGCGCTTCATGGGGCGCGGCCTCAAGGACGTGGGCGAGGTGATCGACCTGCCTTACCGTTTCGTGGATACCCCCGGCATGGTGCAACTGCGCACCGTGGCCGGCGTGAAGAGCCCGGTGGAAGTCTCTGCCGAGATATTGAAGGTGCTGCGCGACCGCGCCGAGCGTTCGCTGGGCGGTGAGCTGGTCGGCGCGGTCATCACCGTGCCGGCCTACTTCGACGATGCGCAGCGTCAGGCCACCAAGGACGCGGCCAAACTGGCCGGCCTCAACGTGCTGCGCCTGCTCAACGAGCCGACGGCGGCCGCCATCGCCTACGGGCTGGATAACGCCGCCGAAGGCGTGTATGCCGTGTACGACCTGGGCGGCGGCACCTTCGACATCTCCATCCTGCGTCTGTCCAAGGGCGTGTTCGAAGTGCTGGCCACCAACGGCGATTCCGCGCTGGGCGGCGACGATTTCGACCAGCGCATCTACTGTTGGATACTGGAGCAGGCCGGCCTGTCGCAGCTCAACCCCAACGACACGCGCCTGTTGCTCACCCACGCACGCGCCGCCAAGGAACAACTCACCGACATGCCCGAAGCGCGCATCACCGCCGTGCTCGGCAGCGGCGAGCTGGTGGATGTCACGCTCACGCGCGAACACTTCTACGAGATCACCAAGAACCTGCTGGCGCGCACCATGCAGCCCACGCGCAAGGCGCTGCGCGATGCCGGTCTCGGTGCCGACGAAGTGAAGGGCGTGGTGATGGTGGGCGGTTCCACGCGCATGCCGCAGGTGCAGCGCGCGGTGGCCGAGTTCTTCAAGCAGACGCCGCTGACCAACCTCGACCCGGACAAGGTGGTCGCGCTGGGCGCGGCCATCCAGGCCAACGTGCTGGCCGGCAACCGTGGCGGCGACGAGTGGTTGCTGCTGGACGTGATCCCGCTCTCGCTGGGGCTGGAGACCATGGGCGGTCTCACCGAGAAGGTGATCCCGCGCAACAGCACCATCCCCACCGCACGCGCGCAGGAATTCACCACCTACAAGGACGGCCAGACCGCGATGAGCATCCACGTGGTGCAGGGCGAGCGCGAACTGGTGAGCGACTGCCGTTCGCTGGCGCGTTTCGAACTGCGCGGCATCCCGCCCATGGTGGCCGGTGCCGCGCGCATCCGCGTCACCTTCCAGGTGGATGCCGATGGCCTGCTCAGCGTGTCCGCGCGCGAGATGAGCAGCGGCATCGAATCGCACATCACGGTGAAACCTTCCTACGGTCTGTCCGACGAAGAGATCACCCAGATGCTCAAGGATTCCGCCCAGTTCGCGCGCGACGACATGAGCGCACGCGCCCTGCGCGAACAGCAGGTCGAAGCCCGTCAGCTGCTGGAAGCGGTGGAGGCCGCGCTGCAAGAGGATGGCGCTTTGCTCGATTCCAATGGTATGGCCGCCATCCGCGCCAGCATGGAAGGCGTGCGCTTCCTGCTGGAAGGCGCCGACCAGCAAGCCCTGAAACGCGCCGTCGAAGCGCTGAACCAATCGACCACTGCCTTCGCCCAGATGCGCATGGACAAGAGCGTGGCCAGCGCCCTCAAGGGCCACAAACTTTCGGAGCTGGAATGACACAGATCATCGTCTTGCCGCATGAGGAACTGTGCCCCAAGGGCGCACTGTTCGAAGCCGCGCCCGGCACCTCCATCTGCGATGCCTTGCTGGAGAACGGTGTCGAGATTGAGCACGCCTGCGAGAAATCCTGCGCCTGTACCACCTGCCACGTCATCGTGCGCGAAGGCTTCGACAGCCTGGAAGAAGCCACGGAACTGGAAGAGGATATGCTGGACAAAGCCTGGGGCCTGGAAGGCAACTCGCGCCTGAGCTGCCAGGCCATCGTGGCCGATGCACCGCTGGTGGTCGAGATCCCCAAGTACTCCATCAACATGGCGAAGGAAGGGCACGGCAAATGAACATGCCGTCATTCCCGCGAAAGCGGGAATCCAGTGAAACAAGCAACGCGCGCAGCGGGCAAAACCTTGGGTTCGATCTGTTGCATCTGGATGATTTGGCAAGCTGGATTCCCGCTTTCGCGGGAATGACAGATTCGGAGGAGTACATAGAATGAAATGGACCGACGTACGCGACATCGCCATCGAACTGGCCGAGAAACACCCCGATGTCGACCCGCTCAAAGTGAACTTCGTCGACCTGCATAACTACGTGGTCGACCTCGACGGTTTCGAAGACGCCCACAACCGCGGCGGCGAAAAAGTGCTGGAAGCCATCCAGGCCGCCTGGATCGAAGAAGCCGAATAACCACCACCTTAACCCCTCTCCCGCACGCGGGAGAGGGGCAGGGGAGAGGGCAGGAATTCAGATGAACAAGCTATTCGCAAGCATTAACAACACCTCACCGCGCTGGCTCTATCTCGCCGGCGCGCTGGTCGTCGCCCTCCTGTTCAGCGCCGCGCTCTACCTGCAATACGTGCTGCGCGAAGAACCCTGTCCGCTGTGCATGCTGCAACGCGTCGAGTTCATCGCCATCGGCGTGCTGTTCCTCATCGCTGCCGCGCACAACGCCGGCCGCATCGGCCGCCGCATCTACTCCGGCCTGATCGTCCTGTTCACCCTCGGCGGCATCGCCACCGCCTCGCGCCACATCTGGCTGCAACATCTGCCCAAAGACCAGGTACCCGCCTGCGGCCCCGGCCTCGACTACATGCTGCAGAACTTCCCCATGGCCGAAGTGTGGCAAGAGCTGATGCACGGCTCCGGCGAATGCGCGGAAAAAGGTTGGACCTTCCTCACCTTGAACATCCCCGAATGGTCGCTCATCTGGTACGTGCTGCTCGGTGCCTGGGCCATCTACATCGCCATGAAAAAAACCGCCTGAAGGCGGTTCTCTTTGGTCCATGTGGCCTAGTACTTGTGGGTTTCCGTGCTACGCCCTTAAATGCCTAACGTAGAGCTAACGGGCGAGCCAAAGCGCAGCTTTGGCGAGTCCAGCGACCGAAGGGAGCGACGTTGAGCGCCATGTTAGGGGTTCTCTTTCTCGGGTATCTCAATAACCGCAACATCCTTGGCACGTTCCAAAGCCTTGATGGTGTCGGAAACCGAAAGCCCTTCGGTGTGAATGATCGTGTTGTCTTTTGTGGTGATGATGACTTTGCGCTTGGCCTTCGAGTTAAGCCACGCAACCAGGACTGTTGCCAATGCCGCCCACGGAGCAGGGTCTTTCAACGTAGACAAAACATCAATAATCCACCCTGCAGCCATTGGCCCTTCGGCCAACTGGATACGGCGGCTGAACTCAATGCCGTTCGCCGACAATGCCTCTGTGAACGAGGCTGCACTGTCTTTAAACACATGAACAGGAATGGATGACATGACCTCTATCTCGCTTTTTGAGCCGTCGTGGCGACGGATTCTTGTGTGCGGAAACTTTTTGCAAATAGCTTTTCAGATGCTGTTGTTCGGCAAGGTGAGTTTCGAGCTTCGCAAGTCACCGGAAACCCCTAACGTAAAGTAGACGGCAAAAACGCCGTATAAGCTGGCTCAGATTGCTGCATATTCTGGTGATGCATTTTCCAACTCATTGAATCAACGAAGTGTCGGCATCCTAACATGGCGTGCATGCTGCTCAAACACGGCGCGCCTTGCGCCATCAGAATCGCCTCAGGCCTTCGCTGAAGGTACCGCGCGCTTCTATGCGGCGGTTGTAGTCTTGCAGCGCATCCTTGTTCTCGGCCAGCCATTGTTCTTGCAGGGGCTGGCGGATGATCTCCAGCAGGTGTTGTTCCAGCGTCTGCGACAGGTTGATATTGAGTTGTTTGGCCTGTTGCAACAACTCGGCATTGATGCTCAGGTTGATAGATTTTTTCGGTGCGACGGGATTAAAGGTAATTGGTTTCATCTGGTTCCCCTCATTTCGAAAGCGCATGGTCATGTGCATGGGCTGGGGGTGTCAATCCGGCAGCGTGTGCGCTGAACTTTGGGGCCGGCATCAAGCCGTGATCTTCGCCACCACCTTGCGCACGAACGGCGCCACGAACAGCACGGTGGGGAAGGCTACCGGCCACGCGGTGGCGAAGCCTTTGAACCAGTGGAGGAAGAATCCGTCGCCGTAGCCGTGGGTGATGAGCACCACGGTGCCGGAGATGATGGTGACCATGATGAGCGAGAGCAGCCCACCGAACAGGATGGGGGCGTAGCGGGCGGGGATCTTTTTCATGCGGATTCCTTCGTGCAAATGAAAAGGGCGACCCGCAGGCCGCCCGTTCTGAGGTGTGGTGCCTCAGTCTTCGAAACGCCTCACCATGATGCGGCGCAGCAGGTTGTCCTTCACCACGAACTGGTGATACAGCGCAGCGGCGACGTGGAAGGCGACCAGCAGCAACATCACAGCGATGAACATCTCGTGGAATTCCTTGGCGGCGACTTCATGGAAGTCGGGCACCAGGGCGGCGTCACCGGTCTTCAGGGCTTCGATCACGCCGGAGGTCACGGCGGTGGTGATGCCGGAGATCACCACGGCGATCAGCGACAGGTTGAGCAGCTTGTGGGTGGCGTCGGCCAGCTTGTTCAGCAGCGGGTTGCTGTTGGCCGGGGCGGGTTCGCCGTCCTTCTTGCGGAACCATATGCGCACCAGGGTGAGCAGCAGGGCCAGGTCACCGATCAGGAAGTGCACCGGGAACATGGAGAGTTTTTCGCCGGCGTCCTTGGCTTCTTCCAGTTCGTGGCCGAAGTAGAAGGCGATGCATACCAGGGCGAAGATGGTCCAGTGGATGAGGGCGATGCGTTTGCTGTATTGCTTCATGTTCGTGTCCTTATCGTGTTCGGGGTGAGAGCGGCGCGCATTGTAGCGCAGGAAGCGCGCCGGAATTGTTGCAGCCAGGTAAAGTTCAGCCGCGCGGCAGCCGCGCCAGAATACCCTTGGCGGCGGCATGGCCGCTGGCGAAACACGCGGAGAGCAGGTAGCCGCCAGTGGGCGCTTCCCAGTCCAGCATCTCGCCGGCCACGAACACGCCGGGCAGCTTGCGCAGCATCAGGTGTCCATCCACTTCTTCGAAACGCACGCCGCCTGCGCTGCTGATGGCTTCGGCGATGGGGCGCGGCGCGCGCAATGTCAGCGGCAGCGCCTTGATGGTCTGCGCCAGCAGCGCGTCGTCCTGCATCTGTTGCGGCGTCAGCACTTCGCGCAGCAGGCTCGCCTTGGCGCCTTTCAGGCCGAGGCGGCTGGCGAGGTGGCTGGCCAGCGAACGCGAACCGCGCGGATGGGATATCTCTTTTGTAATGCGCGCCAGCGGCCAATCCGGCATCAGGTCGAGATGCAGCGTGGCGTGGCCGTGCGCCTCGATCCCGTCGCGCAGCGCGGCGGACAAGGCGTAGATCAAGCCGCCTTCGATGCCGTGCGCGGTGAGCATGCATTCGCCCTGTTTGCGCAAGTCGCCGAATGTCGCTACGACGGATTTCAGTGGTTCGCCTGCATGGCGCTCGCGGAAGTGCGCGCTCCATGCGATGTCGAAACCGCAATTGCTTGGACGCAGCGGGGCGATGGCGATGCCGCGCTGTGCCAGCAGCGCAGTCCACGCGCCGTCCGAGCCGAGTTGCGGCCAGCTTGCGCCGCCGAGCGCCAGGATGAGTGCTGAGGGGGCGGGGATGTTGACGGGCGTTCCCTCATCCCAACCCTTCTCCCGGTGGGAGAAGGGCTTTACTTCCCTCCCCCCCTGGGAGAGGGATTGAGGGTGAGGGGTGTTGCCTACCGCAAATTCGAGCGTTCCAGCTTCACCCCAGCCCAGCCAGCGATGGCGCATGTGGAAGCGCACGCCGCGTTCGCGCAGGCGATGCAGCCAGGCGCGCAGCAGCGGGGCGGCTTTCATCTCCTTGGGGAACACGCGGCCGGAAGTGCCGACGAAGGTCTCGATGCCGAGACCATGTATCCACGCGCGCAGGGCATCCGGCGGGAAGGCTTGCAGCAAAGGTTCGAGTTGTGCGCGTCGCGCGCCGTAGCGCGTGAGGAAATCGGCCAGCGGTTCGGCGTGCGTGATGTTCATGCCGCCCTTGCCGGCCATCAGGAATTTGCGCGCCGCAGTTGGCATGGCGTCATAGACATCCACAGCCACGCCATGCGCACTCAGCGTGTCGGCCGCCATCAGTCCGGCGGGACCGGCGCCGATGATGGCGATGCGTACTGCGCTCATATCGCTAGGCCGCGCCGTGCGGCCATGCTGCGACCCAGCCGCGCGAGTTGTGCCGCGTCCAGCAGTCGTTCGGCCAGCGGCAGCAGGTGTGCGTTCTCGAAGGCGATGTGCTGCGCATAACCATGATTGAAGCGTTCGACGACCGTGGCATCCAGCGTGTGCGCATTGTGTTCGGCGATCTCCACCAGCAGCGGTCGCAGATCTTGCCAGGCTGTGTCGAGCGTACGGTGCTCCTGCAACAAGCGGTCGATGTATTCCGCAGCTTCCGGGGCGGCGCTGGCGCGCAGCAGCGGGAACAGGTCCTGTTCCTCGTCTTCGTGATGGAAACGGCCGGCCGTGTCGAAGTAACGCAGGATGGCGCGCGCGGCCTGGGCCGCCTGTTCGTCATCGCCTTGCGTCTGCATGTGCTGGTGCAGGCGTTGTAAGGTGGCACACTGGGCGGCGATGCGGCCATGGCAGGCGCGCAGCATCTGCAACGGGGCATCGAAACCGGGGGCGGCGCTATCGAGCAGCTCATGCATGGTCAATCTCCCAGACCCAGCAGCGGATCATGCGTGACGGCGGCGAGCACGATGTAGGCGAAGGTGAGCAGCGCCGCCAGCCAGGCGAGAAGACGCTGGCGCGCATCGCGTGCGAAGCGGAAAGCCAGCATGCCGAGGCCGATGTAGAGCAGCAGGGCGACGATCTTGGCGACCAGCCAGGGTGAGTTGGCGGGCGACAAGCCGAGCTGCCAGGCCAGTGCCACGGCACTCACCAACAGTACGGTGTCGATGGTATGCGGGGCGATCTTCACCCAGCGCCGGTGCATGATGTCCGCACCGCGCAGCAGCCAGATGCCGCGCAGGAAGAACAGCGTGAAGCTGGCGACGACCGCCGTGAGGTGGATGATCTTCAAGGTCGGCATGTTCATTTCGAGGTCGCGGTGTCGAAGCGCTTCTGGGCATGCTGCTGGGCCTGGGCATAGAGTGCTTCCAGATCCTCCACGCTGATGTCCAGCATGCTGTCGCTCTGTGCCAGTGCCCATTCGATGTCTTGTGCCTCCGGCAGCACGCGCACCGGGGGCGCCGGTGCTGCGGGCGGTTGCGGGGCTTGCGGATAGTGGCGGCGCGGCAGGGCGTTGTTGAGGGTCAACGCCAGCAGCAAGGAGAGGAAGGCATTGGCGGCGACGATGGTCAGCGTCCAGCCGAAACCCATGTGCAGGAACTGTGTGGCGCCCAGCACCAGGGTCAGCGCGGTGGCTGCACCGGGCGGATGCAGGCAGTCGAGCAGGTACATCAGGCAGATGGCACTGCCCACCGCGATGCCGGAGGCGGCCAGCGGGTCGTGCACGAGGGAGATGGTGAGCCAGCTGGCCAGCGCCGAGACCAGATGACCGCCGATCAAGTTCCACGGCTGTGCCAGCGGGCTGTGCGGCACGGCATACAGCAACACGGCGGACGCCGCCATGGAACCCAGCAGCAACAGCGGGAACTCCGGTTGCGGCAACAGATGCAGCGCCCAGGCCAGCAGGAAGATGCCCACGCCGCCGGCGGCTCCGCTGCGCAGGCGTTCGCTGAAACCGGCAGGGGAGCGATGAGGGGCGAAGGTGTGCAGGAAGGCGCGCAGGTTCATGCTTTTTTCCTTATGGGGCGGTTGCTGAGCAGGTCGCTCAGCACGCTTTCGTTGAGCGCGGCGAGGAAGGCCTTCTGCGCCTTGCCGAAAGTCTTCTTCAGTTTGCAGTTGGGCAACAGCGGGCAGTCCGTCTCGTCGGCGTCGGGGCGCATGCAATACACCAGCGCCATCCCGGGTTCCATCTTTTGCACCACGTCGCCGATGCGGATGGTGGCCGGGTCGCGTGCCAGGCGGATGCCGCCGTTGCGTCCGCGCACGCTGATCACCAGCCCTTGCGCCACCAGTGTCATCACTACTTTCATCAGGTGTGTCTTCACGATGCCGAAGGCGTCAGCCACCTCGGCGATGGTGGCTGACTCACCCTTCTGTCCCAGATAGATCAGGGTGCGCAAGGCGATGTCCGTGGAAAGATTGAGTTGCATGGTGTCCCTTTGTCTTCTGTGGCCGTGATTATAGCTGGCGCCGCCGGATGTACGGTACGTTCGCCTTGATACATTCATTTATGTTGCATCATATCAAAAAGCGGAATACATTGACCGTCGATGAATTAATAAATATCGGGAGAGGGGATGTCATGGTGGAACCTGCGGCGCTGGCCGATTTCTTCACGATCTTCTTCAGCGCAGCCATGGTGATCGTGCTGGGTGCGCTGTATGCCCTGCTGTTCGCCTATGCGCGCATCCGTGTCATGCCGGTGTTGATGCCGCTGGCCTATCTGTCCTATGCCGGGCTGGCCGTGTGCACCCTGATCCTGGCGCAGGCCGCCAACCTGCTGGCGAACCCGCTGTGGGCGACCGTGGTGGTGTGCATGCTGCTGGGTTATCTGCTGGCGCCGCACGGCATCTGGCATCTGTGCGTGGGGACGCATGCCTTGGCGGACGGAGAGCAGGGGGCAGTGATGGGTGGAGATTCCTGAACCAACAACAAGGAGGCGTAAATGGCGACGAACAAATGGTGGGCGTCGGTGTCGTTCTGGCGCAGGACGGCGATCTGGGTGACGGGCGGATCGATGGTGGTGCTGATGCTGCTGACGATGGATACCTTGTCGCAGATCAGCGTGGGCACCACGCGCGTGCCGGCCTATTCGGTGATCAACCATCGCATCGAGTACAAGTTCGACGAGCAGCGCCGCGTGCAGGTGCCGGTGATCGGCGTGAAGGAACCGCTGTTCGGCAAGGAGCTGAGCGAGGAGGAGGCCGAGGCGCTGGTCAAGCTGGGCAAGCTGACCACGCAAGCCAAGAACTGCATGAACTGCCACACCCTGCTCGGCAACGGCGCCTACTACGCGCCGGACCTGACCAAGGCTTGGCTGGACCCGTACTGGGGCACCAAGCAGGTGCGCGAGGTGCAGATGGTGGAGTTCATCAAGGATCCTTCCGACAAGCTGCACAACAGCCTCGGGCGGCGCATGCCCAAGCTCGGCATCACCGACGAGGAGGCGCGCGGCGTGGTGGCCTTCCTGAAGTGGATGTCCAGTATCGATACCAACGGCTTCCCCTATAACTTCAAATCCATCGAACAGGAGAATTGATCATGGCTACGCTCGGGATATGTGACAGCGCCAACCTGAACGGTGGCCAGAAGCTGGCGGTGAAATATTTCACCGTCGCCATCGTGCTGCTCGGTGCGCAGGTGCTGTTCGGCCTGCTGGCCGGCCTGCAATACCTGTATCCGGATTTCCTCTACGGCGTGCTGGATTTCAGCGTGAACCGCATGGTGCACATCAATGCGCTGGTGGTGTGGCTGCTGTACGGCTTCCTCGGCTCGGTGTACTGGCTGCTGGAGGACGAGTCGCAGCATGAGGTGGTCGGCCTCAAGCTGGGCAAGCTGATCTTCTGGGTGCTGACCTCGGCCGTCACCGTGGTGGTGCTGGTCTACCTGCTGGTGCAGGTCGGGCCGGGCACGGAATCCAGCATCTGGCTGATCAACGAGGGGCGCGAATACATCGAGGCGCCGCGCTGGGCCGACATCGGCATCGTGGTCAGCGTGCTGGTGGTGTTCTACAACGTCGCTGCCACTTTCTCCCAGGGACGCTACACCGGCATCGCCGGGGTGCTGGTGCTGGACATGCTGGCGCTGTTCGGCATCTACCTGGCCGGCGTGTTCTATACCACCAACATCTCCATCGACCAGTACTGGTGGTGGTGGGTGATCCACCTGTGGGTGGAGGCCACGTGGGAAGTGATGGTCGCCTGCATCATGGCCTACGGCCTGATGAAGGTGCTGGGCGTGAGCCGCCGCATCGTCGAGACCTGGCTGTACATCGAGGTGGCGCTGATGTTCGGTTCCGGCATCCTCGGCCTCGGCCACCACTACTTCTGGATCGGTACGCCGGAATACTGGTTCAGCATCGGCGGTTTCTTCTCCGCGCTGGAGCCCATCCCGCTGGTAGCCATGGTGGTGCATGCGGTGTTCGATGCCGGCGCACGCCATGCGAAGAACAGCAACCATCCGGCCATGGCCTGGCTGATCGCGCACGCCTTCGGCAACTTCTTCGGCGCCGGCGTGTGGGGCTTCATGCACACCCTGCCGCAGATCAATCTGTATACCCACGGCACGCAATGGTCGGCCTCGCACGGCCACCTCGCCTTCTTCGGCGCTTACGCCACCATCGTCATCGCCATGTTCTATCTCGCCGTGCAGCGTTGGCGCGGCGACGTGTGGATGGCCGGCGACCTGCCCGGCAACGGCTGGAAATGGAAGTGGTCGCTGACGCTGCTCAACCTCGGCATGGTCGGCATGACCGTCTCCATGCTGGTGTCCGGCTACGTGCAGTCGCAGATCGAGCGCGCCATCGAAGGTTCGAGCTGGATCGGTTACTTCGCCGCGCAGGCGCATCACTGGTTCGCGCAGGGCATGTGGTGGCGCGAGCTGTTCGGCGTGATGTTCACGCTCGGCTTCGTGCTGCTGGCCTGGGATCTGCTGACCATCGGCAAAGGCGAACGCCGGCCGGCATCGGCGGTGGTCGCGGCCGATTGACCGACCGTGTGGCGCATGCCGGATGACCTTGAACGAATCAGGAGGGACAGATGCCGGAGATCGATGAAGAGGGCTACCTGCTCGACCCGATGACCTGGAACGAGCAAGTCGCCGAGCGCTTTGCGCGTGAGGAGGGGATCGTGTTGACGGACGTTCATTGGCAGGCGATCCGCTTCATGCGTGACTATTATGCCGAGCACCAGGTGGCGCCCGATGTGCGCCATGTCAGCAAGCATCTTGGCCAACAGTTGGGACACGAGGTGCGCAACCTGATCTTCGAGCTGTTCCCCTACGGCTACGTCAAACAGGCCTGCCGCATCGCCGGCATGAAACGGCCGCGCGCCTGGAGCACCGGCTAGGCATGTGCCGCATGACCAGCCGCCGCGCGGCGGCCCTCTTTGTCTTTCTTGTACCGACACTATGGAACTCTGGAAATCCTTTACTGCCGCCCCGCATCGGGTGATGTTCTTCGGTGGTGCCGTGCAGACGCTGCTGGTCATGTCGTGGTGGCTGTTCGAACTCGTCACCCGCTACCTGTTGCCGCAATACAGCGTGGCCTGGCCGCTGCCGCCGGCCGTCATCCATAGCTGGCTGTTGCTGTTCGGCATGCTGCCGTTCTTCTTCTTCGGTTTCCTGATGACCACCTTCCCGCGCTGGATGGCGGGCGAGGAGATCCCCGCATCGCGTTATGTGCCGGCCTTTGTCTTCATGTTCGCCGGCGTGCTGCTGTTCTATGCCGGTCTGTCGTTCGCTGCCGTGTTGCTGCCGCTGGCCGCTGCGAGCCTGCTGGTGGGCTGGGCCGGCGGGCTGTATGCACTGTGGCGCGTGCTGCGGGACACCCGTCCCGGCGACAAGCGTCATCCCATCCTGTTGTTCATCGCCTTCAGCCTCGGCTGGCTGGCGCAGGCCGTTGCGCTGGTCGGGCTGGTTGGCGGCGAAGCGGCGTGGTCGCGGCTCGCGGTCACCGGCGCGCTATGGGGGTTCGTGCTGCCGGTGTTCGCCACGGTCGCGCATCGCATGTTCCCGTTCTTCACAGCCAGCGCTTTGCAGCTGCCGCAAGTGCCGCGACCGTTCTGGCCGCTGTGGACCATGCTGGCGGCGAGTCTGGCGCATGGCGTGCTCACCAGCGTTGGACTGGAGGCCTGGCTGTGGCTGGCCGATCTGCCCCTGGCGTTCGCGGCGTTCACACTCAGCCGCCTGTGGGGCTTGCGCCGCAGTTTCGCCAATCCGCTGCTGGCCGTGCTGCATGTGGGCTTCGCCTGGATGACTGCGGCCATGCTGCTCTATGCTGGGCAGAGCCTGTGGCTGTGGGGGCAGGGCGCATACATCTGGGGCTTGGCGCCGCTGCATGCCTTGACCATCGGTTGTTACGCCACGCTGGTGATCGGCATGGGCACGCGCGTCACGCTCGGCCATTCCGGCTTGCCGTTCCTGATCGATACGCCGGTGCAGCTGATGTTCGTCGGCGTGCAACTGGCCGCGCTGCTGCGCGTCGCCGCCGACCTGTTCCCGTCCGCTGCAACGCCCTGGCTGTATGCCATCGCCGCCGGCGTGTGGCTGGCCAGTTTCGTGCCCTGGGTAAGACGCTATCTGCCGGCCTATTGGCGGCCGCGCGCAGACGGACAGCCGGGGTGAAGCCATGAGGCGCAGCGCCTGGTTGCAACCGTTGTCGCGCGAACATCACCATGCGCTGAGCCTGGCCAAACAGTGCACGCGCGCGGCGGCGTCGGGCGATGCGGCGCAGGTCGCTGCCGCCTGCCAGACGGCATTGCAGGGATACGCCACGCAGTTGACCCCGCACTTCCACGTGGAGGAGGCCGAGCTGTTGCCGCGTCTCGGCCCGGCGCAGCAGGCCCTGGTGCAGCGCACGCTGGCCGAGCATGCCCGCTTGCGCGAGCTGTGTGCCGGCTTGCAGCGACAGGACGTGGCAGCGCTGGCCGCATTCGGTGAGAGCCTGGTGGAGCATGTGCGTTTCGAGGAGACGGCGCTGTTCCCGGCGCTGGAAGCGATCGGCCCCTGAAACTCGGGCAGTGGCAGGGGCTGCGCGTATAATGCGCACACTTTACATCCCCTACCGGAAGAGATACTGCATTGGATACTGTCAGTTTTGCCGATCTGAACCTCGCGCCTGAGATCATGAAAGCATTGGATGCGGCGGGCTATACCAAGCCGACCCCGATCCAGGCGCAGGCGATCCCGCTGGTATTGCAGGGCGAGGATCTGATGGCGGGGGCGCAGACCGGCACCGGCAAGACGGCCGCCTTCTCGCTGCCGCTGTTGCAGAAGCTGCTGCCGCATGCCAATCCCAGCACTTCGCCGGCCAAGCATCCGGTGCGTGCGCTGGTGCTGGTACCGACGCGCGAGCTGGCGATCCAGGTGGAGGAGAACATCAAGCAATACGCCAAGTACACCAACCTGCGTTCGCTGGTGGTGTATGGCGGCGTGGACATCAAGACGCAGAAGCCGGCGCTGAAGGATGGCGTGGAGGTGCTGGTGGCGACGCCGGGCCGCCTGCTCGACCACATCGAACAGAAGAACGTGCAGTTGAACACGGTGCAGATGCTGGTGCTGGACGAGGCCGACCGCATGCTGGACATGGGCTTCATGCCCGACCTGAAACGCATCCTGACCTTCCTGCCGCGCACGCGCCAGAGCCTGATGTTCTCGGCCACCTTCTCGGACGACATCAAGAAGCTGGCCGACGATTTCCTGATCTACCCCACGCTGATCGAAGTGGCGCGCAGCAATGCGACCTCGGAGAACATCACGCAGAAGGTCTACCTCACCAGCAGCGACGACAAGCATGGCGTGCTGGTGCAGTTGCTGAAGGACGAGGATGCCAAACAGGTGATCGTGTTCACCAAGACCAAGCTCACCGCCAGCCGTCTGGCGCGCCAGTTGCAGCGCGACGGCGTCGCGGCCGATGCCATCCACGGCGACAAGAGCCAGCTCGAACGCCAGCAGGCGCTGGAAGCCTTCAAGCAGGGCAAGGTCACCACGCTGGTCGCCACTGACGTGGCGGCGCGCGGGCTGGATATCGACAGCCTGCCGCTGGTGGTCAACTACGAGATCCCGCATGCGCCCGAGGATTATGTGCACCGCATCGGCCGCACCGGCCGCGCCGGTGCCAAGGGCACCGCCATCTCGCTGGTGGCGCCGGAAGAAGAGAAGTATCTGGCCGAGATCGAGAAACTGATCAAGAGCAAGATCGAGAAGGTGCAGGCGGAGACGCCGCGCCGTGCACGCCCGCGCAGCGAGCCGGCGCACGGCTACCACAAGCCGCAACCGCAGCGCCCGGCGCACGATCCGTGGTTCGACCAGCCTTATGTGCCCAACGTCGCGGCCCCCGCCGTGCCGGTGAAGAAGCCGGACTTGAGCGAAGCACGCCCCAAGGCGCAGATCCCCGCGCTGTTCCGCAAGCCCAAGAGCGAATAATCCCCATGTGAGGCGGCATCCATGACTGTCGCTGGCACCATCGGCCCCATCTTCCTGCTGATTCTGTTCGGCGCAGCCATGCGCCGCTGGTTCGGTCTGCAGCACGATTTCTGGCCGCAGCTCGACCGCCTGATCTACTACGTGTTCTTCCCCGCGCTGCTGTTCCATACGCTGTCGCACTTCAGCATCGACCTCGGTGCGGCGGCACCGATGATGGGTGTGGCGTTGCTGTTCATGATCGCCGGCATCCTGCTCGGCCTGCTGGCGAAACCGCTGTTCCATGCGCCGCCCAAAGTGTATGCCGCCACCTTCCAGTCCGCGTTCCGTTTCAACAGCTATGTGGGCCTCGCCATCGCCGGCAGTCTGCACGGGCAGGCCGGGCTGGCGGCCATCGGTCTGCTGATGGGTTTCATGGTGCCCATCGCCAACGTCGCCAGCGTGCTGATGCTGGCGCGCCACAGCGAGAGCCACTGGCTGCGCGAGATCCTGCTCAATCCTTTGATCCTGGCCACTGCGAGTGGCATCGCCTTCAGCCTGGCCGGCTGGCAACTGCCGGCGATGGTCAACAGCACGCTCAAGCTGTTGTCGCAGGCTTCCTTGCCCATGGGGCTGATCGCGGTCGGTGCCGGGCTGCGCCTGAAAGGTTTGCACCAGCAGCAGGGGACGCTGTGGTATGGCGTCGCAGTGAAGCTGCTGCTGTTGCCGGCCATCGCCTGGTGGGTGGCGCGCGGGTTCGGATTGGCGGGCGTGTATTTCGACATCGCCATCGTGATGGCCGCCTTGCCGGTGTCCACCATGGCCTATGTGCTGGCCACGCGCATGGGCGGCGACGGCGACACCATCGCGGCGCAGGTGATGCTGAGCACCTTGCTGGCCGCGCTCACCTTGCCGCTATGGCTGTGGCTGCTCGGGTTCTGATGCAGGCAAGCTGAGTTCGGCGATGGTGCCGCCGCCTTCGCGGGCGTGCAGCGCCACTTGCCAGCCGTTGGCGGTGCATAGTTGGCGCACGATGGCGAGTCCCAGTCCGCTGCCGCCGGTGTCGGCACTGCGCGACGATTCCACACGATAGAACGGACGGAACACCTTCTCCAGTTCCTGCGGCGGGATGCCGGGGCCGCGATCCAGGATGCGCACCAGCACGCTGTGTCCGCGGCGCGCGGTCTCGATGCGCACCGGCTGGCCCGCACCATAGCGCAGCGCGTTGCCGAGCAGATTGGACAGCACGCGGCGCAGTGCCAAGGGGCGCACCAGCAGCTGTATGCCGTCATCCGCCTCGTATTCGATCTGCGCGCCATGCGTGCGCGCATCCTCCACCAGCGCCTGCAACATCGCGGGCAGCGACTGCAACTTCTGCGTCTCCTGTTGCAGGTCGCGGCTCAGCGCGAGGAACTCGCCGATCAGCACGTTCATGTCTTCGATGTCGCGCCGCAGCCGCAGCGCCTGTTTGTGTTCACTCTCCGGCAGCATCTCCACGGCCAGGCGCATGCGCGCCAGCGGGGTACGCAGGTCGTGCGAGATGCCGGCCAGCAGGGTGGTGCGATTGGCCAGCAGTTCGCTCACGCGCAGTGACAGCTGGTTGAAGGTCTCGGTCAGTGCGGCGAATTCCTGGATGTCGCTGTCCGGCAGTCTTTCCAGTGGCGCACCGTCGCCGATGTGCTGTGCGGCGCGCACGAAACGCGCCAGCGGCTGCGTGATGCGACGCGCCATCAGGTAGGCCACCAGCAGGCTGAGCAGCAATGCTGAGAGCAGGGTGACCAACAGCATCTTGGTCGGTGCGGTATGCAGGCGCGCGCGCGGGAAGCCGATGCGGATCAGTTTGCCGCCGGCATGGATCTCGGCCCAGAACCAAGTGGTATCCAGGTCGGTGATCTTGACCGAGGTCGGTTCGCCCAGGCGGGTCGACAGCGCATCGTCGAGCAGTTGCAGATAGGGCAGCGGGGCGCTGCGCGGCGGCAGCGGCGTGGCATCGTCGAACAGCAGGAACTGGTGCTGCTGCATCAATTCCAGCTCGAAATCCTTGCGCGTCTCCGGCGGCAGTTCCACCCAGGTACGCGCAGACTGGATCAGCAAGGCGGCCAGGTCGTCGGCGGAGCGGTGTGCCATCGGCAGCACCACGTAATACACCGTGGCCGCGATCAGGATGAGCTGGAACACCAGCAGCAGCGAGAACACCGTGCGGAAGGTGGTGCGGAACAGCGAGCGCGGCTGGGCGGCGGCCATCTCAGTCACCGGGGGCGAACAGGTAACCCTCGCCCCATACCGTGCGGATGAACTGCGGTGCATTGGGGTCGTCCTCGATCTTGCGCCGCAGGCGCGTCACGCGTACATCGATGCTGCGGTCGAACGGCGAGCGTTCGTAACCCTTCAGCATATCCATCAGCGCATCGCGGCTCAGTACGCGATTGGGGTGCTCGACGAAGATGCGTAGCAGGTTGAATTCGCCGGCGGTGAGCGGTACAGCGACGTCTTGCTTGTGCAGGGTGCGCGCATCCAGATTGAGGGTGAACGGCCCCAGTTTGCGCTGTTCCGGATGCGGCGTCCCGTGGTGGTGTTCGTTGCGGCGCAGCAGCGCGCGGATGCGTGCCAGCAGTTCACGCGGATTGAAGGGTTTGGGCAGATAGTCGTCGGCTCCGACTTCCAGTCCGATGATGCGGTCCACATCCTCGCCGCGCGCCGACAGCATGATGATGGGTACATCGCTGCGTGCGCGCAGGCGGCGCGCCAGCGACAAGCCATCTTCGCCGGGCAGCATCAGGTCGAGGATGATGAGGTCGGCCGCTTGTTGCGCCAGTGCGCTATCCATGGCGCCGCCATCGGCGGCGGTGGCTACTTCATAACCTTGGGCGGACAGGTATTCCTGCAACAGGTCACGCAGGCCTGCATCGTCGTCCACCACCAATATGCGTCGGTTCTCCATGGCGGGAATATACTCCAGCCGCGCAGCCCGGGCATGTCGGTAACACTCTGTTACAAACTGTTGCAGGATGGCAATGCAAAAGTAACCGGTCAGGCGCACCATGCAGCCATCAGGAGAACACACCTGATCAACCAAACCAGACAGGAGATCATCATGAACACGAACAAAGCACTGTTGAGCAGTCTGTTGGCGCTGGCCCTGGCCGGTATCGGCAACGCCTATGCAGAGGATGCCGTGCAGAACCAGACCCAGGTGCAGACCCGCGAAGAGATCCGCGCCCAGCATCGCGAGGAGACCTCCGGCATGACCGAGGAGGAGCGCAACCAGTATCGCGAGCAGAAGCGCACCGAGATGACCACCGAGCAGCGCGAGGCCCTGCGTGCCGAGAAGATGAAGCAGAAGGCCGAGAAGAAGCAGAACGCTGAAAAGAAAGGCAAGAGCGCAGAAAAAGGCAATGGCCAGAAGCTGCGTGACGGCAGCGGCGGCGGTATGCAGCATGGCGGTGCCGGCATGGGCCGTTGATCGTCTAAACCGGTAAGCGCGGATGCCCAGCGGCATCCGCTGCTTTACGGGACCGATCAGGTGATGACATGAATCTGCGGCAGATCCCTTCCATCGTTTTGGCAACGCTCATGCTGGCGGCATTCGCCATGAGTGACGCGCAGGCGGCGGATGTGAAGACGCCGATGACGCAGGAAGAATACGATGCCTATCGTGAACAGATCGGCGGCCAGGTAGAGGCTGCCGCACGCCAGGCCGAGGCGCAGCGCAAGAGGAAGGCTGCCGCCGAAAACAACAAGTCACACAAGGGTGCTGCCAGCGGTTATGGGCAGGGCTATCGTGCGCGGCAGGAACGGGCCGGGCGCAACGGCGGGGGCGGTCCCCGCCGCTGAACGGATGGAGGATGTGATGCATATGAGCAAAAGGATGTGGCCGGCACTGGCGTTGCTGGCAGTGGGAGGGACGGCGCAGGCCGAGGATGAGGGTTATCTGTCGCTGGGCATCGGTTTCGATCGCAGCAGCGGCAAATATGGCGGCAGCACTTCGATAGAGAGCACCGCTATCCCCGTCACTTTGCGCTATGCCCGCGACGACTGGTCGCTCAAGCTGACCGTGCCGTATCTGTCGGTCACCGGTGACGGCTCGGTGGTCATCGATGGCATCCGCAGCAGCGGCGGTTATATGGGCGGTGCCACCGGCATGCGTGCCGGTGTCGGCATGGGCGGCGGCCCGGGTGCGGGCGGCGGAGGGACTTCGACCACGCCGACCACCAGCACATCGCGCGTCACCAACAGCGGTCTGGGCGATGTCTCCTTGTTCGCCAGCTACAGCCTGTGGCAGAACGAAGCTGGCGATAGCGGGCTGGACGTGGCGGGCCGCATCAAGTTCGGCACCGCAGCGACCACTTTGGGCAGCGGCCAGAACGATTACGCGGTGCAGGCGGCGGTCTACACCGGCTTTGGCGATCTCACGCCCAGCCTGATGCTGGGCTACGAGCAACTGGGCAGCTCCTCCACCTTGCAATTGGGCGGAGCGGCCTACGGCTCGCTTGATCTCGATTATGCGCTGAGCGATAGCGCCAGTGTGGGCGTGGGCTACTGGTATGCCCAGGCTGCTTCCGCCACCGGCTATGCGCAACGCGAACTCTCGCTCTATGCCGCCAGCGACCTGAGCGAATCGTTAACGCTGCGCGGTTATGTGCTGCATGGCTACAGCTACGGCAGCCCGGACAGCGGCTTCGGCCTGTCCGTCTCCTCTGCGTTCTGAGCCGGGGTCTCAGACGCTGATACGCGCGCGCAGTCTGCCCAGCAGACCCATGAAGTTGCTGGCCTGGGTCTGTTCCAGCGGATTGCTGATCGGTTCTACCGCCTGACGCTTTTGCAGCACCGGCTGGCTGCGCAGCAGGTGGAAGCGTTCCAGCATCGATTCCAGGTTGCGCGCCAGGATGCCCTGGCTCACCGGCTTGGGCAGGAAGCGGGTGATCTGCGCCTGGTTGATCAGTTCGATCAGGCGCGAGGTGTCGCTGAACGAGGTCACCACGATGCATTGCGTCTGCGGGTTCAAACGCTTGATGGTCTTCAGGATGTAGCCCACGTTGGTCTCGCCCAGCATCAGGTCGGACACCACCACCGAGACATCCTGTTTCGCCAGTTCTTCCATCGCATGTTGCGCATCGGCCGCCCACACGATCTCGCAGCGGTCGCCCAATGTCTCGTGCACGGTGCGCGCGGTCGCTTCGTCGTGGTCCATGATGAGTACGCGCGGTTTGAAACCGGCCGCCGGGGCCGGTGTGCTTTCCGTATGCGATTGCACGGCGAAGCTGGCTTCGGCGATGGCGGCTGCTTCGGCCACCACCTTCTTCACCTCTTCCACGTTCCACGGTTTCATCAGGTAGCGGAACACTTCGCCTTCGTTCACGCTGGCGATGGAAGCCTCCAGGTCGGAATAGCCGGTGAGCAGGATGCGCATGGTGGCAGGCGAGCTGTCGCGCGCGATGCGCAGCAGTTCCGAGCCTTGCATCAGTGGCATGCGCTGGTCGCTCACGATGACGTGGATGCGCTCCTCGCGCAGGATGCGGATCGCCTCGCTGGGCGAAGTGGTGATGCGCACGTTGTAGCCGCTGAAGAACAGCATGCGCAGCGAGCGCAGGATGCGTTCTTCGTCGTCGACCAGCAGCAGGGTGGGTTTGTTCATGGGGTGTCCTTTTCTTAGATCACGGCTTCGAGGGTCGCCGCCTTGGCTGGGCGACCCGCCGCGACCGGCAGGGTGATGAGGAAGCAGGTGCCTTCACCCGGCGTGGATTCCGCGCGGATGCTGCCGCCGTGCTGGCTGACGATCTGGTGGGTGATGGCCAGGCCCAGCCCGGTGCCTTGGCCCACCGGCTTGGTGGTGAAGAAGGGATCGAAGATACGGCCCAGGATGTCGGCCGGGATGCCTTTGCCGTTGTCGCTCACGCTGACCTGGATGGCATCGCCTTCATGCCACGACTTGATGTGCAGCGTGCCTTGCGTCTCCATGGCCTGTGCCGCGTTGGTGAACAGGTTGAGGAACACCTGGTTGAGCTGCGACGGCGCGCACATGATCTCGGGCAGCGCGCCCAGCTCCTTCACCACTTCCACCTTGTTCTTGAGCACGTTGCGTCCGATGTTGAGCGCACTCTCGATGCAGTCGTTCAGGTTGGCCAGGTCGTTGGCGGCGGCATCCATGCGCGAGAAATCCTTCAGGTTCAGCACCAGCTCGGAGATCTGCTCCAGGCCATACAGCGTATCGCCCATCAAGGCGTTCATCTCGCCCAGCATGGCTTGCGTGGTCTCATCGCTGCGCAGCGCCGCCACCGACTGCATCAGGGCGGCGATCTCTTCCTCGTCCGCCTGGCCGTCCAGCAGTTTGTCGAACAGTGCCTGGTAGCTGGCGATCATGGCGGGCAGGCTGGCGAACAGCTCCTGGCCGATGGCGACGTTGTTGCGCACATAGCCCAGCGGCGTGTTGATCTCATGCGCGATGCCGGCCACCATCTGGCCGAGCGAGGCCATCTTCTCGGATTGCACCAGCGCCATCTGCGAGGATTTGAGCTGGGCATACGCTTGTTCCAGCTCGGCCGTGTTGGCGCGCATCTGTATCTCCATCGCTTTCAGCAGGTCCATCACGAAACCGACGCCCAGATAGCGGCCGTGACGGGTGACGATGAAATCCTCGGTCAGCGGGAACTGCATGTTGGCGGCCACATGCTGCGCGGCCTCGGCCAGCGGCTGCTCCAGCTCCACCAGCAAAGGCGAGGGATTGATGAAAGCGCGCAGCGGCCGCTTGCCATACAACTCGCGTGCATAGCGCTTGAGGTAGATGTTCATGAACTGGTAACGGCTGATGACGCCGATGGGGCGGCCGTGCTCCACTACCGGCAAGGAAAGCAGTTTCGCATTGCGCGCATCGGCGAAATGCTCGGCCACCTCGTCCAATGGCAGGTCGGGCGAAAGCGCATCGATAGGGTTGGTGAGCGAGAAGATCGTCTCGCGGATGCCGGGGTGTTGCATGCCGTTTCCTGTGCCTCCATGCCTGTTCGGGATGGCGCGGCATTCTAGGTAGTGCAGGTTACAGAACGGTTAAACGGCCTGTGGCAGATTGGCGCGCAGTCGCGGATAATCACGCATGACCAAAACAAGCCCCCCCACCGTTCCGACCGCCAGCGGTCCCGCCTTCGATACGCTGAAGCTGCCGCCCGCCATGCTGGGCAACCTGCAACAGCTCGGCTATCACAACATGACACCGATCCAGGCCGCGAGCCTGCCGCTCACGCTGGGCGGGGGCGACGTGATCGCGCAGGCCAAGACCGGTAGCGGCAAGACCGCCGCCTTCGGCCTGCCGCTGCTGACCAAACTCAACCCGCGCCATCTCGGCGTACAAGCCATGGTGCTGTGCCCCACGCGCGAACTGGCCGACCAGGTCACGCAGGAACTGCGCCGTCTGGCGCGCTATATGCACAACATCAAGATCCTCACTCTGGTCGGCGGCAGCACCATGCGTCCGCAGCGCGAGAGTCTGGGCTTCGGTGCACACATCGTGGTCGGCACCCCCGGCCGCATCATGGACCACCTCGAACGCGGCTCGCTGGAACTGAATGCACTCAACACGCTGGTGCTGGACGAAGCCGACCGTATGCTGGACATGGGCTTCTACGATTCCATCGCCTATGTGGTGAAACGCTGCCCGCACGCGCGGCAGACGCTGATGTTCTCCGCCACCTATCCCGACGGCGTCACCCGTCTGGCGCGCCAGTTCATGCACCAGCCGCAGGAAGTGAAACTGGTCGAGCAGCATGACGACAGCAAGATCCGCCAGCATTTCTACGAAGTGCGCCGCGAGACGCGCCTGCCCGCCGTGGCCGCCTTGCTCAAACACTACCGCCCGGTCAGCACGCTGGCCTTCTGCAACACCAAGCAGCAATGCCGCGACCTGCTCGACCTGTTGCATGTCGAGGGTATCCACGCGCTCACGCTGAACGGCGACATGGAGCAGCGCGAACGCGACCAGGTGCTGATCCAGTTCGCCAACCGCAGTTGCTCGGTGCTGGTCGCCACCGACGTCGCTGCACGCGGGCTGGACATCGCGCAACTGGAAGCCGTCATCAACGTCGACGTCACCCCCGACCCGGAGGTGCACATCCACCGCATCGGCCGTACCGGCCGCGCGGATGCCGCAGGCAGCGCCCTCAACCTGGTCAGCCCCGCCGAGATGGGGCGTATCGACAACATCGCCAAACTGATGGGTGTCACGCCCGAGTGGGAAGACATCGATGCGCTGCAACGCGAACACAACGCGCCACTGCTGCCACCCATGGCCACGCTACAGATCCTCGGCGGCCGCAAGGAAAAGATCCGCCCCGGCGATGTGCTGGGCGCGCTCACCGGCGAAGCAGGCTTCACCCGCGAACAGGTCGGCAAGATCACCGTGACGGACATGTCCACCTACGTCGCCGTCACCCGCGACATCGCATATGAAGCGGTGAAGCGCTTGAATGCGGGCAAGGTGAAGGGCAAGACGGTGAAGGTGCGCGTGCTGGAGGGGTGAGTCGACGTAGGGGGCAATCAGCGCAGCGCATTGCCCCGGATGCATTTCCGATAGGGCGCAATGCCCGCTGGTTCAAGTACTTCGTGAACTGCGGCTCGCAGTATGTCTGGTTTGAAAATATCTTTTATTTCAACGGGATTGACCCGGCGCAGGGAAACACTGTTAGCATGGCGCGCGCTTGTGGCCGGGAAATTCTTCGGCGCAGGAATTTTTTGACGGATGTGGGGTCAATGCCCGCTCGATTTTCAATTTAACCCTTTGGGAAGTGCATGCTGCGTTTTTCATTAGCCGGGGCAATGCTGGTCATGGCATGGTTGTTGAGCGGGAGTTTGATGGCGAGCGAGTTGCCCAACGCTTGCAGTCGCGACCGCGATCCCAACGATTTCACGATCTTCAGTTATCACGAGATCGCCGACAAGAGCGAGACGCTGGATTCCAACTATGCGGTCTCGCCCGCGAGTTTCGATGCGCAGATGAAATGGCTGGTCGATAACGGTTATCACTTCATCCGTATCGATGACATCATCAACCATCGGAAACGCAACCAACCTTTACCGGACAAGGCGGTGTTGATCACCTTCGATGATGGTTATCAGTCGATCTATGCCAATGCGTTCCCGGTCATCAAGAAATATCACATCCCTGTCGTGGTCGCGCTGGTGGGGAGCTGGCTGCAAGCCAAGGACAAGGTCGATTTCAGCGGTTACCCGATCGACCGGCAGAAATTCCTGAGTCAGGCCGAGATCCGCGAGATGGTGGCCAGCGGGCTGGTCGAGGTGGGTAGCCATAGTTACGACTTGCATCGGGGTATCCTGGGCAATCCGCAGGGCAACATGGAACCAGCGGTCATCACGCGGCAATGGCTGGGTGAGCAACGCGGCTATGAGGACGACCGGCACTATCGGCAACGCATCCATGCCGACCTGAAGGCGAACAGCGATTTTCTCCAGCGTTACACGGGGCAACGGCCGCGCGTGATGGTATGGCCCTATGGCGATTACAACCTGGAGGTGCGCAAGATCGCCGAGCGTCTGGGGATGCCGATCGGGCTGACGCTGGACGACGGCAGCAATACCCGCAGCACGCCCTTGTGGGGATTGCGCCGTATCCTGGTGGACCAGAAGATGTCGCATGCCGACATGGAATTCAATATGTGGGATCGCAACAACAATTTCACCGATAGTGCGATGACCATCAAGGCGATGCATATCGACCTTGATTACATCAACGACCCCGATCCGGAGCAGCTCAACAAGAACCTGGGCGAACTGCTGGAACGCATCAAGCGGCTCAACGTGAATACCGTCTATCTGCAGGCGTTCGCCGACCCGGACGCGAACGGTGCGGCCGATCAGGTCTATTTTCCCAACCGCCATATCCCGCTGCGCAGCGATCTGTTCAATCGGGTGGCGTGGCAGATCGGCACCCGCACGCAGGTGAAACGCATCTATGCCTGGATGCCGATGATCGCCTGGGAACTGCCTGCCGGGGAACCGGCGGCGAACGACAAGGTGGTGACCTTGCAGGTCGATCCCACGCACCTGAACATGGGCTATCCGCGCCTCTCTCCCTTCTCGCCGAAAGCGCGCCAGGTCATCCGTGAGATCTACGAGGATCTGGCGAAATCAGCGGTGATCGACGGCATCCTGTTCCATGACGATGTGACGCTGTCGGACTACGAGGACGATAGCCCGATGGCGCGCGCGCAATACAAGAAATGGGGATTGCCGGCGAGCGTGCAGGAGATCCGCGCCGACCGCGAGCAATTCCTGCGCTGGACCAGATTGAAGACCGCCTACCTGGATGACTTTGCGCTGGAGCTGGCGGGCATCGTCGGCAACTATCACCCGGGACTCAAGACAGCCCGCAATCTGTATGCGCAAGTGGCCCTGAACAAGGATGCGCAGGAGTGGTATGCGCAAAGCCTGGAAGATTCGATCAAGAGATACGACTACACGGCGATCATGGCGATGCCTTACATGGAACAGGCCGATGATGCCGGGGCGTTTTACGATCAGCTCGTCGCCAATGTCAAACAACAAGCGTGCGGCCTGGAGCGGACCGTGTTCGAATTGCAGACGGTCGATTGGCGCAGACATAGCCAGGCGATCTCCTCACAGGAACTCAGCCTGACCATGCAGCACCTCTACGATGCCGGGGTCAACCACCTGGCGTATTACCCGGACGATCTGTTCCATAACAACCCGGATGCCGATCTGATGAAACGGCTGTTCGCCAGGAAGCCGATCCGCATGTACCCCTTCAACCCGAACAGTGGGTTACCCAGGAACCAGGCAGAATCGAGGCGATGATGGGTTCCTACGTTTTCTTGCACTCCCTGTGGCACTTCTTCATCGGGTATATCTTCTACTACCCGTTGTTCATGTCCACGCTGTGGATGGTCGGTGCCATCTATTTCTATTTCAAGAATGAACGTGCGATCCAGGCCGACCTGATCCCCAAACTGCGCGAGGGCGAGCGCTGGGAAGGCGTCAGCATCCTGATCCCTTGTTTCAATGAGGGGCAGAATGCCATCGAGACCATTACCTATGCGCTGAATGTCGAGTATCCCGATTTCGAGGTGATCGCCATCAATGACGGGAGCAAGGACGACACGCTGGAGATACTGGTCGAGCTGGCGCGTACCAACCCCAAGCTCAAGGTGGTCAACCTGGCTGAGAACCAGGGCAAAGCCCTCGCGCTGCAAGCGGGTGCCTTGCTGGCCAAGCACGACTACCTCCTCTGTATCGATGGCGATGCCTTGCTCGATCCTTATTGCGTGCACTGGATGGTGAAGCACTTCATCCGCTATCCGCAGGTGGCGGCGGTGACCGGCAATCCGCGCATCCGCAATCGCACCAGTCTGCTCGGCAGGATCCAGGTGGGCGAGTTCTCGTCCATCGTCGGCATGATCAAACGTGCGCAACGTTCGTTCGGGCGGCTGTTCACCGTCTCCGGGGTGATCACCGGGTTCCGCAAATCGGCGGTGCATGAGGTGGGTTACTGGAGTCCGGACATGCTGACCGAGGACATCGACATCACCTGGAAATTGCAACGCAACGGCTGGGATGTGCGCTTCGAACCCAAGGCCCTGGTGTGGATCCTGATGCCGGAAACGATCCAGGGGCTGTGGAAACAACGCCTGCGCTGGGCGATGGGCGGCGCGCAAGTGATGCTCAAGAACTTCAAAGTGCTGTTTGCTGCCAGACAGACCCACTTGTGGGGCTTGATGATCGAACTGCTGCTCAGCACCCTGTGGGCATACACCATGGTGCTGGTCTGCGTGGTCTGGCTGCTGGGCCTGTTCTTCCCGCTCGGTTACCTGTCGCCCGAGAGTTCGCCGATCCTGCCGGATGGGAGCAGTATGTTCCTGATCGGGGCGTGTCTGTTGCAGTTCGCCGTCAGTCGCTGGCTGGACGGTCACTATGACCACGGCTTGGGAAGGAATTATTTCTGGATGATCTGGTACCCGTTCGTCTACTGGTTCATCAATCTGGCCACGGCGGTCGTGGCCTTGCCCAAGGTGTTATTCGGCGCCCGCAAGCGCGCACGGTGGGTGAGCCCGGATCGTGGCGTCCATCAGGAACTCAACAAACAGGTGAATAGCGATCATGCATAGACATACGCTGATCATCAATAAACGCCATGAGATGCCGCGCAGCAAGATATGGCTGTGGGATGGGATCACCCTCTTGCTGTGGGTGGGATTCATCTATTTATGGCGTCCGGTATTCCATATCTTTCATCGCATCATCACTGCCGAAGTGCCGGCGGAAGAGATCGCCGGCTGGATCTACGACAACATCCATAGCGTCACTTTTGCACATGGCCTGGAGATGCTCATCTTTACCCCAGTCGTGCTATTCATCCTGTCATGGCTCAAGCGCCATAAAGGCCCGAGCGAACACATCATCTATACGGAAGCGGACTATGCCAGGTATTTCAATCTGGATGCAGATCGCCTGAAAACCCATCTGGATAGCCAGATGGTGACCGTTTATCACGATGATCACGGGCAGATCACCGGGATGGAAGATCGCATCAATTAGCGTCTGCGGCGGGGCTGCCCGTCATGGCCTGCGTGTCCCCCCATAGCTTCGCACCCCCCGCATCCCGATGACTCAGGTACAGCCTGAGGTCGAATTCCAGCTGGCCGTAGTCCGGTTCCATGTGCAGGCATAACTGGTAGAACGCCTTGTCGTGCGCGCGCTGTTTCATGTGCGCGAGTTCGTGCACCACGATCATGCGCAGGAACTCGGGCGGGGTCTCCTTGAACAGGGAAGCGATGCGGATCTCTTTCTTGGCTTTCAGGTTGCCGCCTTGCACGCGCGCGTGGGTGGTGTGGGTGCCGAGGGCGTTGCGCAGTACGTGCAGGGTGTTGTCGTAGGCGACCTTGCTCAGTTGCCCGGCATTGCGCATGTGTTCGTTCTTGATCGCCTGCACGTAGTCGTACAGCGCCTTGTCGGTGCGGATGTCGTGTGCGTGCGGATATTTGCGGCGCAGCAGCGCGGCCACCTTGTCTTCGGCGATCAGTTGCCGCACTTGGGCGAGCAGTGTCGCGGGATAGCCGGCAAGGTAGGGCAGGGCCGTCGGCACTGGTTCAACCGCACGCGCCGATGGCCCCGCAACTGGTGCAGAACTCGCAGCCGTCCTTCTTGATCAGTGTGGCGTTGCCGCATTCCTTGCACCGCTTGCCGACGATGGGTTTGAAGCTGGAGGTGGGCTTGATCTGTCCTTCGGGGATCTCCAGCACACCCATCTGCTGCACCGGGTAGCCATGCTCGTCGAGGATGCCCAGCATGGCGTAGCGATGGATGATGAGCTGCGCCACGTAAGACACGGTGGAAGGATAGCTCTCCATCTTGTTGCCGCCCGGCACGCGTGCCATGAAATCGCCCAGCGGCTCGCCGAAGTTGAGCAGCTTGCGCAGCTTCATACCGATCCACGCCGGATCGATCACGCGCATGTCCAGGCTCAGTACCTTGCACAGCCCATCCAGTGCGCGCGGATACACGCCGGACAGCCACATCGAGTAGGGGCGGCGCTGGCCGTCGGGCAGCACCAGTTCTTTCAGCCCCAGCACGAAGTCGTCACCGGTGCCGGCGTTGGAGATATCCACCGTCCAGCTCATGGTGCCGTCCACACCGGTCTTGGGTTCCTTCCTGGCGAACAGCGCGTCCATCATCGGCGTGGTCGCGTCTTCGGTGATCTCCAGCGCGCCGAGCTGTTCGATGCGGTATTTCAGTAGGTGCGCGAAAGCAGCCACCAGGCTGGGCATGTGGCGCACTTCGCCATCCGGCGGCATGGGCATGTCGAAGGCATCGTCGCCCGCCGATTTCATCAGCATCTCCAGCTTCATGCGCACCCACACCGGGTCGCGCGTGCGCATGTCCATCGAGAGCGATTTCGCCAGCGCACCGAGACCGCGCGGCTGCTCGGAGCCGTTCACCCAGACCTCGAACGGATGATTGCTGCCCGGAATCGAAGATTGCTTTTCACGTTCGCTTCCTCGCCCGCTTGCGGGATAACCAGCGACTTGCCCGCTTGCGGGCTTAGTCGATTGGCTAGTAGTTTCACCAGAGGATTGAGGAGAGGGCGAGGTGGTGTGCGACACGAATGTGACGAAGCTGCCCAGCGGATGCTTCACCACCTGCGAGGTCCAGCCTTCGCTGCCGGCGGGCAGCTTGGGGCGGCCGGGCCAGCGCAGCGAGGCGAGCGCGGGCTTGGGCGCGCTCTCCAGCACGATGCGGCGGTCCTGGTCGAACACGAAATCCTGCGGCTGTTCTTCTTCCTTCTTCTCCGGTGCGACGGACAGCACCGAACCCAGTACGCTGTTGGGGCGATAGGTGGACAGGCCTTTCAGCCCGGCCTTCCATGCCTCGGTGTACAGATCCTTGAAATCCTCATAGGGATAATCGGCCGGCACGTTTACCGTCTTGCTGATCGAGGTGTCGATGTAGGGCGCGACGGCGGCCACCATCTTCATGTGGTCGATGGCGGAGATCTCCAGCGCGGTGACGAAGGCGGGCGGCAGTTTGCCGGTGTCGCCGCCCTGTTGCTTGTAGAGCCGCCAGGCATGGTCTTCCACCGCGTAATCCTTGGTGCTGCCGTCCGGCATGCGTTTCTTGCGCGTGTAGAACCAGGAGAAGGCGGGTTCGATGCCGTTGGAGGCGTTGTCGGCGAAGGCCAGCGAGATGGTGCCGGTGGGCGCGATGGACAGCAGATGGCTGTTGCGCAGGCCATGCTTGCGGATGCGTGCCTTGAGCTCTTCCGGCAGGCGTGAGGCGAAGCGCGGTGCAGCCAGATATTGGTCGGCCTCGAACAACGGGAACTTGCCGCGTTCGATGGCCAGATCGACCGAGGCGGCATAGGCCTCGTCGCGCATCAGGCGCGAGATGTCGGCGGCGAAGTCGCGCGCCGCATCGGTGTCGTAGCGCAGCCCCAGCATCGCCAGCGCATCGCCCAGCCCAGTGAAACCGAGGCCGATGCGGCGCTTGTTGCGCGCCTCTTGCTGCTGCTCCGGCAGCGGCCAGGCGGTCACTTCCAGCACGTTGTCCAGCATGCGCACTGCGGTCTGCACCAGTTGCGTGAAGCGGGCGTGGTCGAAACTCGCCTGAGCGGTGAAGGGCCGACCCACCATGCGCGTGAGGTCGATGGACCCCAGACAGCAGCAGCCGTAGGGGGGCAGCGGCTGTTCCGCGCACGGGTTGGTCGCCGCTATCACTTCGCAATACGACAGGTTGTTGTCGCGGTTCATGCGGTCGATGAACAGCACGCCGGGTTCGGCGTGGTCATAGGTGCTGGCGATGATCTGCTTCCACAGCTCGCTTGCGCGCACGGTGCGATAGACCCACTTGCCGTCGGCGCGTTGTGCGGCGCCCTGGTCGATCAGGCTTTGCGCGGGGCGGGCGGCATGCACCAGTTCGAAATCGGCGTCGCGCAGCACGGCTTCCATCAGTGCGTCGGTGACGCCGACGGAAAGATTGAAGTTGCGCAGGTCGCCGCTGTCCTTGGCATGGATGAATTTCTCGATGTCGGGATGGTCGCAGCGCAGTACGCCCATCTGGGCGCCGCGCCGGGCGCCGGCGGATTCCACCGTCTCGCACGAGCGGTCGAACACGCGCATGTAGGAGATCGGGCCGGAAGCGCGCGAGTTGGTGCCTTTGACGTGCGCGCCTTCAGGGCGGATGGCGGAGAAGTCGTAGCCCACGCCGCCGCCGCGGCGCATGGTCTCGGCGGCTTGTTGCAGCGCGTCGTAGATGCCGGGCTTGCCGTCGGTCTCGCCGGAGATGGCGTCGCCCACCGGTTGTACGAAGCAGTTGATGAGGGTGGCCTGGCTGTCCAGTCCGGCGGCGGAATTGATGCGCCCGGCGGGCACGAAGCCGTCCTCCTGTGCCTGGAAAAAGGTCTCCTCCCATTGCGCGCGCGCCACCGGCGCTTCCGCCTGGGCCAAGCCGCGCGCCACGCGGCGGCGCACGTCCTGCACGCTGTGTTCGCCGGGTTCGGCATATTTTTCGAGAAGGACTTCGGTGCTGATTTCCTGGGTCATGATGTGGCTCGCATGAAGGCGGAAGAGGCACATGATTATACGGACCGGCAGGGCAATGACAGACCACATTTTCACCAAGATGCGTTAATGTGTCGGCAGTACGCATGGAACAGCAGGGGGGCTGGGATAGCGCATGAATGACAAAGCATCGATCGAACCGGTCCGTCTCGGGCTGATGCCGCCGTTGACCGGGCTGGTGGGGCTGTATGGTGCAGAGATCTGCCATGCCGCGCGCATCGCCTGTGACGAGATCAATGCTGCCGGTGGGGTGTTGGGGCGTCCGCTGGAGCTCATCATCGAGGATGACGGCAGCCTGCCCGATACCGCCGTTCCAGCTGCCTTGCGTCTGGTCGAGGCACATCGCTGCGATGCGATCATCGGCAACCTGCTGTCGAACTCGCGCATCGCCGTCGCCGAGCAAGTCGCAGAGCCGAAACGCATCCCCTACCTTAACTTCTCCTTCTACGAAGGCAGCATCTCCGGGCGCTACTTCTTCCACTTCGCGGCGTTG
This sequence comes from Pseudomonadota bacterium, assembly GCA_021822115.1. The sequence continues at coordinate 35,795 of JAJZSA010000007.1, forward strand.
CCCAACCAGCAGATCGACAAGATGATCCCCTGGCTGGCAGCGCACCATGGCCCCAAGATGTTCTTCGCCGGCAACAACTATGAGTGGCCGCGTGGCTCCATCGATGCAGCCAAGCAGGCGTTGCTCGCCGTGGGGGGTGACATCCTGGGCGAGGAATACCTGCCCATCGGGGCCAGTCCGCAGGAGATCGATGACCTGCTGCAACAGGTGGCGCGTTCCGGGGCCGATGTGTTCGTGCCGTATTTCGCCGGCGAGGATCAGGTACATCTGTTGACGCGCTTCACCGAGATGGGGCTGAAGAAGCGCATGGCGGTGGCGATGGGGCATTACGACGAGATGATGGTCAGCCAGTTGCCGCCTGAGGTGCGCGAGGGCTTCTATTCCAGCAATACCTATTTCATGTCGGTGAATACGCCGCAGAACCGTAACTATCTCGAGCGCCTGGCGCAGGTACCCGGCGTCAGCGGGATCTGGCCGGCTGGCAACGGCATCCTCACCAACTTCGGCGAGGGCACCTATCTGTGCGTGCGCGCCTATGCGCGGGCGGTGGAGATGGCCGGCACCACCGCGCCGGAAGCGGTGGTGGATGCGCTGGAACGGGTATGGGTGGATTCGCCACAGGGTGAGGTGGCGATGGATGCCGCCACCCATCATGCCAGCGTGAACGCCTATCTCGCCCGTTGCAATGCGGATGGCACCTTCAGTATCGTGGAAGCGTTCGGGCGCATCGATCCGGTGATCCCGGCACGCTATCGCGAACAGGCCCAAGGCGCGCATCTGCATGAGTCACCGCCTTCACCGCAGGTATCGGCGCGTATCACGGCCGAAGCCAATGCCGCCATGCAGCGGCTCACCACCGCACACCAGATCCTGTCCATCGCCGATATGGCGATCATCGCCGCCGATCAGCACGGCGTCATCGCCGAAGCCAATCCGGGAGCCTGCCACCTGTTCGGCTATACGCTGGATGAGATGGTCGGCATGTCGGTGCACCAGTTGCTGCCGCCACATGTGCGTCAGCGGCACGTGGAGCTGGTGAAGGGGTTCGTCGAGGGCGACGAGAACGAGCGGCGCATGTCGTCGCGCGGCGAGATCTCCGGTTACCGAAAGGACGGTTCGTTCTTCCCGCTGGAAGCCGCCATCGCCAAATTCCGCAACGATGATGGCTGGATGCTGGTGGTCACCATGCGCGACATCTCGGAGCGCAAGCGTGCCGAAGAGGACATGCTGTGGCGGGCCACCCATGATGTGCTGACGCAATTGCCCAACCGCGCGCTGATCCGCGAGCGCCTGGTGAACGCGCTGCAACGTTCGCAGCGCCAGGGGCTGAGCATCGCGTTGCTGTTCATCGACCTGGATGGCTTCAAACTGGTGAACGATGTGCATGGCCATGAGGCGGGCGATGCGCTGCTGAAGCAGGTGGCCGCGCGCTTGATGGAACAAGTGCGCCCGGGCGATACCGTGGCGCGTCTGGCGGGTGACGAGTTCGTCGTGCTGTGCGAGCAGTTGGAACAGCCCACCACCATCTCGGCGCTGGCCGAGCGCATCAACGAGGCCTTGCGCCAGCCGGTGGATTTCAACGGCACGCCCTTGTTCGTCACTGCCAGCATCGGCATCGCAGTCGGCCACGGCAGCACCCATTCCGCCGATGACCTGTTGCGTTCGGCCGACAGCGCCATGTATGAGATGAAGCAGAAGGGGCGCGACGGCTGGCAGTTCTTCAACGACAGCCTGGAGCAGAAGGTGCGCCAGCGTTTGGCGGTGACCGAGGGCTTGCGCAATGCCTTGCGCAAGAGCGAACTTTCCTGCCGTTTCCAGCCTATCGTCTCGGCCGAGAACCGGCGCATCGTCGGTGCCGAACTGCTGTTGCGCTGGCATACCCAAGGCCGCGAGATCTCGCCCGCCGTGTTCATCCCCATCGCGGAGATGACCGGTGCCATCGTCGCCATCGGCTTGTGGGTGTTCCGCCAAGGTTGTCTGGCCGAGGTCCAGTGGCGCAAGCGCTGGGGGGCGCAGGCGCCTTCCTACGTCTCCATCAACGTCTCTACGCGCCAGCTGGACGATGAGAACCTGGCCGAAGATTTCGCGCGCATCCTGCGCGAGACCGGCGCCGATCCTGCTCGGCTGCTGATCGAGATCACCGAAACCTCGCTGATGGCCAACGTGGAAGCCAATCTGGCCGTGTTGCGGCAATTGGCTGCGCTGGGACTGCATGTCGCGGTGGATGATTTCGGCACCGGCTATTCCTCCCTGGCGCAGCTCACCCGTATGCCGGTGAGCGTGCTGAAGATCGACAAGGCTTTCGTCGATGGTGTGGACAAGCAGGCGGATAGCCGCACCATCATCCGTACCATCATCGGTCTGGGGCGTTCGCTGGGCATGAGGCTGGTGGCCGAGGGGGTGGAGAACGAGGCGCAACTGCTCGAATTACGCTCCAACGGTTGCGATTTCATCCAGGGTTACCTGTGCTACCGGCCATTGGAAGAGGCGGCCTTCATCGAAGCGGTCGACCGCGAGGTGGGCGCGGCGCAACAGGGGACACCGCCATCCCTGTATTTCCTCATCTATGTCAGTGAGGCGAGCCGCCATATGGATAGGGCGGCCTTGGCCGAGATCGTCAGGACGGCACAGCAGCACAATCAGGAGGCTGGGGTCACAGGGTGCCTGTTGTATCAGGATGGCTGTTTCATGCAGATGCTGGAAGGCAGTCGCGAGAACGTACAACGACTGCTGTCGTTCATCCAGGCCGACACGCGTCACCGTAATCTGCGCATCGTCATCGAAGGTGCGGAAGCGCGGCGCGTGTTCCTGGACTGGAGTCTGCAGTTCCGCGATGCATCGCAGATGGACGATGTGCCGGATTTCACGCGCTGGAGCCGCCGCCACATCAGTTTCCTGGAGTTGGCCGAGGATGCGCGCCTGTGCTACAGCTACATCACCGCCTTCAAAGGCACCTCCCGCTGAATGTTCCCGGCGCCTTCAGTACAGGCGTAACTTGAGTTGCAATGCGATGCCGCCATAGAGGCGGTCTTGATAGGTGGGGATGATGGTGAAGTTGGCGCCGACGCGACCATATTCAGCACTGATAAGGGGAATGGCGGCGAGGAACCAGTTGCCATCCTTCATTTTGGGATAGCCGTCCAGCGCACCGGCGAAGACGCCGATGCGCAACGGGCCGAGTGCCAGCGGTTGCCAGCAAGCGCCGAGGTAATGCGTGGTGCGCCAGTTGCTGTTGTAGAACTCGCCCAATGCGATGGATTGCGTAGTGGCGTAGCGGTATTCCAGTCCCCAGCCGGGATTGCGCCCGTTGAGATCCTTGTCTTGCTGGAAGTGGTGGGTGATGAAGCCGGAGTTGAGCCACACCTGTTGCGTGGGTGCGGATGCGATCAGGTCCATGCCGGCCAAACTATCCGCCAGGCTGGCGGTGGGGCCGGATAACAGCAGGCCAAGCAGCCAGCAGTATCCGGCACCTTTCTTCATGCCTGCTCGAACAGCGTGACCAGGCCATCCAGTCCGACGAAGTTCAATGCATGGCTGGCCTGGGCGCGTACCACCGGCTTGGCGTGGTAGGCGATGCTGACGCCGGCCTGTGCCATCATCTTCAGGTCGTTGGCGCCATCGCCCATGGCGATCACCTGCTCGCGTTGCAGGCCCAGTTCTGCGCGCACGTGGTTGAGCCAATCGGCCTTGCCCTGTGCATCGACGATCTTGCCCAGCACCTTGCCGGTGAGTTTGCCGTCCACGATCTCCAGCGTGTTGGCGTGGGCGAAGTCCAGGCCGAGCCGGGCCTTCAGGCGTTCGGTGAAGAACACGAAACCGCCGGATACCAGCAGCGTCTTGATGCCATGCTGCTTCAGGGCGGCGAGCATCTTCTCCGCACCGGGATTCAGTTGCAGGCGTTCGTCGTAAACGCGCTGCAAGGCCGACTCATCCAGCCCTTCCAGCAGTGCCACGCGGCGGCGCAGGCTCTCGGCGAAATCGATCTCGCCGCGCATCGCGGATTCGGTGATCTCGGCCACTTGCGGCTTGATGCCCTGCATGTCGGCGATCTCGTCGATGCATTCGATGTTGATCAGCGTGGAATCCATGTCCATCACCAGCAGCCCGAAAGCGCCCAGATGCTTGCCCTCCGCTACATAGCCGCAGTCGATCTGATGGGCCTGGCAATACTCGGCGATGATCTCGTGCGGCTCCGCATCGCGCAGGCGATAGGCATGCGGCGTGATCTGCTCGATGCGATGGGTGCCGGCCAGGCTGGCGACATGCTCGACTTGAACGGAAGGGATGGCGTGCAGGGCGTGGAGGATCAGGTTCATGTTCGGGTGTTACCGCCCGCATCGGCGGGCAAGGGTTGGTAAACGACGGCGCGCATTTTACTTCAGGCCTGCCGTGCCTGTTGCGCCTTCATGATCTTGGGTAGATTGCTCTCGATCCAGTCCACCAGACTGTCCACCTGTGCTCCGATCTGCTTTCCCAGCGGCGTCAGCGAATATTCCACATGCGGCGGCACCACGGGGTAGGCGATGCGCTCGACGAAGCCGTCAGCCTCCAGTTGTTGCAAGGTCTGCGCCAGCATCTTCTCGCTCACGCCGTCGATCTTGCGGCGCAACTCGCTGAAGCGGTGCGTGCCACCCATCAACGCCGTCAACACCAGCACACCCCAGCGGCTGGTCACGTGGTTCAGGATCTCGCGCGAAGGGCATTGCGTGGAGAACACCTCACCCCGGCGATACACGGGCTTGGAACTGGCGGTTGTGATCGTGGGCATAGCACTTACCTATTTGTACGTACTTACGAAAAGTTATTGTAACGGATATTCTGCGTTCACCCATCCATCAATCAACCAAGAAAGGAAACACCATGATCGTCGTCACCGGCGCCACCGGCCAACTGGGCCGCCTCGTCATCGCCTCGCTGTTGAAGAAAGTGCCTGCTGCGCAGATCGTCGCCGCCGTGCGTAACGTGGAAAAAGCCGCGGACCTCAAGGGACTTGGCGTGCAGGTCCGCCAGGCCGATTACAACCAGCCCGCCAGCTGGGACGCCGCCCTGCAAGGTGCGGACAAAGTGCTGCTGATCTCCTCCAGCGAGATCGGCCAGCGTGCACAACAGCATCAGGCCGTGATCGATGCCGCCAAGCGCGCCGGCGTGAAACTGCTGGCCTACACCAGCGTGCTGCGCGCCGATACCTCCGTGTTGGGTCTTGCCGACGAACACAAAGCCACCGAAGTCGCCATCCGCGCTTCGGGTGTGCCCTATGTCTTCCTGCGCCACGGCTGGTACACCGAGAACTACGCCATGGGCATCCCCACCGCCCTGAATCTCGGTGCGGTGTACGGCTGTGCGGGCGACGGCCGCATCTCTAGCGCGACACGTGCCGACTACGCCGCAGCCGATGCCGCCGTGCTCACCACGGAAGGCCAGGCAGGCAAGGTATATGAACTGGCCGGCGACACCAGCTACACCCTGACCGAATTCGCTGCCGAGATCGCCAAGCAGAGCGGCAAGGCCATCCACTACGTCAACCTGCCGGAAGCCGATTACAAGCAGGCGCTGCTCGGTGCAGGCTTGCCGGAACCCCTCGCCGCGCTGCTGGCCGATTCCGATACCGGTGTCTCCAAAGGCGCGCTGTTCGATGACGGCAAGCAACTCAGCACGCTGATCGGCCGGGCAACCACCCCGCTGTCCGCAGTGGTGCGGGCGGCACTGTAAGCAGCAGGTGCTTCGCGACCAGCGCCAGGCTGGTCGCGATCTGCCTCATGTCGCACATGCCTGAAAGGCGCGTGCGATCACGCCAGTTGTATAAAATGGCCCGCCCTCACGTTCGTGTTCAGCCGCCTTGCCTTCATGACCCCAGTTGCAACCAAAACCAGCCTGCACCCACGCAATCCGCATCGGGAACGTTACGATTTCGCGCAGCTCATCGCGGCCTGCCCCGAGCTGGTCACTTACGTGTCCATGAACCAGTACGGCAACGAATCCATCGACTTCGCAGACCCGGCCGCCGTGAAAGCACTGAACCGTGCTTTGCTGAAACAGCATTACCACGTCAAAGAATGGGACATCCCCGCGCAGTACCTGTGTCCGCCCATCCCCGGCCGCGCCGACTACATCCATTACCTAGCCGACCTGCTGGCCGAGAGCAATGGCGGCAACATCCCGCGCGGAAATAAAGTGCATGTACTCGACATCGGCGTCGGAGCGAATTGCATCTACCCGCTCATCGGTCATGCCGAATATGGCTGGCATTTCGTCGGCACCGATGTCGACGAGGTCGCGCTTAACAATGCGCGCCACATCATCGATGCCAACGGATTGGAGGACGCCATCGAACTGCGTCATCAGTCATCCACCGCGTCCATCTTCGAAGGCGTGACCTACGCCGACGAATACTTCGCACTCACCCTGAGCAACCCGCCGTTCCACGCCTCGCTCGCCGAAGCCCGCAAAGGTTCGCAGCGAAAATGGCAGAACCTCGGCAAGGAAAACAACAAGCACAAGAAGCCGGTGCTGAACTTCGGCGGGCAGAGTCTCGAGCTGTGTTGCGAAGGCGGCGAAGAAGCCTTCATCACCCGCATGATCGAAGAGAGCGCCGACGGCGGCGACCACTGCCTGTGGTTCACCACGCTGGTCTCGAAATCAAGCAGCCTGCCGCAGGCTTACCGTGCACTGAAACATTTTGGCGCAGCGGACAGCCGCACCATCGAGATGGCGCAAGGGCAGAAGAAGAGCCGGTTGTTGGCTTGGACGTTCATGGACAAGAAACAGCGGCGGGAGTGGTGGGAGAGGCACGGGAAGTGACGCTTCCCGGAGTGTGTTACGCAGCACGTGCGTGCTGAATCTCCAGCGGATATGCACCATTCGCCCGAGCTTCAAGCAGTACCACTTCAACGGTGGAACCATCTTCCGCGTAGCTGATGTGCGTGTTCCAGTTCTGCGAAACCTCACGCACGATAGGTTTGTCCGAAAGTCGGATGACCAGAATATCGTCTTCGTCGAAATAAGTGGTGTGCATGGAGACCTCCTACAAAACCGTGAAATGGTGCATGACTGTTTTAACAACCACGCAATCTTCCAAAACCAGCACTGCGCATAACAAGTTGTCGTGCCTTGCCGGAAAATCTTTGAATGCCCACAAGTGGGTATCGTCCTTATAACGCGTGTCGCCTGATTCGATTACTTCAAGCAGCATCTCATCGTTGATCTCGCGCTCACGCATGCGCATTCTTGCATGGGTTGAAACGACAACGGGAAGTTGAAAGCGTTGACTGAACATTCCTGATGCAACCCCGCAGTTGAAGCAATTGATGTGTCATTTTAGCGGATATTCCCGATTGCGCTATCATCCGCTCAATCCAATGCTACCAATGGCGATTCAAGTAATGGTGTGAATATGAGCAAGAAAGCATCGATCGGAACTTTGATGACTTCCTGTCCGAGAACGCCATGCTGGACGAAACAACCGCTGTTGCGATCAAGCGCGTCATCGCCCGGCATATCGAACAGGAAATGAAAGCGCATAGCCCGCAAGACTACGTTACCGAACGCGGCGACGGTGCTGGGGAAGACGTTGAATGTGGAGTTGGCGGCGTGAGGGTAATTGATTTCGAGAGAATCGAAATGCATTTGTATATTCGCTGGAATACATATGGGATCGGCTGAAGCATACTTTGATGAAAGTGGCACTCACAGTGCGGCTAAAGATTTATGTCTTGCGGGATACATCTTTGAGAAGGATGCGGTCGCAGCGTTTGATGAAGACTGGAAACGTATGCTTCGCAGATTCGAATTGCCATACTTCCATATGAATGAGTGTGCTCATGCCAAGGGTGTATTCAAAAATCTCGAGCAGGCAGGCGCTAACCTAGCTGCACGTGAAGCGATTGATTTGATCAAACGCCACGTTTCTCAGGGAATCGCTTTTACTGTTGATAAGTCAATTGCTGCTGAACTTCGCAAGGGAAGCATGTGGAAGAACGAATATTCGTTCATCGTGGGGCAGATTTTCTTTGCAATCAGTGATTTGATGTTAGCCGATCAATCCAGAAGTGAGGTTGCCTGTCTATTTGAAAATGGGGCCGACGGTCAGGGCCAAGCGGATGAGGCTGCTCAATTGATCCTCAAACAGGCCGATTTCCTAGAGGCGTGCAGAATCTCGTCGTTTAAGTGGGCGGATCAGAACAAGGAGACGCCGTTGCAGGCGGCAGACATGCTTGCCTGGCACGTAAACTTGTGGCGCAGGAATCGGCGAAACGACACGATAAAAAATCGTAAAGATTTTAAGAGTCTGCTCGAAGTTCCCATGGTTTACCATCATTGGGATCGATCAGCGCTTGATAAGCTGATGGCGATACGAGCCTCTCGGTAACAGCGCGGTAGGTTGGGTATCGCTACGCTCCACCCAACCTGCGAATCCGCAACGGATTAGCCAAGTTCCTTAAAGAAATTCACCACCGCCAGCACCCGCTGCTTCAGATCCCCGTACTTCAACTCGATGCGCAATTTGTCCGGCCCGGCCATCTTGATGTGCCGTTTGCTCTGGATCATGGTGATGATCTTCATCGGGTCGATGGGCGGGTTGGGGACGAACTGGATGACGATGGCTTCGCTGGATGCGTCCACCTTCTGGATGCCCAGCGGCTTGGCGAGGATACGCAGGCGGTGGCAGTCGAACAGCGCGGTCGCGGCATCCGGCAGCAGGCCGAAGCGGTCGATGAGTTCTTGCTGCATGTCTTCCAGATCCTGGCCGGTGTCGCAGTTGGCGAGGCGTTTGTAGATGACCAGGCGCTGGTGGATGTCGCCGCAGTAATCGTCCGGCAGCAGGGCGGGGGTGTGCAGGTTGATCTCGGTGGTGACGCCCAGCGGATGCGCCATGTCCGGTTCCTTGCCGGACTTCAGCGATTTGATGGCGGCGTTCAGCATGTCGTTGTACAGGCTGAAACCGATCTCCTGCATCTCGCCGCTCTGCGATTCGCCCAGCACTTCGCCCGCGCCGCGGATCTCCAGATCGTGCATGGCGAGATAGAAACCGCTGCCCAGTTGCTCCATGGCCTGGATGGCTTCCAGGCGTTTCTTGGCTTGCGCGGTGAGACCTTCCTTGTCGTTCACCAACAGATAGGCATAGGCCTGATGGTGCGAACGGCCGACGCGACCGCGCAACTGGTGCAACTGCGCGAGGCCGAAGCGGTCGGCGCGGTTCATGATGATGGTGTTGGCGGTGGGTACGTCGATGCCGGTCTCGATGATGGTGGAGCACAGCAGCACGTTGAAGCGCTGGTGGGTGAAGTCGCGCATCACCGCTTCCAGTTCGCGCTCGCCCATCTGGCCATGTGCCATGCGGATGCGCGCCTCGGGCAGCAGCTCTTCCAGCTTCTCCAGCATGTTGGGCATGGTCTCGACTTCGTTATGCAGGAAGTACACCTGGCCGCCGCGCTTGAGTTCGCGCAGCACCGCTTCACGGATCACGCCTTGCGAATAGTTGCTGACGAAGGTCTTGATGGACAGGCGGCGCTGCGGCGCGGTGGCGATCACCGAGAAATCGCGCAGGCCTTCCAGCGACATGGCCAGCGTGCGCGGGATGGGCGTCGCGGTGAGCGTGAGCACATCCACCTCGGCGCGTAGCGCCTTCAGGCGTTCCTTCTGCTGTACGCCGAAGCGGTGCTCTTCATCGATGATGATGAGGCCGAGGTTGGCGAACTGCACATCCTTCTGGATCAGCTTGTGCGTGCCGATGATGATGTCGATCTTGCCTTCGCTCAGTTCCTTGAGCGCCTGCGTGGTCTCCTTGCCGCTGCGGAAGCGCGACAGCTCGGCCACTTTCACCGGGAAATCGGCGAAGCGGTTGGCGAAGTTCTGGTAGTGCTGTTCCACCAGCAGCGTGGTGGGCGCGAGCACGGCTACCTGTTTGCCTTCCATGGCGGCGATGAAGGCGGCGCGCAAGGCCACCTCGGTCTTGCCGAAGCCGACGTCGCCGCAGATCAGGCGGTCCATCGGCTTGCCCGATTGCAGGTCGAGGATCACCGCTTCGATGGCGGCAGCCTGGTCGGCCGTTTCCTCGAAGCCGAAGCCTTCGGCGAAGGCTTCGTAGTCGTGATAGTTGAGCTTGAAGGCATGGCCCTTGCGCAAGGCGCGCTGCGCATACAGGTTGAGCAGCTCGGCGGCGGTGTCGCGCACCTGCTGCATGGCGCGGCGCTTGGCCTTGTCCCACGCGCCGCTGCCCAGCTTGTGCAGGGGTGCGGCTTCCGGCGCACCGCCGCTGTAGCGGCTGATCACGTGCAGTTGCGATACCGGCACATAGAGCTTGGCCTCGTCGGCGTATTCCAGCAGCAGGAACTCGTTCTCGCCTTCGCCCATATCGAGATTGACCAGTCCCTGATAGCGCGCGATGCCGTGCTGTTCGTGCACCACCGGGTCGCCCGGCTTGAGCTCGCTGAGGTCGCGCAGCATGCCTTCGACATTGCTCTTCTTGGCGGCACGCGCGGCGCGGCTGCGCGGCTGCGATTCGTACAGCTCGGTCTCGGTGACGAAGGCGAGCCCATCGTCCGGCAGCATGAAACCCTTGCCGACCGGGCCCACGCCGAGCATGAACTTGTCTCGCGCGCTGAGGAAGCCGGCGTAGTCCTCGCACAGCGCGGGCGCGAGGTCATATTCCTGCAGGTACTGCGCCATCACCTCGCGTCGGCCCAGGCTGTCGGCCAGCAGCAGTACGCGGCCTTCGTAGCGTTTGAGGAAATCCGCGAACTTCTGCGTGGGGATCTCGGCGCGGCGATCCACGGCGATCGGGGGCAGTGCGGCGGTGGGGCAGGGGGTGACCGTGTTGCCTTCCGCTTGCGCCAGGATGTCGATACGCGCGAAACCCTTGGCCTTGATGAAGAACTGCTCCGCACTGAGGAACAGTTCCTTGGTCTCCAGCAGCGGATGTTGCGGATCGCCGCGCAGCAGGTTGTAGCGCGCCGCCGCATCCTGCGCGAACTGCTGGATGGCGGCATCGATGTCGTGGTGCAGGCACAGCGTGGTGTGTTGCGGCAGGTAGTCGAACAGGGTCGCGGTCTGCTCGAAGAACAGCGGCAGGTAATACTCGATGCCGGCCGGGGCGATGCCCTTGCTCACGTCCTTGTAGATGCGCGACTTGGACGGGTCGCCCTCGAAGCGTTCGCGGAAGCGTTGGCGGAAGGTGGTCTGGCCCTGTTCGTCCAGCGGATATTCGCGTGCCGGCAGCAGGCGGATCTCCGGCACCGGGTACAGCGTGCGTTGCGTGTCCACGTCGAAAGTGGCGATGGTCTCGATCTCGTCGTCGAACAGGTCGATGCGGTAGGGCAGCGCGCTGCCCATGGGGAACAGGTCGATCAATCCGCCGCGCACGCAGTATTCGCCCGGCGTCAGCACCTGCTGCACGTGCGAGTAGCCGGCCAGCGTCATCTGGTTGCGGAAACCGTCCAGGTCGAGCCGCTCGCCCTTCTTCAGGAAGAAGGTCCAGGCCGCCATATAGCTCACCGGCGGCAGCGGGTAGAGCGCGGTGGTCACCGGCACCACCACGATGTCGAAGGCCTGGGTGCGGATGTGGTGCAGGGTGGCCAGCCGTTCCGAGATCAGATCCTGGTGCGGCGAGAAGTGGTCGTAGGGCAGGGTCTCCCAGTCCGGCAACAGGTGCACCTTGAGTTGCGGCGCGAAATAGGGGATCTCCTCCACCAGGCGTTGCGCTTCCAGCGCATCGGCGGCGATCACCACCAGTGGGGCAGCCTGCGGGGCGTATTGCGCCAGCGCCAGCGCGTCGGAGGAGCCGGTCAGGCGGGTATAGCGGGGATGGGGATGCTTCGAATCGAACAACATGGGCACAGCCTGCGAGCAAAGGCCGGCATTATACCCGCCCTGCGGTTACAAGCCGGCACGCCTGTACTATGATGGCGGCCCGATCTCGTGTGCAGGGCGATCATGCAACGCTTCCCGCGACTCTCCCGTTTGGGCCTGTTACGCCGCAATGTGCAGCTCATGATGCTGGCGTGGAGCTGCGTCGTGGCCATCTCGCTGGGGTGGAACCTGTATTCGCAGAGCGAATCCTTCGAGGTCTCGCTGCGCAGCCAGGCCGAATCCATGCATGCGGTGGAGATGCAATACCGCAACTGGATCATCGCCAGCGGCGGTATCTATGTGCCGGTCAGCGACCAGGTCGTCCCCAATCCCAAGTTGGCGCATGTGCCGGAGCGCGATGTCAGCACTCCCGGCGGTCAGCGCCTGACGCTGCTCAATTCCTCCTATTTCGTGCGACTGGTGCATGAGGGGCACCAGACCGGCGGCATGCGCGGCCATATCGCCAGCCTGCAGCCGATCAACCCGGTCAACGCCGCCGACAATTGGGAGCGCACGGCCTTGCAGGCGTTCCAGCAAGGGGCCACGGAATGGGCCTCGTTCGACACCATGGACGACGGCCAGCGCTATTACCGTTACATGCAGCCGATGGTGACCGAGGCCGCCTGCCTCAAATGCCATGCCGCCTATGGCGACAAGCTGGGCGACATCCGCGGCGGCGTGAGCGTGGCCATCCCGCTCGCCGGGCAGCAGCAGGTACAGACGCAACAGCGCGAAGTGCTGCTGGCCGGGCATGGGTTGTTCTGGGGCCTGGGGCTGTTCGGCCTGTTCCTGGCCGGGCGCCGGCAGCAGGCCGATCTGGAGCGTATCGGCAAGACCGAGGCGGAAGCTGCGCTGCTCACCAACTCCATCGCCCACGCCATCTTCGGCCAGGATGTGCAAGGCAACTGCACCTTCATCAACGCGGCCGGGGTGCGCGCACTGGGGTATGACGATGCCGAGGAGCTGCTGGGCAAGAACATGCATCAGCTCACCCATCATTCGCATGCCGACGGTTCGGTCTACCACTACCGCGATTGTCCCAACTACGCTGCGGTGCATGCGCGTCAGATGCGCTATTCCGAGCAGGAGGTGTTGTGGCGCAAGGATGGCAGCTCCTTCCCGGCGGAATACTGGTCCTACCCGGTCATCCAGGACGGCCGGGTGCATGGTGCGGTGGTCACCTTCCTCGACATCAGCGGCCAACTGCAAGTGCGCAACGACCTGAAGCGTTCGCAGGCGCTGCTGCAATCGGTGGTGGAGAACATGCCGGCCATGGTGTTCCTGAAGGATGCCCAGGATTTGCGCTTCCAGCTGTTCAACCGCGCCGGCGAGAAGATGCTGGGCTATACCCGCGAGCAGATGCTGGGCAAGAACGATTACGATTTTTTCCCGCGCGAACAGGCCGATTTCTTCACGCAGAAGGATCGCATCGTGCTCGCCGGCCAACAGTTGCTGGAGATCCCGGCGGAATCGATCAATACCGCATCCGGTGAGCAGCGCTGGCTGCACACCTTCAAGACCGGCCTGTACGATGATGCCGGCAAACCCACGCACCTGCTTGGCATCTCGATGGATGTCACCGAGAACAAGCGCATGGAGGAGGCCTTGCGCGAGAGCGAGGCCAAGCTGTCCGAGGCGCAGCACATGGCGCACATCGGCCACTGGGAACTGGACATCGCCAGCCAGCGCCTGCAATGGTCGAACGAGGTGTACAACATCTTCGAGATCGAACCGGAGGTGTTCGGCGGCACCTATCAGGACTTCCTCGCCGCGATCCATCCGGCAGACCGTGCAGCGGTCGATCAAGCCTATCAGGATGCGTTGCGCAATCGCTCCTCCTACCAGATGCATCATCGCCTGCTGATGAAGGATGGCCGTGTGAAATACGTGCTGGAACGTTGCGAGACCAGCTATGCCGCGGACGGCAAGCCTTTGCGTTCGCTCGGCATGGTGCAGGACGTGACCGCCAGCATGTTCGCCGAACGTGCCTTGCGCGAACAGCAACTGGTGCTGGACCGGGCGCTGGAAGGCACCGTACATACGGTCTCGCTGGCGGTCGAGCTGCGCGATCCGTATACCGCCGGTCACCAGCAGCGCGTGGCGGAACTCTCCTGCGCCATCGCCCGGCGTCTGGGTTGGGACGACGACCGCATCAAGGGGCTGCGTCTGGGCGCCTCCATCCACGACATCGGCAAGATCGGCATCCCGGCCGAGGTGTTGAGCAAACCCTCGCGCCTGAACGAGATCGAGACGCGCATCGTGCAGGAGCATGCGCGCATGGGTTACGACATCCTCAAGGATGTGCGCTTCCCGTGGCCGATCGCCGATATCGCGCGCCAGCATCACGAACGCATGGACGGCAGCGGCTATCCGCAAGGGTTGCGAGGCGAGGCCATCTGCATGGAGGCGCGCATCGTAGCGGTGGCCGACGTGGTGGAATCCATGGCCACGCACCGTCCCTACCGGCCGGCGCTCGGCCTGCCCGCCGCACGCGAAGAGATCGCCGCCGGCAGCGGCACGCGTTACGACGCGCAGGTGGCCGCGGCCTGCGTCGCCACACTGGACGAGGGTTTCACCTTCAGTTGAGTGGCGCACGACAGAGTTTGGTAGACTCGCGCCCATGTCCGAATTCCACGCACTGGTACCCGCCGCCGGCAGCGGCAGCCGCATGGGCCATGAATTGCCCAAGCAATATCTCGACCTGGCCGGGCGGCCGATGATCTGGCATGCGCTGACCACGCTGTGCGCCCATCCCAACATCAAGACCGTGTTCGTCGTGCTGGCGCCCGGCGACGAACATTTCGCGCGCTATGACTGGTCGCACTGCGGCGGCAAACTGGAGCCGCTGTACTGCGGGGGCACCACGCGCGCCGAGAGCGTGACCAATGGCCTGCGCGCCTCGGAGATCGAGACCGACGACTGGGTGCTGGTGCACGATGCCGCGCGTCCCTGCCTGACCGCGCACCTGCTCACCCGCATGCTCGCCGAGCTGCGCGACGACCCGGTGGGCGGCATCCTCGCGGTGCCGGTGGCCGATACCCTCAAGCGAGCCGGTGCACAGCAGCGTATCGCCCATACCGAGCCGCGCGAAGGACTGTGGCAGGCGCAGACGCCGCAGATGTTCCGCGCCGGCCTGCTGGCCGAAGCGCTGACGCACTGCCACAACGTCACCGACGAGGCCTCCGCCATCGAGGCCATGGGCCTGCAACCCAAGCTGGTGGCGAGCGACAGCAGCAACTTCAAGGTGACTTATCCGCAAGACATCGAGTTGGCGGAGTTGTTGTTGAAAACGAAAAAGAATTAGCCACAGAGTACACAGAGATCACAGAGAAAACCCGCCATACCTCTCTGTGTACTCTGTGGCAAATGGGTTTGTGTTTGTGGTTTTGCATTTGATCGAGAGAGAATCATGAGAATCGGACAAGGTTTCGACGTCCACCAACTGGTCGAGGGGCGCAAGCTGATCATCGGCGGGGTGGACATCCCGTATGAGAAAGGCCTGCTCGGCCATTCCGATGCCGACGTGCTGCTGCACGCCATCTGCGATGCGCTGCTGGGCGCTGCCGCGCTGGGCGACATCGGCAAGCACTTCGCCGACACCGATGCCAAATTCAAGAACATCGACAGCCGCATCCTGTTGCGCGAGACGCTGCATCTGGTGCGCGAGGCGGGGTATCGCGTGGGCAACGTGGATGCCACCATCGTCGCGCAGGCGCCCAAGATGGCGCCGCATATCCATCAGATGGTGGAACACATCGCGGCCGACCTGCGCATCGAGAAGAGCGCGGTCAACGTGAAAGCCACCACCACCGAGAAGCTGGGCTATACCGGACGCGGCGAAGGCATCGCGGCGCAAGCCGTCGTATTGTTGCTGGCCGCATGAAGCTGCTCGCCATCGAGACCTCCACCGAATATTGCTCCGTCGCGCTGTGGCAGGACGGCGTGGTCAGCGAGCGCTGCGAGCGGGTGGGGCAGAAACATTCCGAAGTACTGATGGGCATGGTAGATGCCGTGCTGAAGCAGGCGGGCAGCAGCATCCGCCAGGTGGCAGGCATCGCCTTCGGCAAAGGGCCGGGTTCGTTCACCGGCGTGCGCATCGCGTGCGGTGTGACGCAAGGCCTGGCACTGGGACTGGAGGTGCCGGTGGTCGGCATCTGCACACTGCAAGCACTGGCCGAGGCCGCCGGCCGCGACAAAGTGATCGCGGCACTGGATGCGCGCATGGGCGAACTCTATCTGGCGGCCTACGAACGCAGCGGCGACGACTGGCGCGAGGTGATCGCACCGTGTCTGTGTACGGCTGAGAGCGCACCGCCATTGCCGGGTATGGATTGGTTCGGCGTGGGCAGCGGCTTCGCCGTGGCCGCCGCAGGTCTGCAAGCACGCTACGGCCTGAGCGGCAGTGAGGCGAGCGCGGTGCCGCAGGCGGCGGCCGTCGTCCGCCTGGCGGCGCCGGTATTCGCCGCCGGTGGCGGCGAGGATGCCGCGCAGGCCTTGCCGCTCTACCTGCGCGACAAGGTGGCGCTGACCACGGCGGAACGTCAGGCATGATCCTGCGCGACATGCATGCGGACGACCTGGAGCAGGTGCTGCGTATCGAGCAGGCGGTGCATTCGCATCCATGGACGCGCGGCAACTTCAGCGATGCGCTGAAGAGCGCTTATCAATGCAAGGTCTATGAAAGCATGCAGGGGCATGAGATGGTGGGCTACGCCATCATGCTGCTGGCGGTGGACGAGGCGGAGCTGCTGGACATCGCCATCGCCGCCGAGCGCCAGCGCCAGGGCTGGGGGCAGCGTCTGCTGCACGAGATGCTGATGCTGGCCCGGCGCCACGACATGCGCCGCATGGTGCTCGAGGTGCGCGCCTCCAACCTGCCGGCAATAGCCCTTTATCGCAGTGCGGGTTTTACCGATATCGGCTTGCGCCGTGCTTACTATCCAGCCGAGAATGGGCGCGAAGACGCCATCCTGATGGGAAAGGGACTGTGAACATCCGCGATGAACATGTGCTGCGCGAACTGAACCTGTATCCGCTCTGGGTACGCCGCAGCGTTCCTGATGGACAAGTGGCCGAGCCGGTGGTCGAGGTGCCGGCTGCAACGGTTATCGAGGTGCAGGGCACCGCGGTGCCGGCCGAGGCAGTCCCCGCCCTGACGCAGGTTCCAGCGGCCGAGTCAGCGGCGGATTGGCCTGCATTGAAGCAGCAGGTGCACGATTGCACCGCCTGCAAGCTGCGCGCCGGCTGCACGCAGACCGTGTTCGGCGTGGGCGATGAGCAGGCCGACTGGCTGTTCGTGGGCGAAGGCCCCGGCGCCGACGAGGATGCGCAGGGTGAGCCGTTCGTGGGCCAGGCCGGCAAGCTGCTGGACAACATGCTGGCGGCGATCAAGCTGAAGCGCGGCGACAACGTGTACATCGCCAACATCGTGAAATGCCGCCCACCCAACAACCGTGCACCGGAAGCCGAAGAGATCGCCACCTGTCTGCCCTATCTGCGCCGGCAGATCGAACTGATCCAACCCAAACTCATCGTGGCGCTCGGCCGTACCGCGGCCAACGCGCTGCTCGGACGCGACGTGCCGCTCGGTTCCTTGCGCGGTACGCTGCATGAGTATCAGGGCATCCCCTTGCTGGTCACCTTCCACCCGGCCTACCTGCTGCGCAGTCCGGCCGAGAAAGCCAAGGCCTGGCAGGATCTGTGCCGGGCCGTAGCGCAGATGCGGGACTGAACCCATGCGCCTCGCCGACCTCAGCCTCTCCAGCCGCATCACTGCGTTGGGGGTGTTGTTGGTCAGTCTGGGCGGGCTGCTGTGGGGCTACAACGAGAACAACCGTCTCGCAGCGGAATCCTTGCTGATGCAGGAGCAGATGCTGGAGAGCGGCTTGCATGCGGAGAGCGAGCGCCTGCGCCAGCAGGTGGAGATACTGCGCCAGGATGTCAGCTTCCTGGCCGAGACGCCGCCGATCGGCGGCATCATGCGTGCCGCCAGCCATGGTGGTGTCGACCCGCGCGATGGCGAGTCACAGGCGCTGTGGAAGCGCCGTCTGAGCGAGATATTCCAGGCCTATCTGCGTGCCCATCCCGAATACAGTCAGGCGTGCCTGATCGCCGTGGCCGATGGCGGACGCGAGCTGGTGCGCGTGGAGCGCGAGCTGCAGCAGGTGCATGTCACGGCGGCGGATGCCTTGCAACGCAAGGGCGAACGCGATTATTTCCAGGCCGCGCTGACCCTGCCGCCGGGGGCCATCCATCTTTCCGAATTCAACCTGAACCGCGAGCACGGGCTGATCAAGACGCCGCACCATCCCATGTTGCGCGCGGCGAAGCCGGTGTTCGACGAGCAGGGGCGGCGCTTCGGCATGCTGGTGCTGAGCCTGGACGCGCGGCATCTGCTGGCGCCTGCGGCGCAGCTGCCGGTGGCGGGCAGTGAACTCTATATCGCCGACCAGTACGGGCATTATCTGTGGCACCCCGATGCCGCACGCGCTTTCACTTTCGAAATGGGCAGTGCGGACGATATCCGGCGCGATTTCCCGGTGCTGCATCCTCTGTTCGCCGAGGCGGCGCAGCATGAGCTGACCTTGCGACAGGGCGCGCTGGCGGGGGGCGGCTACCTGGCGGCGGTCAAGGTGGCGTTCGACCCGGCCGCTCCGCAACGCTTCCTGGTATTGGCGGTGCAGGTGCCGGCGTCGGTGCTGGCGGCGCAGACCCCGGGTATCAGCAGCGGCAGTCTGCTCAAGGCCTTGCTGTGGATGGTGCTGGCCGCCGGCCTGTTCCATGCGGCGATACGCTACATGTTGCGCCCGTTGCGCTATATCACCCATGCCGCCGGCGAGATCGCGCTACGCCAACGCACGCTGTCGCTCAAGCGCAAAGGCAGCGGCGAGATCGGGCGCCTGGTCGAAGCACTCAACAGCATGTTGCAGACCCTGTCCGGCAAGGAACGCATCGAAGCGGAGCTGAAGCGCAGCCAGGCGCTGCGCGAGAATTCGATGGAAGGTGTGCATGTGATGGATGTGGACGGCAACGTGCTGGAGGTGAACGAGGCCTTCTGCCGCATGCTGGGTTACACGCGCGACGAGGCGTTGCGGCTCAACGTGCGGCAATGGGATGACGCCATCCCGGCGGCCGAACTGCCGCAACGCCTGCGCGGCATGGTCGGCCACAGTGCCACCTTCGAGACGGTGCACCGGCGCAAGGATGGCAGCCTGCTCGATGTCGAGGTGTGTGCCAGCGGCGTGCAGGTGGATGGCAAGAGCTACATCTACGCGGCCAGCCGCGACATCACCCTGCGCAAGCATGCGGAGCTGGTGTTGCAGCGTCACCATCTGGTGATCGAGACCGCGCTGGACGGTTTCCTGGAAGAAGTGAACGAAGCCTATGCGCGCCTCTCCGGTTACAGCCGCCAGGAGCTGATCGGCATGCACATCAGCCAGCTGGAGGCGAGCGAGCGGCCGGAGGACGTGAAGGCGCACATCGAGCGCATCATCGCGCAGGGACAGGACCGTTTCGAGACCCGCCATCGGCGCAAGGATGGTCGTCTGATCGACCTCGAGGTCTCGGTGACCTTCCGCGATGCGCATTTCTTCGTGTTCTGTCGCAACATCACGCGGCGCAAGGAGAGCGAAGCGGCCTTGCGCATCGCGGCGGCGACCTTCGAGACGCAGGAAGCCATCCTCATCACCGATGCCGAGGCCAACATCGTGCGCGTGAACAGCGCGTTCACCGCCATCACCGGATACACGCTGGACGATGTGTGCGGCAAGAACCCGCGCATCCTCAGTTCGGGGCGGCACGATCACGAATTCTATGAGGAGATGTGGCGCCAGATCAAAGAGCAAGGGTCGTGGAGCGGCGACATCTGGGATCGGCGCAAGAACGGCGAGGTCTATCCCAAGCGTATGAACATCACGGCAGTGAAGGACGAGCAGGGGCGCATCACGCAATACGTGGCGATCTTCAACGACATCACCGAGCGCAAGCGCAACGAGGAGGAGATCCGCGAACTGGC
Source organism: Pseudomonadota bacterium (assembly GCA_021822115.1). Next base: position 55,653 of record JAJZSA010000007.1, read on the forward strand.
GTTCTTCGATGCGCTGACCCATCTGCCCAACCGTCGCCTGTTCCTCGACCGCTTGCGCAGCGCATTGGCTACCTCCACGCGGCATGGTGAGTTCGGGGCGTTGCTGTTCATCGATCTGGACCGTTTCAAAGTGCTCAATGACACGCTGGGGCACGATTATGGCGACCTGCTGCTGGTCGAGGTCGCGGCGCGCATCAAGCACTGCGTGCGCGAGACCGATACCGTGGCGCGGCTGGGCGGCGACGAGTTCGTGGTGATCCTGGAAGGCATCGGTCCCGACCGCGAGGCGGCCTCGACGCATGCCGGCACGGTGGCGGAGAAGATCCGCGAGTCGCTGGCGCATGCCTACCAGCTCAAGGAACACGAGCACTTCACTTCGCCCAGCATCGGCGTGGAGCTGTTCCACGATGGCGGCATGTCGGCGGACGAGCTGATCAAGCATGCCGATGTGGCGATGTACCAGGCCAAGAGCGCCGGGCGCAACACCGTGCGTTTCTACGACCCCGACCTGCAGCACGATCTGGAATCGCGTGCCGAGATGGAGAACGATCTGCGCCGCGCCATCGAGAACCAGGAACTCAAGCTCTATTACCAGGTGCAGGTGGACAACGAGCGGCGCCTGGTCGGCATGGAGGCGCTGCTGCGCTGGGAACATCCGCAGCGCGGCATGATCCCCCCGGCGCGTTTCATCCCGGTGGCGGAGGAGAGCATGCTCATCCTCGAACTGGGCGAATGGGTGCTCAACCAGGCCTGTGCCCAGCTGGCGCGCTGGACGGCCGATCCCGTGCTGGGGCACATGACGCTGTCCATCAATGTCAGCGCGCACCAGTTTGCCCTGCATGATTTCGTGTCCCATCTGCGCGACGTGTTGCAGCGCCATGGCGTGGCGCCGCAGCGTCTCAAGCTGGAGCTGACCGAAGGGGTGGTGCTGAACGACATCAGTGACGTGGTGGAGAAGATGAAGGCGCTGAAGCAAGTGGGCGTGCAGTTGTCGCTGGACGATTTCGGCACCGGCTATTCTTCGCTGGCCTATCTCAAGCGTTTGCCGCTGGACCAGCTGAAGATCGACCAGAGCTTCGTGCGCGACATCACCCACGACCCCAGCGATGCCGGCATGGTGCAGAGCATCATCGACATGGCCAAGAACTTCCAGCACGACGTGATCGCCGAAGGCGTGGAGAACGAGGCGCAACTGGCCTTCCTCCAGCACCATGCCTGCATGACCTATCAGGGCTATCTGTTCAGCAAGCCGTTGCCGTTGCAGGAGCTGGAAGCGCTGGTCAGGGACTGGGATGGCCTGGCCGATCCACAGAGGTGAACGTAACGTGTCTCATGTCTGTACGCGGTCGTGACCGGTCAGGGAGTCGATCATTTTTCCCTCGATCAGTGGGCAGCCTATAATGGTCCAACTCCACGCAATTCCGCTGACATGAAGAACCTCAACATAGCAGGCAACAAGGTGCTGGTGGTCGAAGACAGTCTGGTCACCATCCGGGTGCTGTCCAACTATCTGGCGAACATGGGCATCCACGACCCGCTGCTGGTCGACAGCGGCAAGGCGGCATTGAAGGTGTTCGAGGAACAGCGACCGGATGTGGTGATCCTCGATGCGCGGCTGCCGGACATCGATGGTTTCGATGTCGCGCGCGCCATGCGCAAACTGGAAGCAGAGGGCGAATGGGCGGCCATCATCTTCCTCACCGCGATGAACACCGACGAGGACCTGGCGCGCGGCATCGCCGCCGGCGGCGACGATTACTTGGTCAAGCCGGTGAGCGAACTGGTGTTCCATGCCAAGGTGCGCGCCATGCTGCGCCTGATCGAGATGCAGCGCCGCCTGCGCGAGGTCACCCAGCAGCTGGATGCCGCCAATGCCGAACTGCTGCGTCTGTCCACCACCGATGCGCTGACCGGCATCGCCAACCGGCGTTCGCTGGACGAGTTCATGGCGCGCGAATGGCGGCGCTGCCAGCGCATGAAGAAGCCGCTGTCGCTGATCCTGCTCGACATCGACTATTTCAAACTGTTCAACGACAAATACGGCCATCCGGCAGGCGATGACTGCCTGCGCAAAGTGGCGCAGCAGATCGCGCGTGCCGCGCCGCGCGGCAGCGACCTGGCGGCACGTTTCGGCGGCGAGGAGTTTGTGCTGGTGCTGGGCGACACCGACCAGGACGGCGCGATGTGGATCGCCGAGCGCGTGCGCCAGATGGTGGCCGAATTGCAGATCGCGCACTATGCCACCGACAACAAGCTGGTCTCGGTCAGTTGCGGCGTGGTGTCGGTGATGCCGGATGCTACCACCGCACTGGAGGTGCTGTTCCAGTCGGCGGATGCGGCTTTGTATCAGGCCAAACGTGGCGGCCGTAACCGGGTGGTGGCCGGGCAGTACGGCAAAATCTAGCAAGCTGTTGAAAAACGTAGCGAGGATGACTAGATGCAAGGCGCACGGAGCGCAGGAACCGGAATGTACTCAATGTACATGAGGATTTCGAGCACTGGGCAACGCCGCAGATGCTCACCGCAGTAGTTTTTCAACAGCTTGCTAGCGGGTGTGGTCGGCCCAGTTGTTGGGCGTCTCGTACAGGCGCACGCGCTCCAGTCGCAGATGGTTGCCGTAGGTGTCCTGATACGCGCCGTCCAGCAGTTCGAACGCCACGCGCGCCAGGTTCTCCGCGGTCGGCACCACCTCCAGTACCACGGTCTTGTGCCCCGGCATGCCTTGCAGGAACTCCAGCACCGTCTTGTCGTGGCGATAGACGATGAAGGCATGGTCCCACACGTCCACCACGCGCTCCTTGGCGATGCGCTTCACATCCGAGAAATCCATCACCATGCCTTCTTCCGAAACACCGGCGGTGGTCACCACCTCGCCCGACAGCGTGATCTCGATGGCATAGCGGTGCCCGTGCAGGTGGCGGCACTGGCTGTTGTGGTTGGGGATGCGGTGACCGGCGTCGAATTCCAGTCTGCGGGTGATCTGCATGATGCGTGTCTCGTTGGATGAGGCGCGGATTATAGCTTGAATGCCCGCACCGCTCGGCGGAAGCTGGCGAGTGCGGCGGGAGAGTAGCGGTCCGCATAGCGCAGGGCGATGTACTGCGCGGCGAGGTCGTGCAAGGCGGTCGCCCGCTGCGGCCGCAGGCCGGCGATGCGCGCCGCGTAGTCCTGCGGCCCTTCATGCGCGGCGCGCGGCAGGCCGCCCTTTGCCAGCTTGCGGCACAGCTTGAGCCAGGCGGCCTGCACCGGGTCGCGCTGGCGCACGATCAGGCGCCGCAGCAGCAACAGCGTGAACAGGCCGACCAGGATGAACACGCCGGCCAGCATTTTGAGCGCCATCTTCTGCCAGGTGATGTCTTCCATGCCCAAGCGGGTGAGGAAGGCGAACTGGCGTTCCGTGTCGTAGCCCAACACCCACTGGTTCCAGCGGTTGGCCAGCGCATCCCAGTTGAAGCGCAATTCGCGCAGCCATTGCGGCGGGTCGCGCAGCATGAAGGGCAGGGCGGCGGTATCGCGCACGGCGGCGGAGAGGCCGCTCTCGATGCGCGCCGGGGAAGCGGCAGCGGTGGGATCGATGCGCTGCCAGCCGCGCTCGGCCAGCCACACTTCGGCCCAGGCATGCGCATCCGACTGGCGCAGGATGGTGTAGTCGCCCAGCGCGTTGTATTCGCCGCCCTGATAGCCGGTGACCACGCGCGCCGGCACGCCGGCCGCGCGCATCAGATAGACGAAGGCGCCGGCATAGTGTTCGCAGAAACCTTGCTTGGTGCGGAACAGGAAATCGTCGATGCCGTGCGCGCCGAGCAGCGGCGGTTCCAGCGTGTATTCGAAACCGTTCTGGTTGAAGTAGGTGAGTGCGCTGCCCACGATGGCGGCATCGTCATGGGGATGCTGGGTGCGCCATGCGGCGGCCAAGGCCTGTGCTTGCGGGTTGAGGCCGCGCGGCAGGCGCAGGGCGCGTTGCAGTTGGCGCGGCGATTCGTCCAGCGCGGCACGGTAGCCGAGCACGGATTCGGCCTGGTAGCGCAGGCGTTTGTTCACCGCTTCGCGGCTGAGTATCTGGAAATCCGGCGTCTGTTGCGAGGCGATGGACAGGCTGGCCGGCATGTCCAGCGCGAACAGCCAGCGTTTGTTGTGCGGCTCCAGCGTGACGGTGTAGCGCAGCGGCTGCGCGGTGGCGGCCAGCGTCGGCACGCGCGTGGCGGCGGTCTGGCCGCGACGCCAGGTGGTGCCGTCGAAATCCCACAGCACCGGACCGCGCCAGTACATCCGGTTGCGTGGCGGTGCGGCGCCCTCGAAGCTGACGCGGAACGCCACGCTATCGTTGAGCGACAGCTTGCTCATGCTGCCCGGTGACATGGTGTCGGACAGGCCGCTGCTGGCATAGGCGTCCTGCGGCAAGCCCCACAGCGGCCCCTGGATGCGCGGGAACAGCACGAACAGCAGCAGCGACAGCGGGATGGCCTGTAACAGCAGCGTGCCGGCGAAGCGCAGGCGCGGCCTGAGGCCGAGCGTGCCGCTGTACAGATGCACCCAGGTGGCGAGCACGACGGTCAGGGTGAACAGCATGAAGGCGGCGGTGGGGATGCTCTGCGAGTAGAAGAAATTGGTGATGATGATGAAGCAGGCCAGGTAGACCATCACGCCGGCATCGCGCAGCGCTTTCAGTTCCAGCAATTTGAGGGTGGAGAGCAGGATCAGCAGCGTGACGCCGACCTCGCGTCCGAACAGCGAATGGAAGGAGAGTGCGACGGCCGCCACACTGGTGAGCGCGATGCCCAGCAGCAGCCAGCGCGGCGGCAGGCCCTTGCCGCTGCGCGCCAGCCACACGCGCCACAGCAACAGCATGGCGCATTCCGCGCTCACCCACGGCGGCAGGTGTTCGGCATGCGGCAG
>JAJZSA010000008.1 GCA_021822115.1 Pseudomonadota bacterium
CCTGCGCGCGCGACAGCAGCGCGCTGTTCACCTCGAACGAGGGGTTCTCGGTGGTGGCGCCGATGAAGGTGACCAGCCCCTGCTCCACATAGGGCAGGAAGGCATCCTGCTGCGACTTGTTGAAGCGATGCACCTCATCCACGAACAGGATGGTGTGGCGACCACGCTGTTGCAGCGTCATCTCGGCCTGCGCGATGGCATCGCGGATGTCCTTCACGCCGGACAACACGGCCGACAGCGGCACGAACTCGGCGTCGAATGCGGAAGCCATGAGCCGTGCCAGCGTGGTCTTACCCACGCCCGGCGGGCCCCACAGGATCATCGAGTGCAGCTTGCCCGACTCGAAAGCGAGGCGCAGCGGCTTGCCGCCACCGAGCAGGTGCGTCTGCCCGATCACCTCATCGATATGCTTGGGTCGCAGACGCTCGGCGAGCGGTGCGGCCGGCGGCGTGGGCGCGAACAGGTCGCCCATCACTCACCCAGCACGTCAGCGCCAGCCGGCGGTGTGAACTTGAACAGTGCGGGCGCAAGCTGCGGATTGCGTTGCAGATGCGCAAAGCGCAGCACGGTGATGTTGCCGAAGGCGTCGTTCAGCTCCATCGCCACCAGTTCGGCACGGTCGTTGAAGCCCATGCGGATGGCGGAAAAGGTGGATTCGTTGCCGCGCGGCTTGGCACTCAGCCAGGCCAGGCCATTCTGTTCGCCCGCCTCTTCCAGCACGAAACCGCGTTCGATCTCGTTGTTGCCGGAGAGCAGCGCGGCCGGGCTGCTGCCCAGTGCGGCATCGAGCTTGCGCACGGTGACCTGTTCCAGGTCGGCGTCGTACAGCCAGAACTTCTCGCCATCACCGACAATGAGTTGTTCGTAGGGCTTGTGGTATTCCCAGCGGAATTTTCCGGGACGCACGAACTGCATGGTGCCGGACGCGGCTTGCATCAACTTGCCGTTGCGGTGACGCACGGTCTGGGTGAATTCGGCTTGTGCCGAATGGGTGCCCGAGATGAAGGTCTTGAGCCGCTCGATGGCGCCGGCATGGGCCGTCAGCGGAAGAACAAGCAGTGAGAGAAAGAAGAATTTTAGTTTCATGGATTCTGCAGAGGATTTTGGAACTGGGATCTAGGATTCGGCTGGATAGTCGTCATACCCAAATCCTAATTCCTGTTTTTTTCATTCTTGCCGCGCGGGCGCGATCACTTCGCGATTGCCGTTGCTCTGCATGGGCGACACAAGGCCGGCTTTCTCCATCGCCTCGATCAGCCGCGCGGCGCGGTTATAACCGATGCGCAGGTGACGCTGCACCAGCGAGATGGACGGACGGCGGGTCTTGAGCACGATCTCCACCGCCTGGTCGTACAGCGCATCCGCTTCGGCATCGCCGCCGCCACCGTCGTATTCGCCTTCGGCCGGCTCGTCCATCGAGGTGAGGATGCCTTCGATGTAGTTGGGCTCGCCCTGCGCTTTCAGATGCTCGGTGACACGATGCACTTCCTGATCGGACACGAACGCGCCATGCACGCGCTGCGGGAAACCGCTACCCGGCGGCAGATAGAGCATATCGCCCTGACCCAGCAGCGATTCGGCGCCTTGCTGGTCGAGGATGGTGCGCGAATCGATCTTGCTCGACACCTGGAAAGCGACGCGCGTCGGCACGTTGGCCTTGATCAGGCCGGTGATCACGTCCACCGACGGACGCTGCGTGGCCAGCACCAGATGGATACCCGCAGCACGCGCCTTCTGCGCCAGGCGGGCGATCAGTTCTTCCACCTTCTTGCCCACCACCATCATCAGGTCGGCCAGCTCGTCGATGAAGACCACGATGAACGGCAGCTCTTGCAGCGGCTCCGGCGCTTCCGGCGTGATGCTGAACGGATTGGTCAGCGGCTGGCCTTCTTTTTGCGCGTCACGGAACTTCTGATTGAAACCGGCGATGTTGCGCACACCGAAGTGCGACATCAGCTTGTAGCGCTTGTCCATCTCCTGCACCGCCCAGTTGAGCGCGGAGGCGGCCTGGCGCATGTCGGTCACCACCGGCGCCAGCAGGTGCGGGATGCCTTCGTACACCGAGAGTTCCAGCATCTTGGGATCGATCAGGATCAGGCGCACTTCCTGCGGCGTGGATTTGTACAGCAGCGACAGGATCATGGCGTTGATCGCCACCGACTTGCCGGAACCCGTGGTACCGGCCACCAATGCGTGCGGCATCTTGGCCAGGTCGGCCACCACCGGCTTGCCGGAGATGTCCTTGCCCATGGCGATGGTGAGCGGTGAGGCCATATCGGCATACACCTGCGAGCCGAGGATCTCGGACAGATGGACGGTCTGCCGCTTCGGGTTGGGCAGCTCCAGCGCCATGCAGGTCTTGCCGGGGATGGTCTCCACCACGCGGATGCTGACCACAGACAACGCGCGCGCCAAGTCACGCACCAGATTGACGATCTGGCTGCCCTTCACGCCCACATCGGGCTCGATCTCATAGCGCGTGATGACCGGGCCGGGATAAGCGCCGACCACCTTCACGGTGACGTTGAAGTCGTTGAGCTTGCGCTCGATCAAGCGCGAGGTGAATTCCAGTGTCTCGGCCGACACCACCTCGACCTGCTGCTTGGCCTCATCCAGCAGATGCAGCGGCGGCAGATCGGAATCCGGCATATCGGCGAACAGGGAGACCTGTTTCTCCTTCTCCACGCGCATGGATTTGGGGATCTCCACCACCGGCATCTCGATATGGATGGGTTGATGTTCCTCGACGCGCTTCTTCTCCACCTCCACGCTGACTTCGCGCTGCTGCACCGCCTGTGCGCCGATGCGCTTGTCCTGCCAGGTCTGCCAGCGCTGGCGCGCCCACAGGTAACCTTCTTCCAGCCAGGCACCGAGGCGGTCGATGAAACGTAACCACGACAGTCCGGTATACAGGCTGAAACTGACCGCCATCAGGGTGAGCAGCAACAAGGTGGCGCCGGTATAGCCGAACACCGCCGCCAGCCAATGACCGAGCACGGCGCCCAGCATGCCGCCCGGTGCCTGCGGCAATTCCACCTGCCAGGTGTACAGGCGCAACGCTTCCAGTGCGCAGCTGCTCAACAACAGGATGAAGAAGCCGGTGAGCGACAGCCACAAGGTGCGCACGTCGAACAGGCTGTCGGCACGCATGCGGCGATAGCTCGCCCACACGCGTTGCAGCATCAGCGTGACCCACCACCAGGCCGAGAAACCGAACACGTAGAGCAGCACATCGGACAACCAGGCACCGAAGGCGCCGCCCGGATTGTTGACCGCGGCCACGACCGCCTCGTGCGACCAGGCGGGGTCGTTGCGATCGTAACCGGCGAGGATGAGGATGAGATAGGCGGCCAGCGCCACCAGCAGCAACCAGCGCGATTCGCGCAACAGATTGAGCAGGCGCTCCGGCAACGGTGCGCGCACGCTATCGCTTACCGCCATCAGCCTTGCCCACCGTGTTGCCCAAGCCCGCCCTGCTCCAAGGCATCGGCGATGAAGCCGAAGCGGCGTGCGGTCTCCACTGCGTCGACGCGCGAGTTGACATGCAGGGTCTGATAGATGGCGGCAACGTGGATCTTCACCGTACCTTCCGCCAGATTGAGTTCGCGCGAGATGTCCTTGTTGCTCATGCCGTTACCGATGAGTTGCAGCACTTCGAGCTGACGCGGGGTGAGGCCGTACTTGCTGGCACGCTGGCTGCGCTTGTCGCCGGCGGACTGCCCGGCGTCCAGCTTGGCCACCGCCTGTTGCAACAGTTGCGGCGGCACATAGACGCCACCGTCCAGCACCATGCGCAGCGCCGCCAGCATGGTCTTGCTGGAAGACATCTTGGAGATGAAGCCCATGGCACCCAGCTCCATCACGCCTTCGATGTCGTCACGATGGTCGGAGCCGGAGACCACCACCAGCGGGATATCGGGGAAGCGCTGGTGGAACAGTTGCAGCGACGGCACCCCGTTGCTGTCCGGCATGTTCAAATCCAGCAATGCCAGATCGATATCAGGATTGGCCATCACCAACTGGATGGCTTCGGTGAAATTGCCGGTATCGAGGATCTCCACCTCGTCCGCGAGCTGTTGCAGCACATAGCGCATGCCGTCACGGAACAGGGCGTGGTCATCCACCAGCAGCACTTTCAGCTTCATTGCTTACCTCCCGTTTTTTCGCCCGCCATCATACCATCGACCGCGCCGGAAACCCGGTCATTGCACGCCTTTCACGGCGAAGTGCATCATCGCACGCAGGCGCACCGGCGCGATCGGTTTATGCAGCAGCATGGCGCCGGAAGCATGGATCTCATGCAGAGTCTCGGCACCGGTATCGCCGGTCAGCACCAGGGCCGGCAACGTCTTGCCCCAGCGTTCGCGCATGCGGCGGATCACCTCGATGGCGGTCACGTCTTGCGGCAGCCGGTAATCGCACACCAGCAGATCGGGCGTCGCCGCCACTTGCTCCAGCGCTTGCATGATCCGCCCCGCTTCATCATCGGCGAACACGCTACAGCCCCACTGACGCATCAGCGCTGCCGCCTGCTCACGGATGTCGGGATCGTCTTCCACCAGCACCACTACGCTACCCGACAAGTCGTATTCCGCGTGCGACAGCACGTATGGTTGCGCAAGCTGGCTGGCATCGCCCTTGCGGATGCGCACCGCAAACTCGGACCCGCTGCCCGGCGTGGAGCTGACCTGCAGGCGACTGCCGAGCAGGCCGTCGATACGCCGCACGATAGTCAGTCCCAGCCCCAACCCCTTGCGCCGGTCGCGATTGGGATTACCCACTTGATAGTACTCATCGAAGATGCGCGGCAAGGCTTCGGCCGGAATGCCGATGCCGCTGTCTGTCACCGCGATGCGCACATCCTCGCCCGCGCAATTGCAACGCACCACGATCCCCCCTTGTTCGGTATAGCGCACCGCATTGGAGATCAGGTTGCGCAGCATGCGCTCCAGCAGGAAAGGATCGCTGTATACCACCGTGCTGCAACCTTCGGTGCATACCACTCCCATGCCGTCCATCTCGAAATACAGTCCTTTGGCCTGGGCCAGCGGCGCAAAGTCGCCATACAACCGATCCAGCAACGGCCCCAGGCTGAAGTGTTGCCAGCGCGCCTCGATGATGCCGGCATCCAGCCGCGAGATGTCGAGCAGGTCGTCGAACATGTCCACCAGTGCATCCACCGATTTGGCGATCTGCCCGGCCAGCCGCGCCGCCTCCGATTCGCGCACGACATCCTGCAAGGCCTCGGTGAACAACCGCAAAGCCTGCAGCGGCTGGCGCAGGTCATGACTGGCGGTAGCGAGGAACTTGGATTTCGCCCGGCTGGCCAGCTCGGCCTGCTCCAGCGCCTCGGCGATATCCTGCTCGCGCTGGCGCAGCACGCGCAACAGGTTCTCCTTATCGAAGCGCTGGCGCAACGAGAGTTCGAAGGTGTGCATCAGGCGGATCGCGGCATTCAACATGAACACGATGAACACCACCAGCATCAGCGCCAGGAACCAATGCTGCTTGTCATTCTCCAGCGCCAGCAACAACACCAGCGGCACCAACTGGAAGATGAGGTAGAGGAACAGCGAGGGACGGTGGATGGGATTGATGGTCACGCCACCGGCGGAGAAGCCCATGGCGACACAGATTACGAGGATCTGATAGGCCAGATCGCCCGGCACATACATGAGCAGCCAGGCGAGCCCCCATACCGAAGCACCGAGCACCGTGTTGCGGCGGAAACGCCAATCCCAGACACGGCATTCCTGCAGGCTGAACGCCGCCTTGCGATAACGCCACCATTGCGACATTTCGAACAGTTGCACCGAGAAGGCCAGCGCCATCCAGCCCAGCAACACCTGATGCGAGATGACATCCCACATTACCCACATCATCAGGGGCACCATCGCCATCGCCGGCAACACCATGGTGGGATAGGTCTCGATACGTGCGCGCACCTGTTCGCGTCGTACCGGCAGATTGTCGGCGTCGATATCGAACGTCAGGAATTCACCGAAGATGCTCATCTCATCGCCTGTAGCAGACGGATGTCCTGCACCAGCAGCTCAGGCCGCTGTGCGAACGGAGACAACAGCACCGGATGGCCTGCCGGGCCGATCAGATAGGTGCCCGCCGAATGATCCAGCGTATAGCTGCCGCTCTTGGTCGGCTGCTTCTGGTAGACGATATCGAACGCCTGGGCGGCCGCGGCAGTGGCTTGCGCATCGCCATAAAGACCGAGGAAGGACGGGTAGAACGCCGGCACGTATTGCGCCAGCAGCTCAGGCGTATCGCGCTCGGGATCCAGCGTGACGAACAGCACCTGCACGCGCTCGGCATCCTTGCCCAGCATGCGCATCACCTGCGCCATGTCGGCCAGCGTGGTCGGACACACATCCGGGCAATGGGTATAGCCGAAGAACAGCGCCACCACTTTGCCGCGATAGTCGGCCAGCGTCACCGACTTGCCATCAGGCGAGCGCAGATGCAGTTCGGCCTGCGCATATTGCGCGGTGACCTCGCTCGCCTTGAACGGCGACGGCAGTTTCTGTTCGCACGCCGCAAGCAGCACGCACAACAACATCAGGCAAACGTTACGCAGGTACATGACAACTGCCGCTCCATCCATAAGTCGCAAAGGTGTATGCCACCTTGAACAGCCCATAGCCCCCCAGCCCCATCACCAGCAAGCCCGCCGCCAGACGCACACGCGGCGCCTGCACCCAGCCGCGCACACTCTCCCAGAACAGGCCGATGGCCAGCAGGTTGGGCAAGGTGCCCAGGCCGAAGGCCAGCATCGTGGTCGCGCCATGCGCCATATCGCCACTGGCCAGCGCCGTCAGCAGCACACTGTACACCAGGCCGCAGGGCAACCAGCCCCACAACGCCCCCAGCCCCAGCGCACGCGGCACGGTGGTCACCGGCAGCAGACGGGTGGTATAGGGTTGCAGATGGCGCCACAAGCCACTGCCCATTTTTTCCAGCTTGCGCACCGCACCGCCGATACCCGCCAGATACATGCCGAGCAATACCAGCATGACACTGGACAACGCGAACAACAGATGTTGCACCGGCACCGCATCGCGCATCAGCAGACCGGCCTGCCCGATGGCGCCGACCAGCGCGCCGGCCACGGCATAGCTGGCGATACGGCCGCTGCTGTAGGCCAGATGGAACGGCCAGCGTGCATGCGCAGCCGGCACTTGCGTGGTGAACAGCCCGACCAGACTGCCGCACATGCCCAGGCAATGCACCCCACCCAGCAGGCCGACCAGGAACACCGCGAGCAAGCTGAACTCACTCATCGGCCGCCTCGGTCGCCAGCAGGCTCAAGTCCAGATGCTGCGCAGCCAGCACGGCATCGGGCTGCGCCATATACGGCACCACGCCCAGCAGCGGCGCCGCCAGGCGTTCGCGCAGGGCATCGATATTTTCTTGCAAGGCGGGCATGTCGGCATCCAGCACATTGGCCACCCAGCCGGCACAGGCCACCTGATGCTGCGCCAGCGCCAGATCGGTGAGCAAGGCATGGTTGATGCAACCCAGACGCATGCCCACCACCAGGATGACCGGGATGTCCAGCTCGCGCGCCAGATCGGCGAAGCTGCGCTCCTCGTTCAAGGGCACCAGGAAACCGCCCGCACCCTCTACGATCACCTCGTCGGCCTGGCAGTCCAGTTCCTCATAGGTCGTGAGGATGCGCTGCATCTCGATGCGCACCCCGACATGGCGCGCGGCCAGATGCGGCGCGATGGGGCGCGGGAAACAGTAGGGGTTCACCTGGCCATAGGCCAACTGCATGGTGCTCGCGGCACGCAAAGCCTTGGCATCCTCGTTGTGATCATCCTCATCGCAACCGGCTGCCACCGGCTTGAAGCCGGCTGCGCGTTTGCCCTGCGCGGCGAAACCATGCAGCAGCGCGCAACTGATCAGCGTCTTGCCGACGCCGGTATCGGTCCCGGTGATGAAATAACTCATAACTTGAAATCCGTCCTCACCACCGAGCGACCATCGCTCGCGTGCTTGGGCGGCACGCGCCAGGCATGGCCGTAGATCACCTCATAGGTGGTCGGCAACGTGCCGTCGCGGCGCAACCGCTCGTAATTCGCTGTCACCTGCTGCCAGGTGCGTTTTCCCATCAGGCCGCTGCCACGACCGGCCGTGGCGTTGTGCGCGCCGATGCTCTTCAAGTCCTGCATCACTGCACGCACGTCGTCATAAGTCAGGGTCAAGGTCTCCATCTCCATCACCGGGTCGGCGAAGCCGGCTGCCACCAGCATGTCGCCGACGTCATGCATATCCGCAAAACGATTAAGGTGATTGTAACCATCCACGCCCGCGAAGGCGATGCGCAATTCACGCAAGGTGTCGGGGCCGAAGGTGGAGAACATCAACAAACCATCGTTACGGATCACGCGATGCAGCTCGACGAAGGTGGCGGGCAGGTCGTTGCACCATTGCAGGGCCAGGTTGGACCACACCATGTCCACGCTCTGTGTCGCCAGCGGCAGCGCTTCCACGTCCGCGCACAGATACTGCGCACGCTGCCCCTGGAACAGTTTGCGCCACCAACTGCTGGTACCGCGTGCATGTTGCAACATGCCGAGCGCGATATCGAGCGCGGTGACCTGCGCAGCCGGATAGCGTTGCGCCAGCAGACGCGTGCCGCGTCCGGTGCCGCTGCCCACATCCAGCAGGCGCTGCGGCTGCATGCGCATCAGGTCGAGCTTTTCCAGCATGCGTTGGCACACCTCGTGTTGCAGCACGGCAGCGGCATCATAGCTGTCCGCCGCCTTGCTGAAAGCGCGCCTCACTTCGCGCTTGTCGATCTCGAACTCATTCATGCAGGAATCTCTTCAGGTGTTCTGTAAACAATGCCGGGTGCGACAGGAACGGCGCATGCGCGGCGCCGAGGATCTCGGCCACCTGCGCGTGCGGCAGCACCTGCGCCAGGTAATACGAGGCCTCCGGCGGCGTCAGCTTGTCGCGCTCGCCGGCGACGAGCAGCGTGGGCTGTGCGATGCCGGCCGCCTGCGGCCGCAGGTCGGCATCACGCAGGATCTCCAGGCCGCCGCGCAGCGCTGCCAGTGCAGGCTCGCCCCGGCTGAACAACTGCTCACGCAAGCTGGTCAACAGTTCGCGCTCATGTTCGCTGCCGCGCACCTGCAACGCGAGGAAGCGCCGCAATGTCGCGGCATGGTTCTTCTCCAGTTCGGCTGCGAACTGTTGCAAGGTCTCGCCGCCCATGCCGAACAGCCAATCTTCGCGCTCGGTGAAACACGGCGTGCTGGCGACCAGCACCAGCTTGCCGATCTTCTGCGGCGCACGCACCGCCCAATGCTGCGCCAGGATGCCGCCCAGCGACCAGCCCAGCACCATGACCGGCTGCGCGAAATGCGCATCCAGCCCATCCACTACCGTATCCAGCGTGAACGGGGCGGCGCTGCTCCCGCCATGTCCGGGCAAGTCCACGTTGTGCACTTCGAAGTCCTGCGCCAGTTGCGCCGCCAGTTCATGCCAGATGCCGCCATGCATGCCCCAACCGTGCAGCATGACCAGCGGCCGGCCGCTACCACTCACTTCAACATGCAAGCTCATGCAAGGCTCCGATCAGACGATCCACATCCGCAGCTTGATGCGCGGCAGACAGGGTGATGCGCAAGCGCGCCGTGCCCTGCGGCACGGTGGGCGGCCGGATGGCGGCGACCCAGATGCCGCGCTCACGCAGCCCCGCACTGAGTTGCAGTGCCGCTTCGTTGTCGCCCACCAGCAGCGGCTGGATGGCGGTTTGCGAGGGCATCAACGACCAGGGCAGATCCTGCAAACCTGCGCGCAGTTGTTCGATCAGTGCTTGCAGGTGAGTGCGCAAGGCATCGCCCTGTGCGATGAGGCGCAGGCTGTGCTGCAAAGCCACCGCCAGTGCCGGCGGCGAAGCCGTGGTGTAGACATAGCTGCGCGCCTGGTTGACGAGGGTGTCGATCACGACTCGTTCCGCCGCGACGAAAGCGCCGGACACGCCCGCCGCCTTGCCCAGCGTGCCCATCAGGATGATGCGCGGCGATGCCAGGCCGAAATGCGCGAGACTGCCACGCCCCTGCATCCCCAGCACGCCAAAGCCATGCGCATCGTCCACCAGCAACCAGGCATCGTAGCGTTCGCATAGCGCGAGCAATTCGGGCAACGGTGCGATATCGCCATCCATGCTGAACACCGCATCGGTGATGATGAGTTTGCGCCCGCTCGCCGCGCTTTCCAGCAACTGGGGCAACTGCGCCATGTCGTTGTGACGATAACGTTTCACCTCGGCGCGCGACAGCAACATGGCGTCATTGAGCGAGGCATGGTTGAGCTTGTCGGCGAATACCGTATCGCCCTTGCCCACCAGCGCCTGCACCACACCGAGGTTGGCCATGAAGCCGGTGGAGAACAGCAAGGCCGCCGTTTTGCCGACGAAGGCCGCGAGTTGTTGCTCGAGTACGTGATGCGGCGTGAAGTGGCCGCTCACCAGATGCGCCGCGCCCGCCCCGACACCCCAGGCTTGCGCGCCTTGTTGCAAGGCGGCGATGAGCTGCGGATGGTTGGCGAGGCCGAGGTAATCGTTGCTACAGAAAGCCAGATACGGCACGCCATCGACCACGATGTGCGGCGATTGCGGCGTCTCCACCGTGCGCCGCTGGCGCAGCAGGCCCTGCGCGGCACGTTCATCGAGTTCTGTTTGTAATTGGCTAAAAGGCATATTCGCCACAGAGTACACAGAGATCACAGAGAACCAAGCGCCCTGTATTGCCTTGCTCTGTGTACTCTGTGTTCCCTGTGGCTAATGTTTTTCAGCAAACGGGTACATGCCGAGCTTGTCCATCAACGCGCGGTCGCGTTCCACATCGGGGTTGCCGGTGGTCAGCAACTGGTCGCCGTAGAAGATGGAATTGGCACCGGCCAGGAAGCATAGCGCCTGCACCGCTTCGCTCATCTGCTGACGGCCGGCGGACAGTCGCACGCGCGCCGTGGGCATGGTGATGCGGGCGACGGCGATGGTGCGCACGAAATCCAGCGGATCGATGTCTTCCTGCTGCGCCAGCGGCGTGCCTTCCACCTTGACCAGATTGTTGATCGGCACGCTCTCGGGATACGGCTCCATGTTGGCCAGCTGGGCGATCAGTCCGGCGCGTTGCGTGAGGTTCTCGCCCATGCCGACGATGCCGCCGCTGCACACATGCATGCCCGCCTTGCGCACGCGTTCCAGCGTATCGATGCGGTCCTGGTAGTCGCGCGTGCTGATGATGTCGCCGTAGAACTCGGGGGCGGTATCCAGGTTGTGGTTGTAGTAGTCGAGCCCTGCCTGACGCAGTTGTTCGGTCTGCTCGTCGTTGAGCATGCCCAGCGTGGCACAGGTCTCCATGCCCAGCGCCTTGACCTCTTTCACCATCTCCACCACGGCCGCCATATCTTCCTTGCTCGGCTCGCGCCAGGCCGCGCCCATGCAGAAGCGGTCGGCACCGGCCGCCTGCGCCGCCTTGGCCGCCCTGATGACTTCCTGCACCTCCAGCATCTTGCGGTTCTCCACGCCGGCATCATGGAAGGCCGACTGCGGGCAGTAACCGCAATCCTCGGAACAGCCGCCGGTCTTGATGGACAGCAGCGTGGACAGTTGCACCGCATTGGGATCGAAATGCTCGCGATGCACTTGCTGCGCGCGGAACATCAGGTCGTTGAACGGCAATTTGAACAGCGCCTCAATGGCGTCCACGCTCCAGCGTTGCGATGTGGCAGGGGTCTTGGGCGGCACGGGACGAACGAGGGTGATAGGCTGACTCTGCATGGGGATATTGCTTTCCGGAAATCGAGGGTAAATTGCGGGCAGCATGTTCCTTGATGGTCGCCACCTTGTCAATTTAGCCCCAAAGCCAGATGAACATCCGCTCACTCTTCGGGCATCTGATGCCTGCACAACCCTGCTTCCTGTGCGGTGCGATGAGTCGCGATGGCCTGTGCTGCGCGGCCTGCACGGCCGGTCTGCCCTATCTCTGCGGCCCGCGCTGCCCTATCTGTGCGCAGCCGTTACCGACGGATGGCGTGTGCGGCCACTGCCTGCACCATGCGCCCGCCTTCGACCGCACGCTCGCCGCATTCCGCTATGCCTTTCCGCTAGATCGCCTGGTGCAGGCGCTCAAGTTCGAAGAGCAACTGCTACTGGCGCCTTTCCTCGGCGACGCACTGGCGCGTTGCGTGGATGAGACCCCGGATTGTCTGCTCGCGCTGCCGTTGCACGCCGACCGTCTGCGGGCGCGCGCCTTCAATCAGTCGCAACTGCTGGCCGACCACCTGAGTCGGACTTTGCACCTGCCCGTGCGCCGCGACGCCGTTCGACGCGTGCGCAACACCCTCCCGCAATCCTCGCTGCCCTGGAAGGCGCGCAAACGCAACATGCATCAGGCGTTCGCACTGCGACCCGGGGCGGGAGTGCATGGCATGCATGTCGCCATCGTGGATGACGTGATGACCACCGGCGCCACGCTGGATGCGCTGGCACGAGTGCTCAAACAGGGGGGTGCCCGCAAGGTCAGCGCCTGGGTGGTGGCGCGCACGCCGGCGCACGCTTGAACGGATCAGAACGCCGACAGACGTTGCTGCACGAAAGCGTTCTGCTCCGGGGAGAGCGTGCGCGTGGCGAGTGCCTGCTCATAGGCTTGCCGCGCCTCATCCTTGCGTGCCAATGCCTGCAAGGAAATCGCCAGCCCCACATGCCACATGCCGTTGCGCGGAGCCAGTTTCAGTGCCGCACGGTAGTGCTCGACCGCTTCGCCATGCTGCTCACTGCGTTGCAACAATGCCGCATAGAACGCCTGATAATCGGCATCGTTGGCAGCCTGTTGCAGATGGCTGTGCAGGGTATGTTGCGCTTGTGCCAGACCGCCTTGCGCCAGTTGCAACCGCGCCAGGGCGATGATGAAACTGTGCGGTAACGGCTTCAATGACATGCCTTGCCGCAACACCTTTTCCGACGCATCGAGCTGGCCGTTGTCCTGTAGCAGGTTAGCCAGGGCGAGACGCGCGCCTTCGTGCGCGGGGTCGTCGCGCAAGGCCGCCTCGTAGGCCGCCAGCGCCTCGGGCAGCAAGCGCTGGTACTGTGCCTGCAAGCCTTTGCGATATGCGGCATCGGCACGTTGCTGCGGACTGACCTGTTTCACCGGCGGTGCGCTGCGCACGACCGGCGCAGCCGGGCGCACCGGTTCCTCGGCAGGCGCTTCGGGTTCGATCGCCGCAACCAGTGGCCGTTGCGGCTCTGCCTGCATTTCGTCAGCAGGAGGGGCCTCACGTAGTGCATCCGGCAGCGGTGGCACACTCAATTCATAACTGAGCTGACTCACCGGTGCCGCCGTTTGTTCTGCCATGACCGCCGCAGGTTCAACGGCGACGGCCGCAGGCGTTGCAGGCGCCGCCACGGCGACCGCAGAAGACGATGCAGCCTGGCGCAACAGCAACCAGGCCGCCACGCCCAGCAACAACGCGAGCAGCAGCAAGATGAGCAAAGGCATGGTCCAGTCGCGCTTGGCTTGCTCCGGCACCGGGCGGATCTGCGTTTGCTCCGGCGCGGTATGTTCACCCCGCGCTTCGAGCTGATTGAGCACTTGATTGATGAGGCTCATGCCAGCATCACCACCGCCACGATGACACTGGCCGCCACCGCGATGACCAGCGCAGACAAGGCCCATGGCAACCAGTCGCGCTTCACCTCGGGCGTATCCTGTGCCGCCTGCGCCACATGCTTACCCTCCACCTGCTGGCGTCCTTCGGCGAAGGCCAGCATCAGCGCCTTGTGTGCCAGGATGTTGACCAGGCGCGGCGTACCGCCGGTGACACGATGCATCTTGCCGACCGCATTGCGGCGGAACAGCGTCTCGCCGCTGAAACCGGCGACTGCGGCGCGGTGGCGCAGATAGCGATCCAGCTCGTCACGCTGCAAGCCCTTCAATACATATTGGAAGGTGATGCGCTGCCGCAGCTGGCGGATGGAGTGGTGTTGCAGGCGTTCGTCCAGCTCCGGCTGACCGAACAGCACAACCTGCAACAACTTGCGCTTCTCGGTCTCCAGATTGGTCAGCAGACGCAACACCTCCAGACTCTCCAGCGGCATGGCCTGCGCCTCGTCCAGACAGACCAGCACGCGCTTGCCTTCGCGCGCGAAGTTGAGCAAGGCGCGCGTCAATTCCTTGAGCAGTTGATGCTGATCGACGTCGTGCGGCAGCTCGATGCGGAACTCGTCGGCCAGCGCCAGCAACAGGCTGCGTGGCTCGAGATAGGGATTGGGCAGATAGGCGGTGACGAAGTGCGTACTACGGCGCCCTTGCGCTTCTGCATCCTGGGTGCCGATCAGCGTGGTGGATTGCTTGCCCTGGTTCAGCGCCGACAGGAATTTGCGGCACAGCAAGGTCTTGCCGTTGCCCACCTCGCCGGTGATCTTGATGAAACCCTCGCCGTTGCGCGCAGCCACCAGCAGGGTGTTGAGTCCCTCCTGATAGCTGCTGCATGCGAAGAAGAAGCTGGTATCGGGTGTCAGCGAAAAGGGTGCTTCGCGCAATCCGAAATGTTGCAGATACATCGCTTAACGGGTCATGCCCTTGATGCGGTCGCGGCTGCGCGCGATGTCATCGGCCCAGTCGTCGTCGCTATTGACGATGGTGGGCTTGATCAGGATCACCAGCTCGCGCTTCTGCATCGTCTCCGTCACCTGGCCGAACACCGCCTTGGGCAGGCCCGGCAGACCGGAGCGATCATTGGTCGCAGCCTGGCGCATGAGACCGCCGATGGCCACGATCTGCCCGTCGCGCGCGCGCACGATGCTGTCCGTCTCCGACACCGAACTGGAAGCCAGCGGCAAGTTGAGCGAGCCCGATGCGCCACCGATATTGACCGTCTTGTTGACCGTGCTCACCTGGCTCACCGAAGGATGCACGTGCAGGATGATCTCGCCGTTCTCGTCAATGCGTGGTGTCACATCGAGTGCGATGCCGGAGAAGAACGGCTGCAAAGTCACGGTCGGCGTAGTGGTCGTGGTGGTGCCGGTCGTGGTGGTGCTGGACACGTTGGTCACGAAGAACTCATCGGTACCCACCTTGAGCACCGCCTTCTGGTTGTTCAGCGTGGCGATGCGCGGGCTGGACAGCACATGCACGTCACCCTGCGATTCGAGGAAGTTGAGCAAGGCCGCGAAGTTGCTGGTCTGGAACGCCAGACCGAACATGCTGCCGGCGATCGCGCCGGTCGGCAGTGAGCCCGCTGCTGCAAGCGACAGGTCGGTGCCGGGCGTGGAGGTCACGATGCCGTTGGTGATCTGCGAGCTGCGCATGCCGAGTGTGGTGCCATTGGACAACTGGCCGGCGCTCACGCCGCTGTTCGCGCCGTTCTTGACCGCGCCCCAGTTCACTCCGGACTGGAAGGCATCGTTCAGCTGCACTTCGACGATCTTGGCTTCGAGGATGACCTGGCGTTCGACCGAGATCTGCGAGGCCTTCAGATAGGCCGCGACATTGCGCAACTCGTCCGGCATCGCGCGCACCACGATCACGCCGGACATCGGGCTGATCACCACGCTGCGTCCTTTCTCGTTGCCCACGATAGTGGTCAGCGCGTGGGTCAGTTCCTCCCAGAAGTCGGCACTGCTGGTCATGCTGACCTTGCTGCTATCCAGCGCCATCTGGTTGCCGCCGGTATTGGTGGTGGTCGTGCCGCCGGTGGAAGTGGTGCGCGGGCTGTCCGTCACCGAGCCCGAGGTGACGCGCAGGCTGGATTTGCCGTCGCGCTGCCCGGTCAGATAGTTCACATGGAAGATGCGCGTCTGCAATCCGAGCGGCTGGATGTAGATGCGCGTGCCGTCCACTTTGTATTCGTAGCCGTACATCTCACGGATGGCTTCCAGCGCATCGAAGACGGTGACGTCTTTCAGGTTGAGCGAGATGTTGCCGCTCACCTCGGGATGCAGCAGCATGCTGTAGCGAGTGCCGGATACCAATGCCATGAACACCTGTTCCGCCGGCGTGTTGTTCACCGCCAGATCGAACTTGGCCTCGACCGGGGCCTTGTCCACCGGTGCTGCCGGCATCGGCGGCAACAATGCGTCATAGACCTCGCTCTGCGTGCTCGGCTTGACGGTGGCTGCCGCCATCTCGTTGTCGATCTGCGCCTTGACCTGCTGGTTGCCGCCAGGGCTGGCACAACCGGCCAGCGCGCATAGCCCCATCGCGATCCAAATTTGCCTCATTTTCCACTCCCATCACTGGTCTCGCCGTTCACACAGGTCACGGCTTTCTTTTTCTTCGGCACTGTCTTGTTGACCTTGCGTTGCGCCGGCGCCTTGCTGATGACCGGCACTCCGCGCCGACCCTCGCATGCGGCTTCGGTACTGGACATGCTCACCCCGGGATAGAGGTGCAGCACGCGCCGTCCAGCGGGGCCGTTGAGCACCACGCAGGTCTCATTGACCACGGTAAGCACAGCCCCTTCATATTGCTGCCCGACTTCGATCTTCTTGCCATCGATGATCGCCGCATCCTGCCCACCCGACAGGATCACCGATTGCAAACCCTTGGGAGTCGCAACCTGCGGCAGAACTACCCCTTCGCCGGATGCCGGCAGCAACTCGAACGCCGGACGTGTCGGGTCGTTCAAGGCCTCCTCCGCCTGCGCCGTCAGGCAACTGGTCAGCAACATGATCGCCAGTGGTTTGTTCAGACTTGCAGCCATGTCTCATCCAGACTCAAGGTATACAGTTCCAGCGTCAGATCGGTCTGCGGGTATTTCACCACGTCCAGCTTGGCCATGCCCCAGAACATCTGCGTCGGCAGGCCCTCCAACATACGTAGATAAGCAGTCAGGTCGGCATAGCTGCCGCGCACCGTGATGCGCACACCATGTTTGTAGATCTGCCGCCCGGCATGCGCAGGTGTCGCACCTGCCGCAGGTTGATCGACGAAGTTGGTGACCGGCAAGGTCTCCAGCGCCACCAGTTGCAAACGACCGTTGCGCGCCAGCACCTGCTCCAGCAGGCCTGCCATGCGCTCCGGCGCCACCAGCTTGTCCTGGGTCTGTTTCAGGTAGGCATCGCCCTGCGTGATCTGTTCGCGCAGCAAGCGGATGCGCTCACGTTGCGGCGCATCCTGATCGGCCTGCTTGGCCTGGATCAGTTCGGTGAGCTGCGCACGGATATCCTTCAACCGCTCTTGCTGCTGCACCGCCTGACTGGACAAACGACGCTGTTCCGCCAGCAACGGACTGAGCAGCATGGCATCGATCAACGAGACGATGACAAAGGCCGCCGCAGCGAAGATCAATGCCCGTTCGCGCAATGACAGCGCGTCGACCTTACCCACGATTTTTTCCCAGTGCGCCTTCACTTGCTCCCCGCCTTCCCATCCGCTTGCGAATGCAGGACGAATTCCAGATAGCCGCGCACCTCTTCCGGTTGGCGCATCTGCAATGCAGCAAAGGTTTTGCCGCGCATCACAGGTTCGCGCCCCATGCGCTGGATGTATTCCGGCAAACGCTTGGCATCCACCACGCCGCCGCGCAAAGTCATCTGTGCGCCATCGCCGACGATCTCGAAGCCGGTCAGCCACACACCCTGTACCGACTGCCGCGCGAACGCGCGCAGGTATTCGGAATAGCCCTGCGTGTTGCCGATGGCGCCGCTCTTCAGGGTCTCCAGTATCTCCGCCTGGACTTTGGCTTGCTCCTCGGCCGCCTTCAATTCGCTATCCAGTGCCTGGCGCGCACGTTCCGGCGAGAACTCGTTGGCATAGCTGACCAGGCGCTTCTGCTCGGTCTCATAGCGCTGCGACATCTCGTTGGTGCGTTGCGCCAGCTCCTGCACCTGATACCAGGCATAGGCGTAGAAGGCTAGCGCGCCGAGCACGATGAGCAACAGCGCCTGCAACATGGTCAGCAGCGAGAAATGTTTCTTCTGCTTGAGAAAGACCGGATTGAAGAGGTTGATCTGCTGGCTCATAACGCCTTCTTCTCCAGTCGCAGCGCCGCCCCCACGGCATGCAGCGCATAACTGGCGAACTCGCTATCGGCTAGTTCCGGCACGCCGATAATATCCATGCCTTGCGCCAAATCGAGTGCTTCCACCGGCAAACCCAGACCACTCGCCAGCAGATCCACCAGCCCCAGGCTCTCGGGCGCCGAAACCAGCATGCGATTGACCGGGATGTGATGGAACTGGCGATCGAAGTAGTCCAGTGAACGCTGCACCTCCAGTTCCACGCGGTCACGGTATTGCTGGCGCATATTCTCGTCCACATCCGCCAATTGACCGGCGCTGATCTCGATGCGACGCGCCAGGAACAGTTCGCCGTCGCTGGAGATGGTGAGCAAGCCGCCTTCTTCGTTGAACGCCAACAGCGCCAGGCCGCGCCCCTCCGTCTCATACAGGCTGGCGACATTGCGCTGCGCCGTCTCGGGGATATCGATCACTTCCAGATCGATCTTGGCGCGCTCGAACAGGTCGATGCGTTTACGTATCGTCTCGTTGGATGCCGCCACCGCATACAGCGATTGCGGGCGCTCGCTGCCATATTTGCCGACCGGGATCTGCAACACATCCACGGTGGCATCGTCGACATGATAGTTGAGGGAATCCTTGATCTTCCAGCGGATCGCCGTCTTCAACTCGTCCACCGGTACGTTGGGCGCTTCGACCATCATCAGCTGGTATTCGTTGGGGGCGAGCAAGGTCGTGAAGCGCGCATGCTCCAGACCAGCATCCTTGCGTATCTTCTCCAGCGCGGAAGCGCTCACCTCATTGGTGGCGAAATAGGCACAACCGGTGACTTGCGGGCGCGGCCCTACATATTTCGCCTGCACGATGTAAACACCCTTGTTAGCCAAGGTGATAGCGGTCCAACCAGCCTCCCGGTTGCCACGTTTGAACAACGATAAGATGCGTGCGAATTCCATAATTGGTGCGAACTTAATGTACTAACCCCTTGTCGTCAAGGAATATTCTTTATTAAATCTGGCGAAATCACGGCATCGCAACCGCAGATCCGTCAGCTTTCCGTCACTCAAATGGACAAACGGCCACACTTCCGCGTGGCCGCCTGTCAGATCACCGACACCGCGGATCAACGCTCACGCAGGTAGATGAATTCCCTGCTGCCGCGATACACACCGAAGGTGGCCCGTCCCGATCCACTGGGCAGATACGCCGGCGCATTCAGACCGATGTCCACGCTGCCCGTCTTGTTGGGTGCGGCCAACTGCAATGCGACGCTGCCGTTGGCAAGCGTCAGCACCCCACCGCCGACTACAGCGATGTCTGCTGCCGTCAAGGGGCTGCTGACGATGCTCTTCACCAGATTGGTCGCTGTATCGAAACTACTGACGCTATCGCTGCCGTTCTTTGTCCAAGTGGTGCAGTTGCCAGCAGCCACGCCCGCGCAGTATTGCGCAGTGACCGTCAAGCTCAGTGGTAACTTCTCGCTGCCATAGGCATTGCTCAGATTGAGACGCCCTTGCACTACCTTGAGACCGCTTTCCGTACCCGCGCTGGAATCGACAGTGGCCCCACTGATCGTGGCCGATGCGCGCAATGTGACATCGGTGGGTGCCGTCGTAGCATTGAAAGTATAAGCCGGCAGGCTCGATGTGGTACCGACACCACCAGCAAAGTTGGCTGCCGCCAGGGTCGTATTGCTCAAGGTACCGACTGCGCCCACGCCAGCCGCATCACTCAAGGTCACGCTCTGGGCATAAGTGCCTTGATAGTTCTTGGTGACACAGGAGTCAGTGGCCGGATCGAAAGTACCGACCGGGGGCAGAGTACATCCCGAGGTGTTGCGCGCCACCGTTTGCATCGTGAAGGCCTGACCGGAATACACCATGCCACTCGCACCATAGGCATTGGCGGGACAGGTCAAACCGCTCGCGCAGTTCATCGGCACGATGGCAGGAGCGGTACCCGTCTGCTTAATCCAGGTATCGAAATGGTCAGGGATGAAGGTACTGGCGGCGGCTGTTGCTCCAGTCGCGCTATTGCCAGTCCCCAGATAGTCGGCACTGCTCAATACTGCATCGATGGTGATCGCGCCTACTTCACTCCAGGCGAGGTTGCTCACGCTGGCCACACCATTGCTGAACGAGCCACCAGCGATCACCCGATTCACCAGTGCCGGGTTCGCCCAAGTACCCGCTCCCATAGCCAATGTCGAACTCAGCGTCACGCCCTCAGGCGAGCTCTCGCGACCGAAGTTGGGCGTGGTATTACCAGCCGCATCCAGCGCTGTGATGGTAGCAGCGAATGCGGCACCCGCCTTGATCGGACTGGCCGTGACATTGGTGATGGAGAAAGAGGCCGGTGAAGCGATGAACGTACCGCCCGAGCTGGCCATCAATGCACCATTGGGCGCACTGCCGGTGGCATTCAACGTCGCCTGCCCCACGTCGGAATAAGTCAGAGACAGGTTGGCTTTGCCATTGGCATCGAACACCAGGTTGTAGGCTGTCGCCGTCGTCCCGACCGTGCCAGCATTGGGTGCCGCTGCCGCGCCGGTGGTGATCGCCAAGGTACGGCTACCGGTATTCGGATTCACATAGGCCAAGCTAAGATTGACCGCGTGAGTGACATCGGCATAGGCAGGCACGCACAGATTGTTGGTACCTGCCTGCTTCGCCTCGACACTAGCGATCACGGCGTTGCCCGCCATATGATTGGGCACTGTCACCACATAACCAGCGGTGGAGAATGTCATCGCATTGGTGCAGGCCGCGACACTTGCAGCCGCCCCGGTGGTGGTGTTCTGGCATTGCACCCCACCGGATGCGGTCGTCGTCGAGGTCAGGCTCAAGGTCGCCGTGCCGGCAGTGGTCTGCGCTACCGTGCTGCTGACCGGCCCGCTGACGGAGGTCGTCACCGAAGCACCGCCCGGCTGTAACGTCAGGGCGATACCATCCACATAGCTGGTACATGCGGCATTGGCGCACGCCGCCACCTGCACCGTCTGCGGCGAACAGGTCAATCCGTTGCTGGGATGCTGGATCAGGAAATGATCTACGGCACCGGCAGCACAAGTACCGAAGCTTGAGACCGCCGCAGCGACCTGCGGCGTGTAATTGAACGTATTGTTACCCCAGGTCTCGATCACTCCGGGCGTATACAGCGAACCCGTGATGCTCACTCCGGTATGCAAGTCGAACTGCCCCGGCGCCAACCCCCAGTTAGGCCGTGGCGCATTGGCATCCAATACCGGCTGATACATGATGCCGGTGAATTGCACGTTATTGTTGAACTCGAAATAGGTCACCAGCGGATACAACAGCAACTGCAGGTTGGCTGGATTACCGCCGGTGTTGATCTGCGCACTAGCTTGGAAACCGTTGTTGTTGTCACCGCCAGTGGTCCGCGCATTGCCATAGGTACCGGTCTGTTGCGTACCGATGAAGAGACGCACCAGTCCTGCCGGTGAAACCGTCAAGTTACCAGCGACCGTCAAACTATCGATGAAATAGTCACCCGGTGCGAACTGCAAGGTTGAACCGGTGTTACTGGTCAGATTCTGGATATAGGTCGGCGTCGTCCCACCGGAGAACACCGTGGTCTTGTTCTTGCCCACACTAATGTTGGTATAGGAACCTGCCGCAACGGTGGCAGGATTGTTCAACGCACCATTGACGCCGGTGATCGTGGGGAAAGTAGCCGGATCCAGCGGCGGCAAACTCGCCGTCACGGCCACGGTGGGGGAGGTCGAGACCCCCAAGGCATTCAATGTGCCGGTCGCTGCCACTGTCGTGCTGGGCGTGACCGTGGTGTTCACCACATTGGTGGTTCCACCATTGGTGTTCAACTGGAATCCAGTCTGCGAATAACCCAACGTAGTGCCATTGGTAAGCACGCTGGGCAAGGTGCCGCAGGCACCACCTCCACCACCTCCGCCACCGCCGCCGCAAGCGGTAGACAGTCCGCTATATGCGCCGTTGTATGCGGTAGTGCATGAGTAGGTCACACCGCCGACCGTGAATGAAGTACCTGCCGGCATGGTAATGTTGGTATTGGCCGGGATGGTAGCTGTTCCATTGACGGTGACCGAACTTCCCGTCGCCAGCGCGATGCCGACCGGATTATTGATCAGCAGATTGTTGAATGTGACGTTGCCGGTAATGGTCTGCAACGCTTGCCCCACAAGCTGCACAGTCCCTGTGCCGGCGGTCAATGTCCCGTTCACCACCAGGTCCGCTCCGAGATTGAGCGTCCGGTTGCCATTAAAAGTCAAAGTGCCATTGATCGTAAGCGTGCCGATGGTGGCCGTATTCTGATCGACCGTCACCGTATCCCCAGCAAGCACATTTACCAGGAACTGGTCCTGCGGGATCGATCGGCAATTGTTGTTATTGCTCCAGGTGGAGCTACTCGACCAGTTGCCGCCATTGTTCCTGGAAGTACATGTGGCCGCCTCTGCCGTCATACTGAGCACCAAGCCCGCCACCACGGCGAGCACACATACCATCTTGTGTATCGATCCTGTCATCTGCATGTCTCTCTCCATTTTTCCGCTGCGCTGCCACTATCTCGATGACAACCCTATAAACGGTCGCGATTCTATCTCGCCCAGCTTACCAAGACATCTTTGAGCAAGCTTTATGCCAATAGAAATGCCAAGGTTTGCGCCCACTACAGGCATTGTTCATCACACCATTGACCAGAGCCGGACATACACGTCGAGCTTGTCGAGTATCGGTCACCGCGCCAGCTTCACGCCCACCTGCCGCTCCACATAATTCGCATCGCCCGGCGCGCCGCCGGCGGTGGCGGTAGCTGTCACGTCGTAGACCCACACCGTGCTGGTACCTTCCACGGCCGAACTCGGCACACAAGCGACCGCGACCGCAAAGGGCGCGAGCGTACCCCCTAGTGCACCGCTCGGCGATCCAACACCAAGCGTAGTGGCACAGGCGGTCGCCGCCGCAGCGCTGGCCGGGCTCTGCGCCACCTGGAAAACCGCCCAATCGATGCCGGCACGCGCGGCCTGGTAGGCGCGCGCGCCCATCACGTCCTGCGCCAGCGTCTGATGCTGCGAGGTAGAGAAGGTGACCATCGCCACGCCGAGGAAAGACAACACCACCAGCAGGAAGATGGCCGTCACGATGCTGAAACCGCGCTGCATGGCTCTCATGGCGCATTACTCACATGGATCTCGTTGAATAGGCTCACGCTCTCATTGGCCTGCGTGAGGGTGAGATGGATCTCCACCAGACCGAAGCGCTGGTTGACGGCGGCATAGCTGATGGCGCAACCGCTCACATTGTTGGCCAGCAGTGCAGACGAACCGCCCACCGGAGCGGCCTGTGTTGCATTGAACCCATATTTCCAGTGGCGCACCAGTTTCGCCTGGCCGTTGCCATTGGCGTCCAACGCGCCCAGCGTACCTTCGCACGCATAGGTCACTGCATCCTGCGTGCCATCCACCACATCGAAACGTTGCGACGGAGGATCGGCATCCCACAGGCGGGCCGAGGCGGGCAGCGGATTGGTGGTGGCCGTCACGCTGATGTTGTTCACGGTGCCGGCGGCAGCCACCGTGCGCCGGATGCTGGCCGCATTGGTTGTCGCCAGGTAAGGCGGATTGCCATCCGATTGAGTGCTGCCCACCACGATGTGGTCGCCGACCACCACGGTGATGGCACTGCCGAGCACATCGAAGGTGGCATCGGGCACAGAAAAATCCAGGGTATCGCCCGGCGCGATGGCGCGATAACGTCCGCCATCCGTGGTCGGCAAGAACTCCACGCACGGCACACCGCAACCCGCGGTGCGGATACTGTTGGGCACTGCGGTACGGATGTCGCGCGCCAGACGGCGCACAGCGGTATCGGCGACATCGGTCAACTCGGCGCGGCGCGCGCTGTCCACATAGCCTTGCATCGGCGCGCGGATGAACACCGCCACGATGCCGGCGATGATGCCGGTGATGACGATCACCACGATCATCTCCACCAGCGTGAAACCATTCTGGTTATGCGCGCGCATCAGTAAGCCGTCCTGTAACCATCGACCGCGACGGTGGCGCCTTGCGGATCGGTCACCGCCACCGTGATGCGCACCGCACTCCCCGCCACAACTGTCCCCAAGGCTTCCGACGTGACGGTGACGGTGGCCGTATACGCGGCCAGCCCCACGTCATTACCCCCCAGATCCTTGATGCCGGCCATGGTGAAGCCGTTGTAATCACCCACCACATGGTATTCGCTGGCGCGATTGGCCGCGGTCACTGCATTGGTCGCACCGGCCGTCGAAACGAAATCCTGCAACTCCACTTCTTCCAGCAACGACTCGGCGACCGCCAGTGCCTGCTTGTGGATGAGCGGATCGGCGCTGTGCGCCGTCACCTGGTTCATCACCGACAGGATACCGGTGAGCGCCACGCTGATGATGACGATGAAGACGATCAGCTCGACCAGGCTGACCCCGCGTTGAGAAACTGGACGGTCACTGATGCACATAACCCGTCTCCGCCACGACGAAGATGTGCGGCGCATAGCCGCTCACCGTGATGTCCTGCGCCGCACTGGGGCGACCCAGAAAATCGAAATTGAAATTAGCCCCCCCAGCCAGCGTCACATCGGCCGAAGGAGAATTGATCACGAAAGGCGTGACACCCGTTGGACTCGTCAGCGCACCGCCGCAAGCGCTGGTTGCGCCCTGTGTCAGCGTGATGCTGTTCGCCGTGAACGCCACACACACGAAGCGATGCTGCGCGATGGCGATCTTCTGCGCCTGGCGCAGAGTAGCGATGACCTGATCATGGAAGCCGCGACTGTCGAAGGTGTTGCGGTCGAAGAAGCGCGGCAGGGCAACAACTGACATGATCCCAACCACTAATAGAACTGCAATCAGCTCAACAAGCGTGAATCCAGATTCAAATTTGGTCGCCTCGCTTTTATTTTCCATTAAGCACTTCTCGGGAAAATTAATATTAGCTAAAACGAGAGGGGGCTTAACGCCCCCTCTCACTCTCACTTATTTAGCGCAGATTAACAACCAGAGGATGTCAATGTATAGGTTGGCGAGGCGCCAGAAGCTGTTGGTTCAACATATTGCAATGTACAACCTGTCTGCAAAGCCCAAGTGTCCGTCGTATATGTTGTGCCAGCTTTATCCTGAAGCAATGTATCAATTGATGTCTTAGCTGGGTACCCGTAAACCAAATTGACCGAACCCACACCTGTAACCGTCATGGTCGCTGTTGCAGCATTCACGTCAACACCCTTGGCCAAGGCGGTTCCATAAGCCATAGTCGCTGCCGACTGTACCGAGCCCTGCAGACCTTTCAGTACTGCAATCCGCGCTTCCGTACTAACTCCAACAAACTTCGGCAGCGCCGTCGCCGCCAAAATACCCAGAATCACAATCACCACGATCAGTTCGATCAGCGTAAAACCTTGTTGACGTTTCATTTCACTCTCCTTGAGATGTTGGGGCCGCAGCCCCGCTACTGGAATGTCCGCTGGGCCAAGATGGCCGCAGCCATCCATCCCGGGACGCGGCCAATATAAGCCAACAATCACGGCCTTAGCAACCTTAACTTACATTCAACCTGAACTGCGCCGCGCATTTCAGGCCCAACTGTCGGCCCACAGCAACAGCATGAGCAGGGTGTAAAGACCGCCAGCAAGCAGGAAGATGCCGATCTGGCGCGCGTGACGCTCGACGTAGATTTCCATGGTGTCGCGCGGCACTTCCAGCGGTTTCAGCGCCTGGCGCAGCGACAGCCATTGGTTGGCCTGCGTCTCGAAGCCGCGCAAGGTGCTGGGACGGAACAGGATGAACAGCGCAGCCAGCAAGGCACACACCCCGCCGATGAACGCACTCAATACCAGCGCATCGAGCATGGCTTCGGCCAAGGCCTGCGGATAAGCCAGGCGCTGCGCCAGTCCGCGCACGATGTCCGCGCGATCCAGCGCTACCGAGAAGTAGTACAGGATGAACAAGGCACCGCCGGCCAGGGCTGCACCCGATAGACGTCGGTGGCGATAGATCCAAGGGTCGAGGGTGATGCGTCGTTCCAGTTGTCGATCCAGGTGACGCGTGGAGACCCAGCGATTCAGGCAGCTGCTGATGCGCTGCAAGCGGTCGCGATAGAACAGCAGCAGGGCGCCGACCAGCATGCCGGCGACGCTGCCCAGCAGCAGGAACAGGAAAGCCGCTTGCAACAACCAGGATTGGATCAACGGATTCATCGTATTCACTCCAGCCAGTGGTAGGGGGCGACAGGTTCGAACAGGGCCGATGCCAGTTCCTGCTGCGCGGGCCGGCCCAGCGCAGGTTCATAGCCGAGACGCACACGGAAGCGTATCCAGCGCTTGCCATCGACACCCGGCACGAAGTTATCCGACTGGTTCAAGACGTAGATGAGTTCGTGTGACTTGAGATCGAACATCCAGTTGCCGGGACGTACCGCGCCGGGCGACGGATCGAAGAACTCACCCGCATAGTTGGGCGGCATCTTCTGCAACCAGGTCAGCGGATTGTCGGTTGCCAGGTGGGCCAGCTCCTGCGGAGAGGCCGCGCCGCGCACGTTCAAGGTGCCGTAGCGCAGCACCAGCGCACTCTGGATGGCGGCTGCGACCTGTTCCATCGCGGCTTTCTCCGCCTGTTCCTGATATTGCGGCACGCGCGTCAGGAACAGCCCGGCCATCACCACGATGATGGTGATGACGATGACCAGCTCGATGAGGGTGAAGCCTTTGGAGGATACGGGATACGGGATACAGGATACAGGGCAATGCCAACCCCTCCCCGTATCCCGCATCCCGCATCCTGTATCCTGAACGCTCATTTGTGCAGCGCCGCCTTGCCCAGGTCCCACATCGGCAGGAAGATACCGAGCGCCAGCACCAAGACCAATGCGCCGAGCAGCACGATCATGATCGGCTCGATCTGCGAGGAAAGGGTCTTGATCTCATATTCCACTTCTTGCTGGTACATGCCGGCCACTTCGAACATGAGTCCATCCATATCACCGGTCTCTTCACCCACGGCGATCATCTGCAACACGGTGGGGTTGAACACGCCGGTGGCATTGGCAGTGCGCAGGATGCTCTCGCCGCGCTCCACGCCGTCGCGCATCTGCTCTACTTTGCCGCGCATATATTCGTTGTCCACCACCATGCCCACGGTGTTGAGTCCTTGCACGATGGGGATGCCGCTCTTGAAGGACAGCGCCAGGCTGCGCGCGAAACGCGCCAACGTGCCTTTCATGATGATCTTGCCGGCGATGGGCAGCTTGAGCTTGTAGCGGTCCCATTTGTAGCGGCCGTCCACCGTGTTGATCCAGGCGCGGAACGCCACGATGGCGCCAGCCACCATGGCCAGTAGCAAAGCCCAGTAGTTCACCATGAAGTTGGAGAAGCCGAGCAGCAGTTTGGTCATCAGCGGCAGTTCGGCATGGAAGCCGGCGAACACCTTGGCAAAGGCCGGGATCACGAAGATGTTGACGATGACGATGGCGATGGCCATGGCGATGACCACGAACATGGGGTAACGGATCGCCGATTTGACGCGTTCGCGCATGTCCTTCTCGAATTCCAGATGCTCGTACAGGCGCAAGAAGGTCTGGTCGAGCATGCCGGTCATCTCGCCCACCTGCACCATGCTCAGATAGAACGGCGAGAACACCTTGGGATGACGGCGCATCGCGGTGGACAGCTCGCGCCCGCTATCCAGACTCTCGCGCAGGTCCTGCAACATGGCGGCGAAAGCCGGGTTCTGCGTGGATTCCTGCAAACCGGCCAATGCGCGCATGATGGGCACGCCGGATTTGAGCAGGGTATACATCTGGCGGCTGAACAGCATCAGTTCCAGCGGGGAGACCTTGGTCTCCCGCGTCAACTTCTGCCACAGCGAGACCGGGCTGGCTTGCGTGGAGCGGCTGCTGCGCGCCAGCTTGATCTCGGTCGGAGTGATACCGGTGTTCAACAACTGGTCGGCGATGGCGCCGCTGTCCGCGCCTTCCAGTGTGCCCTGCACCAGCTCACCACCGCGATTGCTGCGCCCC
The DNA here is from genome assembly GCA_021822115.1 of Pseudomonadota bacterium. The sequence goes on from JAJZSA010000008.1 coordinate 28,035, forward strand.
TTGTAGGAGTAGACCGCCACCTCAATCCTCGACCTGGTTGCTGATGCGCATCACCTCGGCGATGCTGGTACGACCGGCACGCATCTCGGCCAGTGCGGCATCGAGCAGGGTGCGCCCCTTGAGGTGATCGCGCGCCGCCTGCATGAACTGGGTGTTCTCGTCGTGCGCGGCAGCATCCACCAGGTCCTGCGTCATTTCCAGCATCTCATATACGCCCATGCGGCCGTGGTAGCCGGTGCCGTTGCAATGCGAACAGCCGCGGCCATGCACCAGTTCGCCCCAGTCGCCGCGCGCCACACCTTCCGCTTCCAGCCATTCCGCTTCTTGCGGCGTGGGCTGGTGCACTTCGCGGCAGCTCTCACACACGCGACGCAACAGACGCTGCGCCAGCACACACTGCACCGAGGAAGCCACCATGTATTTGGGCACATCCATATCGACCAGGCGGAACAAGGTACCGGCGGAATCGCGCGTGTGCAGGGTGGAGAACACCAGGTGGCCGGTCATGGCGGCGCGCATGCCGATCTGCGCCGTCTCGGCATCGCGCATCTCACCGACCAGGATCACGTCCGGATCCTGACGCAAGGCGGAACGCAACACCTTGGAAAAGGTAAGGTCGATCTTCTCGTTGACCTGCACCTGATTGATGCCGGGCAAGCGGTATTCCACCGGGTCTTCCACGGTGATGATCTTCTGATCGATGGTGTTGATCTCGGCCAGCGCGGCATACAGCGTGGTGGTCTTACCGGAACCGGTGGGACCGGTGACCAGCACCATGCCGTTGCTGCGCTGGATGATCTCGCGGAAGCGTTTGAGCATGACCGGCGGCATGCCGAGCTTGTCCAGCGTGAGGAAGCTGCCGCTCTGGTTGAGCAGACGCATCACCACCGATTCGCCGTATTGCGTGGGCATGGTCGAGATACGCACATCCACCGCCTGTTCGCGCACGCGCACGTTGAAACGGCCGTCCTGCGGCAGACGCTTTTCCGAGATATCGAGACCGGACATCAACTTCAGGCGCAACGAGATGGCGCTGGCGATCTTGCTGTCCGCTTCGGTCTGCAAGTGCAAGGCACCGTCGATGCGGAAGCGGATCTGCAAGCGCGTCTCCTGCGGTTCGATGTGCACGTCGGACGCGCCGACCTGCACCGCATCCTCGAACATGGTCTGCAACAGTTTGACCACCGGCGCGTCTTCGCCGCCGACGGTATCGCTCAATGCGCCGAAGTCGATGTAGCCCTCGCCCAGTTCTTCCGACACCTCGCGCGCCAGACCGCTGATCTCGTCGGTGCGGCGATAGACGCGGTCGATGGTCTCCAGCAACTGGCCTTCGGTGACCACTGCCAGATCGATGTCACGCTTGAGGATGCGCGCGATCTCGTCGAAGGCGAACAGGTCGGTGGGATCGGTCATGCCGATGAGGATGGCGCCGTTGCGCTCTTCCAGCGCCAGTGCGCGAAAACGCCGCGCCTGGTTCTCGGGCAGGCGGCGCACCACTTCCAGGTTCGGGTTGTAGTACTTCAGGTTGATGTAGGGGATGTTGAGCTGCTTGGCCAGCGCTTCCGAGATCTGGTCTTCGCTGATGAAACCGTTGTCGACCAGCACGCGCCCGAGCTTGCGTCCGCTGCGCTTCTGCTGTTCCAGCACGAATTGCAATTGCTCGCTGGAGATGAGTTTTTGCTGCACCAACAGATCGCCGAGGCGGATTTTTTCCGGACGCGCCATAATTCCCCCTGAATGAAAACCGCAGCGCACGCCGTGGCACGCCCTGCAAACGGAACGGAAGTTAGCCGTTTTCCCTTTATCTGACAAGACGTTTCAAGACATTTCGCATGTTCCACATCATTCTGTTCCAGCCGGAGATCCCGCCTAATACCGGCAATGTCATCCGTCTGTGCGCGAACACCGGTTCGCGTCTGCATCTCATCCGTCCGCTCGGTTTCGCGCTGGATGACAAACATCTGCGCCGCGCCGGGCTGGACTATCACGAATATGCCGAGGTACAGGTGTATGACTATCTGGCGCAATGCCTGGAGGCGCTGGCACGGCCGCGCCTGTTCGCGCTCACCACCAAAGGTCAGCGCTCACCCTATGCGGTGGCGTTCAAGGCAGGGGATGCGCTGCTGTTCGGGCCGGAGAGCCGGGGACTGCCGCCCGAGGTGCTGGCCGAGGTGCCCGCAGAACAGCGCTTGCGTCTGCCGATGTGCCCGGGCAACCGCAGCCTGAACTTGTCCAACGCGGTGGCCGTGACCGTGTTCGAAGCGTGGCGGCAATGCGGCTTCGAGGGCGCGCAGCTCAGTTGATGTGCGGATGCTTGCCGGTGGCGACGAACTCCTCGCCCGGCGCGCGACTGAGCAAGGCCTCCACCGCCTTGTCGGCATCCAGTCCTTCATACAGCACGCGATAGACCGCCTGACAGATCGGCATCTCCGCACCGTAGCGCTGCGCCACCCGCTGCACCTCGCGCGCGGTGTAGACGCCTTCCGCGACATGTCCGAGTTCCTTGAGGATGCTGGGCAAAGAACGATGCTGGGCGAGCAACATGCCGACCTGGCGGTTACGCGACAGGTCTCCGGTGCAGGTGAGGATGAGGTCGCCCACGCCGGACAGACCGCCCAGTGTCTCGGCCTTGCCCCCCATGGCCAGACCGAGTCGGGTCATCTCGGCCAATCCGCGCGTGAGCAAGGCGGCGCGCGCATTCAGCCCCATATGCATGCCGTCGCTGATGCCGGCGGCGATGGCAAGCACGTTCTTGATCGCGCCGCCGATCTCGACGCCCACCACATCGGTACTGGAATAGATGCGCAGACGCGGGTGGTGCAGCGCCTTGGCCGTGCGTTGTGCGAAGGCGCCATCGACAGAGGCCAGGGTCAACGCGGTCGGCAAGCCACGCGCCACTTCCTGCGCGAAGCTGGGACCGGTCAATGCGCCGCGCGGGAATTCCACCGGCAGGATCTCCTCCACGATCTGGTGCGGCAACAGCGAGGTCTCCAGTTCGAAGCCCTTGCACAACCACACCACGCCGACCGGCGCCGGCAGATGGGCGATCTGTTGCAGGGTGGCGCGCAGACCGGACACCGGCACGGCCACCACCACCAGTTCGGCGGCGCGCATGGCCGCCTGCAAGTCATGCTCCAGCAGCAAGCTCTCCGGCAATTCGGCATCCGGCAGATAACGCCGGTTGCGCCGCGTGGTACGCATCGCCGCGACCTGCTCGGCATCGCGCGCCCACAGCGTCACCTGATGGCGTGCCGCCAAGCTGATGGCCAGTGCCGTGCCCCAGGCGCCCGCACCGAGTATCGCGATGTTCATGCTCACTCTCCCCACACGTCGGCTGCGCGGATATAACCGGTGGAACCGTCGCGGTGCCTGACCTTGACCCAACTGCCGGTGTTGCCCTGCCATTCCAGGCCGAGCTGCCGCGATGCGACGAAGACCACCGGCGCGCGGTCGGTCCAGCTGTTGTAGACCTTGGCGACCTGGGCGGTGACCACGACATAGCGCTTGCTGCTCAGATGGTGCTTCTCGATCCAGAACACCTTGCCGGTGGAATCGCGCGCCTTGACCCAGGCTTCCAGCACCACTATCTGCTGCAAGGGCAGGTAGCGCGTAGCGACGTAGAGTTTCTTCGCCTTGAGCGAATTGGCGTCGTACAGGATGGCCGGCTCCGCAACCGACACGAAGTCATAGGCCTGTGCACCCAAGCACAGGCCGGACAACAGCCACGTCGCCAGCAAACGCCGCATCAGTGCTTGGTGGCGGCAGCCTCGGCTTGCGCTTGGGCTTGCTGCTTCTGCTGCTGGTAGAGCACGTCGAAGTTGATGGGATTGAGCAGCACCGGGGCGAAACCGCCGCGCACGGCGAGGTCGGACACCACTTCGCGCAGATAGGGGTAGAGGATGTTCGGGCACATCACGGCGAGGATGCCTTCCATCTCTTCCTGCGGCATGTTGCGGACCTGGAAGATGCCGGCCTGCTTGGCTTCGATCAGGAACATGACCTGATCCTTCTCCGGCAGTTTGGCAGTGACGGTGACCATCACTTCGACGTCGAACACGCCCTCTTCCAGTTGCCCGGCCTTGGTCTGCAATTGCAGGTCGATCTGCGGATTCTCGCGCATCAGGAACACGGCCGGCGCATTGGGGATCTCCAGCGACAGGTCCTTCACATACAGTTTCTCGATGTTGAAGATGGGCGCGGTGTTCTGTTGAGTGGTTGCGTTATCGGTCATTTCTCTTCCTTGAGCGGTTCGTTATTTGAGCAACGGCAGCAAGCCGCCGGCACGGTCCAGCGCAGCCAGGTCATCGAAACCGCCGATGTGGCGGTCGTCGATGAAGATCTGCGGCACGGTACGGCGACCGCTGCGCGCCTCCATGATGGGGCGCTGTTCCGGTTGCAGGTCGATGCGGATCTTGTCGATCTGTTCCACACCGCGCTGTTTGAGCAGGCGCTCTGCATTCACGCAGTAGGGGCAGACTTCGGTGCAGTACATCACGATGTGGGCCATGCGCGCCTCCTACTTCTTTTTCTGCAACGGCAGTTTGGCTTTTTGCCAGGCCAGCACGCCACCAGTCAGCAGATAGGTCTTGGCGAACCCTTGTTTGCCCAGCCAGGAGGTGATGGGCGTGGCACGGTTGCCGCTACGACACACTACGATGATCGGCTTGTCGCGATACTTCTCCAGCTCGCCCACGCGATCCTTCAGCTTGCCGGCGGGGATCAGACGACTGTTGATGATGTGACCGCCGTCGTATTCGCTCTGCTCGCGCACATCGAGCAAGAAAGCATCCTCGCGGTTGATCAGGTTCATGGCCTGTGCGGTGTCCACTTCCTTGATGCCCAGGATGCGATTGCCGAAATAACTCCAGAACAGCATGTAGCCGCTGATCAGGGTGATCGATACGGTGAACAGGTTATCGAGCAGGAACTGCACGTTGATACTCCTCATAATTCCGGGCCGCAGATTCTAGCAGAGGCTGCATCTGCGCGGGATGCCGCGCAGCCAATGCCTCCATTTCAGCGCGCGCTGTCGTATAGGCAGCCGGATAGCACCACACCGCCCTGACCAACTGCGCCTCAGCCTGTTCCGCAGCGCCTGACAGGGCCAGCAGCATGGCCTGGTGATAGCTGTTGGTCCCGGTGGGGATGTAACGCAGTGCACGGGTGTTGAGCGCCAGCTTGTCGGCCAGCCGCGCCTCGTCCGCCACCATCATGTGCGCGATGAACAACTCGGCATAGCCATTGAACAAGGGATAGTCGAGCACCGCCACCAGTTCGTCGCGCGCCTGTTCGGCTTGTCCGGCGGCACTGCGGTAGACCATGGAACGTTCCAGATGCCGATAGGCCTGCCAGGCGTTCCACAACGACAACGCCCCCATGACCAGGATGACTGCCAGCGTCATGCGGCCGACGCGCTGCAATTCGAGACGATAGGCCAGCCCATCCAGCGCCCCCAGCAGGATGGCGGCGATGCCGATGAAATATTGGTACCACAGCGGATATTCGAGCAGCGAATGGATGGCCAGCACCAGCAACAGCATGATGGCCCACCAGCGTTCCAGCACATGTTCTTCGCTACGCCGCAGCACATGACGCGCCCACAGCCCCAAGGTGGCGAACAACACCAGCAAACCAGCCAGCCCCCCTTCGGCGGCAAGTTGCATCACGATGTTATGCGCGTTGTTGTACAAGCCCACCATCAACGGATCGCGCAATTCGCTGGCAAGTTGCAGATGCTGATAGGCGAACTGCCCAAAGCCCGCCCCCAACAACGGGAAGCCGGCGAACATCAACGCAGCCTCATGCCACAGGCGCAGACGGATGCTGCTGGTACCCGCTTGACTGAACAAGCGATCGCTGGCGATGACAGTGCCCGTGGCCCCCTGCATCCAGGGCAACTGCACCACGCCATGCATCAGGATGTAACCGATACACAACCAAGCGACGTAACGCAACATGGGCCGCATCACCGGCAGGCGACGCTGCCACCACCACGCCAGCGCCAAAGCGCCCAACAGATAGAGCCCGCCGCTGCGCGAGCCGGACAGCACCAGCACGAACAACAAGGGCAACGCCAGCAACGTGACCAGCCAGCGGCGCCAGGCAAGGCGCTGCCACAGCAGGCCCAGCGAGATCAACCCCAACGCGACGTAGTTCGCGAAATGGTTGGGCTGCGCGATGTTGCCGAACACCTGCTGCGACACTTTCACCGTGACCACCGGATCGAGGAAGGTATGCCAGCGGTAGTGCTGCAATATCCCGGCCAAGGCGTTCAGTTCGGCGCCGACCAGCAGGCACGCCGCCAGCACCATCGCCAGCAGCGGCCAACCCAACTCTTCGCGCAGACGGGCGCCGAGCATCAACAGCAAAGCGGCGAACATCAGGTACAGCGACAACAGCAGCACCTGGTCGAAGTGGACGATACGACCGAGCAGATACTGCACCAGCATCAGCAGCATCAGTCCCACTGGCAACAACACGATGCCGGGTACTTGCGGCGCGTGCCAGTAACGCCGCATCAACAACAGCGGCAGCGCGCCCAGCCCCAGTACCGCCGCACCCCATTCCTGATAGAAGGTGGTGATGGGGTACGCGTGGCGGTAATACAGAAAAGGCAAGACCCACATCAGGCCGACCAGGGCCAGACTGATGTGGGTCATGCGCAGAGAGGAACTATGTTCTGTTTTCAGCAAGAGCCTTTGACACCAAGTTTGGCGAGGATGTTGTTCAAGGGACAGAACTGTGTGAAGCCGCTCTGGAACAGGTTCAGGCCGACGAAGGCGGTGAACAGCAGGAAGTATTCGCTGACGAACAGCGGACTGGCCTGCGCGCCCAGCGCGAGCGACAGCATCACAAAGAAACCGGCGACGATACGGACGATACGTTCTGCATTCATTTCATTACTCCTTGTTCAGTTTACGGGAATTTTTTGTACAGGGTGGCGTAATACAGCACCGGGATCACCACCAGCGTGAGCAAGGTGGAGACCAGGATGCCGAAGATCAAGGCCAGCGCCAGACCATTGAAGATCGGGTCATCCAGGATGAACAGCGCCCCCAGCATGGCGGCCAGACCGGTCAGCAGGATGGGTTTGGCGCGCGCCGCCGCCGCATTCACCACTGCATGCTGCAGGTCTATACCATCGCGCAATTGCAGGTTGATGAAGTCCACCAGCAGGATGGAGTTGCGCACGATGATGCCAGCCAGCGCGATCATGCCGATCATGGAGGTGGCGGTGAATTGCGCACCGAACAAGGCATGCCCCGGCATCACGCCGATCACGGTGAGCGGGATGGGCGCCATGATCACCAGCGGCACCACGTAGCTCTTGAACTGCGCCACCACCAACAGATAGATCAAGATCAGCCCCACGCCGTAGGCGATGCCCATATCGCGGAAAGTCTCATAGGTGACCTGCCATTCGCCATCCCATTTCATGGCATAGCCGGCATACGGATCGGAGGGCTGGTGGAAGAAGTAGCTCTCCAGCGTGCCGCCCTCGCTCAGTGCCATGTCCGAGGTCTTGCCGTTGATGGCGAACATGCCATACAGCGGACTATCCAGATCGCCGGCCATGTCGCCGGTGACATACACCACCGGCAGCAGGTCCTTGTGATAGATGGGATAGTCGCGTTCGGCTTTCACCACCTGCACCACTTCGGACAGCGGCACCAGCGCACCGTCACGCGAACGCACCTTGAGTTTCAGAACATCGTCGATACGGCTGCGTTTTTCCACTGGCAGGCTGAGGCGCAGCGGCGGCGCATATTTGGCATCCAGATCGTGCAGCGCCGTCACATCCTGCCCGGTCAGTGCGATCTGTACCGCATCCACGATGTCGCGCTGTGCCACGCCCAGCAAGGCCGCCTTGCTCTGCATCACGCGCAACACCATCTTGGGGGCGGCTTCACTCACCGTATCGTCGATGCCGACGATGTCCGCTGTTGCCTTGAACTGCTCCTTCACCTTACCGGCCACCTCACGCATACCGGCATATTCGGGGCCGTAGATCTCAGCCACGATGGGCGACATCACCGGCGGGCCGGGCGGCACTTCGACCACTTTGACCTTGGCGCCCCAGCGCTGGGCGATGGCTTCGATCGGCTCACGCACCGAGGTGGCGATCTCGTGGCTGCTGCGATCGCGCTTGTGCTTGTCTTGCAGGTTGACCTGGATGTCGCCCTGCTCTGGCGCGCTGCGCAGATAGTACTGTCGCACCAGACCGTTGAAGTTGATGGGCGAAGCGGTTCCGGCATAAGCCTGGTAATCGGTCACTTCCGGCACGCTCGCCAGATAGACCCCGATCTCGCGCATCACGCCAGCGGTCTGCTCCACGGCGGTACCGGTCGGCATATCCACCACCACCTGGAACTCCGACTTGTTGTCGAACGGCAGCATCTTCAGCACCACCAGCTTGACTACCGCCAGTGACACGGCGAACAGCAATCCGCCGAGGATGGCCAGCCACAGCTTGCGGCGCGCACCCTTGCCATGCTCCTTGTTCAGGAACGGGCCGAGCTTCTGCCGGAAAAAGCGCGCGATGGGAGTATCTTCCTCGTTCGCCACCACCGCGTGGTGTGCGCCGGCGAACTTGTGCGCCAGCCACGGGGTGACGATGAAGGCGATGGCCAGCGAGATCAACATGCCCATGCTGGCATTGATCGGGATCGGACTCATGTACGGCCCCATCAAGCCGCTCACGAATGCCATGGGCAGCAGCGCGGCGATCACGGTCAGCGTAGCCAGAATGGTCGGGCTGCCCACTTCATCCACCGCCTCGGGAATGATCTCGGACAGCGGCTGATGCTGCGACAGTTCGCGCCGGCGATGGATGTTCTCCACCACCACGATCGCGTCATCCACCAGAATGCCGATGGAGAAGATCAGCGCGAACAGCGACACACGATTCAGCGTGAAACCATACGCCCAGGAGGCGAACAACGTCACCGCCAGCGTCAGCAACACCGCCACGCCGACGATGAACGCTTCGCGCCGTCCCAGTGCGAACCACACCAGCGCCACCACTGCAAAGGTGGCGAAGAACAGCTTCTTGATCAGCTTCATCGCCTTGTCGTTGGCGGTTTCGCCGTAGTTGCGGGTGATGGTCACCTGCACGTCGTCCGGGATCACACTGCCCTTCAATTCGTCGATGCGCTGAATGAGTTTGTCGGCGACTTCCACCGCGTTCTCGCCTGGCTTCTTGGTCACGGCCAGGGTCACCGCGCCAAACTCACCCTGAGCCGCAATGCCCTTATCGCTGGCTGCCGCACCGGTGCCCAGCCAGACGTAACTCTTGGGTTGATCGGCACTGTCACGCACTTCGGCCACATCGCGCAGGAACACCGGCTTGCCGTTGGTCACCCCCACCACCAGTTGGCTCACCTCGCGCGCATCGCTGAGGAAAGTACCGGTCTGCACCAGTACTTCGCGATTGCTCTGCACCAAGGTACCGGCGCTCTGCGAGACGTTGGAGGCCTGCAATGCGGCACGCACTTCCTGCACCGAGAGTTGATGCGCGTTGAGCGCTTCGGGATCGAGCAGCACGCGCACCACGCGCGGCGTGGCCCCCAAGGTGCTCACTTCGCGTGTGCCCGGCACGCGCTTCAGTTCGGCTTCGATGGCATGCGCCACTTGTGACAGCGCTACGGCATTGCCGGCCGCGTGGTCGCGCCACAGGGTCAGCGCCAGCACCGGCACATCATCGATCCCCTTGGCCTTGATGATCGGCTGTGCTACGCCCAACGTGGACGGCAGCCAGTCGGCATGCGACAGGATCACGTCATACAGTTTGACCAGCGACGGCACATGCTCCTCGCCCACCTTGAACTGCACGGTGAGTACAGCCATGCCGGGCTGTGACACGGAATACACATGATCCACGCCAGCGATCTGCGACAACACCTGTTCCGCCGGCGTCGCCACGGTGTTGGCCACGTCCTGCGCCGACGCGCCGGGATAGGCGATCAGCACATTGGCCATGGTCACGTTGATCTGCGGCTCTTCCTCGCGCGGCGTCACTGCCACCGCGAAGATGCCGAGCAGCATGGCGACCAGCGCCAGCAACGGCGTCATCTGCGAATGCAGGAAGATGCGCGCGATACGTCCGGATACGCCCATGCTCATCGCTTCATCTCCGTGGCGACCATGCCGGCCTTGACCGCTTCACTTGCCACACGCTCGCCCACATTCAGGCCGGCCAGTACTTCCACTTCGCCCTGGGCGTTCTCTTCGCCCAGGCGCACTTGGCGCAGACGCGGCATACCTTTGTCGTCGACTACATACACCGCCACCACTTCGCTACGGCGCACGACGGCGCTGGCCGGGATCAGCATCTTGTTCTCTTTGCCCACCACGAAATGGGTACGCACGAACATGCCGGGATAGAGGTTGGGCTGATTGGCCGGCAGATCGACGCGCACCGGCGTGCTATGCGTACGCAGGTCGGCCGACGGCTGCACGGTGACACTGGCGGCCTTGATCCAGCGGTTCAACGACGGCACTTCCACGCTCACTTGCGGATGCGTGCCGATGTCCTTCAACTTGTCTTGCGGCACATTGGCGATCACGCGCATCTGCGACGGATCGAAGCCGGTCATCAAGGGCTTGCCTACGGTCACCATCTCGCCCAGCTCGACCATCTTGGCCGACACTACGCCGCCGTACGGCGCGATCACCGAGGTATAGCTCTGTGCCAGGGCGGACTGCTCGGCGCCGGCTTCGCTGGCATCGGCCTGGGCCTTGGCCATCTCGTAATCCGCCTTGGCCTTGTCCAGCGCAGCCTGACTGATGAATTTCTGCTTGAACAGTTCTTGCGAACGCTCGTAGTTGAGGCGCGCATTCAACAATGCCGCTTGTGCCTGCGACAGCTGCGCACGGCTACCAGCCAGTGCCTGCTCGGCCTCGCGCTCGTCGATCTTGAGGATCACCTGCCCCTGGTTCACGCGGTCACCCACATCGAAGAAGATGCCCTTCACGCGCCCGGAGATCTGCGCCGACACGGTGGATTGGCGTACCGCCTCGACCACGCCGTCGATGCTATAGGTCTGCTCGACCTCGCGATATTGCACCGGGGCGGTGGCCAGTGGCTCAGCGGCATGCACCGTGGCAGCGAACATCACGGCCGACAGGCCCAGCAACAAACCGGAATCACGCTTCATGTCACACCTCACTGGAATTGAATGTCTTGCATATTAGCAAATTCTAATATGCGGTGACAAGACCTAGTTATTCACTAGGTCAAATGGACGTCAGATGGAGCAGAACACGTCGCGCATCATACCCACCAGCTTGACGGTGCGCGGGTCGCCGATGCGGTAATAGACACGGTTGGCATCCTTGCGCGTGGTCAGCACCCCCTTGTCACGCAGGATGCCCAGATGTTGCGAGATATTGCTTTGTGAAGTGCCGACGCTGTCCACGATCTCCTGCACGCTCAATTCGCCGTCGCTCAGCACGCACAGCACCTTGAGCCGCAACGGATGGGCGATGGCCTTCATCGCCTGTGCGGCCAGCAGGATGTCTTCATCCCTGTCGATCAGTTTGTTCCCCATGTCCTCCCCTCCCGGATGCGGGGCGTGCGCCCCGGTGAAATCGGCTAAAATAGCGCCCGCGCCTGCTTTACGCGCAGCAGCTAAATTAGCAACTGCTCATATTCTGACAATTTTGGAAAAAAAGCCAGCATGACCGACCGTACCACCCCCACCGTCACTCCCGTTCTTCTGCTCATCCTCGATGGCTTCGGCTATCGCGAGGATGCCGATTTCAATGCGGTGGTGCAGGCACGCAAGCCGAACTGGGACCGACTGTGGCGTGAGTACCCGCACACGCTGATCAATACATCCGAGCTGCATGTCGGCCTGCCCAACGGACAGATGGGCAACTCCGAGGTCGGCCACCTCAACATCGGCGCCGGCCGCATCGTCTACCAGGACCTGACCAAAGTGGACTTGGCCATCGAGGACGGCAGCTTCGACACCAACCCGGCGCTGGTACAAGCCGTTGCATCGGCCAAACAGCATGGCGGCGCCCTGCATATCCTCGGCCTGCTCTCGCCGGGCGGGGTGCACAGCCACGAGGCGCACATCCACGCCATGCTGGCGATGGCCGTGCGCGCCGGGCTGCAGAAAGTCTATGTGCACGCCTTCCTCGATGGTCGCGACACCCCGCCGCGCAGCGCGGCCGGTTCCTTGCAACTGCTACAGGAAAAGTGCGACGCACTGGGCGGCGGTCGCATCGCCAGCCTGGTCGGCCGCTATTTCGCCATGGATCGCGACAACCGCTGGGACCGCGTGCAACAAGCCTACGACTTGCTGACCCAAGGCAAGGCAGCGTTCTCCGCGCCAGATGCACAAGCCGGACTGCAAGCCGCTTATGCGCGCGGCGAGAACGACGAGTTCGTGCACGCCACCACGATCGGCACCCCGGTGGCGATGGAAGATGGCGACGTAGCCGTATTCATGAATTTCCGCGCCGACCGCGCGCGCGAGATCACGCGCGCCTTGACCGAGGCGCAGTTCGACGGCTTCCCCCGCGCCTGTTTCCCCAAGCTGGCCAACTTCACCACGCTGAGCAGCTATGGCGAAGATTTCCAGTTGCCCTGCGCCTTCCGCCCCGAAGCCATCCACAACGGCATCGGCGAATACCTCTCCAATCTCGGCCTGAAGCAGTTACGCATCGCCGAGACCGAGAAATATGCGCATGTCACCTATTTCATCAGTGGCGGACGCGAACAGCCGTATCCGGGCGAGGACCGCATCCTGGTACCCTCGCCCAAGGTCGCGACCTACGACCTGAAGCCCGAGATGAGTGCCTATGAAGTGACCGACAAGCTGGTAGAGGCCATCCGCAGCGGGCAGTATCAAGCCATCCTGTGCAATTACGCCAACGGCGACATGGTCGGCCACAGCGGCGTGATGGAAGCCGCCGTGCAAGCCGTCGAAGCTCTGGATGTCTGTATCGGCCGCGTGGTGCAAGCGATGCTGGAAGCCGGCGGCGAAGTGCTGATCACCGCCGACCACGGCAATGCCGAACAGATGCTGGACCGCAGCACCAACCAGGCCCATACGGCACACACCCTGAACCATGTGCCGTTCCTGTACATCGGCCGCCCGGCCGAGATGGCTCCCATCGGTAGCGGCGCCCTGAAAGATGTCGCTCCGACATTGCTGTCCATGATGGGCCTGCCACAACCGCCGGAAATGACCGGCCATTCGCTGATCCGCTTCAAGTGATCCGGCGCCTGCTGTCGTGCCTGTCGTTCGCGCTCTGCCTCTCCACCGGCGCGCAGGCATCGCAGCAGGCCGATCTGGAGCGGCTGCGCGAACGCCTCAACAAGATCCAGCAATCTTTCGAACGCACCAATGAATCGCGCTCCGAAGCCGCCGATGCCTTGCGCGATTCGGAACGCGCGATCAGCGACAGCAACCGCCGCCTGGCCCAAGTCACGCAACAACGCCGCGAAGCGGACCGCGAACTGGCACGCCTGCAACAACGCAGCGAAGCACTGAGCACCGATTACCGCGAGCAACAATCCCTGCTGGGTCGTTTGCTGTATCGCCAGTACATCGGCGGCATCGACCAGGACTATCTCAAGCTGCTCCTCAACAACGAAGACCCCAACCTGATCGCCCGCGAGCTGCACTATTACGATTACATCGCCCAGGAACGTGCCGCGCTGATGCAAGGCCTGCACGACAACATGCAGGCACTGCGCGAGGTGACCGTCGCGGCACGCGACAAACGCAGCGAGATCGCCCACTTGCAGCAACAGGCGCAGCAAGAACTGACCAAACTGGAGCGCGAACAGGCCTCCCGCCGCAAGACCCTGCAACGCATCTCGCTTGAATTGAAGCAACAGCGCAACGAGATGGCGCGCCTGCGGCGCAATGAGGCACGCCTGCGCCACTTGGTGGATGAACTGTCGCAAGTCCCCAGCGCAGGCAACGGAGCCCCTTTCGCTGCCCTCAAGGGCAAACTGACACTGCCGGTGAACGGCAAGGTCGGCAATCGTTTCGGCGACCAGCGCCCGGAAAGCAAACTCGGCTGGACCGGCTGGTTCGTGCGTGCTGCCGCACGCCAGCCGGTGCTGGCTGTGGCTGCCGGCCGCGTGGTGTACGCCGACTGGCTGCGCGGCTATGGCAACCTGCTCATCATCGACCACGGCCAGGGCTACATGAGTTTGTACGGCAATAACGAGACGCTGTACAAGCAGGTCGGCGACACCTTGCAGACCGGAGATATCGTCGCCAGCGTGGGCAACAGCGGCGGCAATGAAGATTCCGGTTTATACTTTGAATTACGTTACCGGGGGCAACCATTCAATCCCGCGCCCTGGGTCAAGCATCCATAAGGAATCCTGAGATATGAGTCTGCGCTTCAAGGAAATGAGCCTGGTCGTCATCGGCCTGCTGGCTGGCGTCACCGTCAGTTTGCACTTCTCCGCTCTGGCCGAGAAAGAGATGCCGCTGCCCCTGCCCGTGGAAGAGCTGCGCGCGTTCTCCGAAGTGTTCGGCCGCATCAAGAGCGACTATGTGGAACCGGTCAGCGACAAAAAGCTGATTACCGAAGCCATCAATGGCATGCTCTCCGGACTTGATCCGCATTCTGCCTATCTCGATGCCGACGCCTTCAAAGAACTGCAAGTCGGCACCCAAGGGGAGTTCGGCGGCCTGGGTATCGAAGTCGGCATGGAGGACGGTCTGGTCAAGGTCATCTCCCCCATCGAAGACACCCCGGCTTTCCGCGCCGGCATCCAGAGTGGCGACCTGATCATCAAGCTGGATGACACCCTGGTGAAAGGGCTGACCCTGAACGATGCAGTCAAACGCATGCGCGGCAAACCCGGCAGCAGCATCCGCCTGACGGTGGTACGCAAGAGCCAACCCAAGCCGTTTGAAGTGAATATCGTACGCGCCGTGATCAAGGTGCAGAGCGTCAAATCCAAACTGGTGGAACCCGGCTACGGCTTTGTACGCATCACGCAGTTCCAGGAGCATACCGGCGAGAACCTCGCCAGCGCGCTGGAAAACCTGCGTAAGCTGAATAAAGCCCCGTTGCAAGGTCTGGTGCTCGATCTGCGCAACGATCCGGGCGGTTTGCTGACTGCGGCTGTCGGCGTCTCGGCTGCGTTCCTGCCCAAGGATGCGCTGGTGGTCTATACCGAAGGGCGCACCGATGATGCCCGCATGCGCTTGCTGGCCAGCCCCGACTATTACCTGCGCGGCGACAAGCCGGACTATCTCAAGGAACTACCGGGCGAATATGCCAGCGTCCCCTTGGTGGTACTGGTGAACGGTGGCTCTGCATCCGCTTCGGAGATCGTGGCCGGCGCCCTGCAAGACCACAAACGCGCAGTCATCATGGGCACCCAGACCTTCGGCAAAGGTTCGGTGCAGACCATCCTGCCATTGGGCAACAACACTGCGATCAAACTGACCACGGCGCGTTATTACACACCGAGCGGCCGCTCCATCCAGGCCAAGGGCATCGAGCCCGACATCGTGGTCGAGGATCCGGCGACGGCCACTTTCGATCGTACGTTGCGCCTGCGTGAGGCGGATCTGGATAACCATCTCAGCAACAGCCAACTGAAGCCGGGTGAAGAGACGCAACATCCGCAACGCAAAGCATCCGACAAGGAGGAAGCCAACGACAAGACCGAGGTCGGGGAGTTCGGAGCCAAAAACGATTATCAGTTGAATCAGGCATTGAACTTGCTGAAGGGAATGAGCATCCTGCGAGGTAAATGACGATGAATCCGTTCGAGCTGAAAAAAGAACGCATCCTGACGTTCACGGCGGCGCCGGCTGACCAGCTGGAGCAGGCCTACCTGCTGCTTAGTGGGCTGCGCAATCTCGAGGTCGAGCGTGGCGCGAAACCCAATACTTTGCGTATCCGATACAGCGTGGAGCATTACTCCCTGGAAGGCTTGCAAAAGGCTTTGCAGCGCGAAGGTTTCCACTTCAACTACAGCCTGCTGGAACGCCTGCGCAACACGCTCTACCACTATTGCGAAGATGTGCAGTACCACAATCTGAAGACCCCGGAACCTCGCACCAAGAACAATGCGCAGGAAGTCTTCATCAAGGCATACGAACAACATCCTCACGGCGATCACGTCGATTTGCCCCAAGAGCCTGGCAAGCACAAATAGCGGCATGGATGACCACCAGCTGCTGCGTTACAGCCGCCACATCCTGCTTCCCGAGATCGGCATCGAAGGCCAGCAGGCCTTCGTGGATGCCCATGTGCTGATCATCGGTGCCGGCGGCCTCGGCTCTCCCGCTGCGATGTTCCTGGCGGCGGCCGGCATCGGCACCCTGACACTGTGCGACCACGACACGGTGGACCTGACCAATCTGCAACGCCAGATCGCCCACCGCAGCGACACCGTCGGCATGGCCAAGGTGCACTCCGCACAGCGCACCCTGCATGCGCTCAATCCCGACGTCCAGGTCAGCGCGCTACAAGAGCGTGCGACTGGTGAACGTCTGGCCGAGCTGGTCTCCACGGCCGATGTAGTGCTGGATTGCAGCGATAATTTCGTCACCCGATATGCCCTCAACCGAGCCTGCCTGTCGCAAGGCAAACCGCTGGTCTCCGGCGCAGCCACGCGCTTCGAAGGGCAGGTGACGGTATTCGATTTCCGCCGGCCGGAAGTAGCTTGCTACAACTGCCTGTATCCGGAGGATACCGAAGCCGAGGAGACCCGCTGTGCAGTGATGGGGGTGTTCGCGCCACTGGTAGGTATCATCGGCAGCATGCAAGCCGCAGAAACATTGAAAGTACTGGCGGGCATGGAAGGCACGCTACAAGGCAAGCTGCTCACTCTGGATGCGCGCACCATGCAACCACGCGTGATGCGGCTGGCACGCGACCCGCATTGCAGCGTATGCGCGGGTTACTGAGGAATCAATCCGGCAAGGCGATCTTGCCGTCGGTACTGTACTGGTAATCCTCGAAGATATGCTCGGCACTGAGCACCTGATAACTGCCATCAGCCAGCTTTCGGGTCGTATCCTTGAGACGGTAGGTGGTCTGACCGCAGGTCCAGCATTTAAAGTTGCGCATATGCGTGCACAAGCAGGTCTTATCGAACACAGCGATCTTCTTGTCGCCAGGATGGGCGGCGACCTCGCGATTATAGGCGTCGATATAATCACAGCGCCCGTTCGCATCCAGCAGATAGCCATAGGACTCGCAGCCTGGACGGATGCCTGAACCGATGGAGGGGCTACTCTTCAACATGCGCATCGGATAGCCGGTCGGCGACGTACCATTGACTTCGATGTCGTCCTCGTTGGCTTTGAAGTATTCCTGCTTTACATCGGCTGGCAACCCACATTCTTCTGCGATGGTGAAGCGTGTTGCCACCTGCACCGCCCCCGCACCTTCTTGCAGGAAAGACGCCGCGTCACTGCCGGTGAAGATGCCACCAGCCGGAATAACCGGGATCGCCAATTGTTCTTCGCGCAGGTAGGCGTGGATCTCGTTCACGATGGTACGCAGATCGTATTTCGCCCAATCCATGCCGAACCCCAGATGACCGCCAGCCAAGGGGCCTTCCACCACGATGTAATCCGGCAGACGCCCACCTTTGGCGTTCTTGCGCAGGAACAACTGCAAGGCACGCACCGAGGAAACGATGATGCCGAGCTTGGCATCGCGGAAGCGCGGGTGATCCTCCATCAATGCAAAGGAGCCGAGGTGCAAACCTGCCGCCAACGTGATGCCGTCAATCCCGGCGGACAACGCCGCATGCAGCCGCACACGCAGAGTTTCCCGCGGTGCATTCATGGTCAGTTTCTCCATGACGTTGATGAACACCATGCCATCGCCGCGCTTGCGCGCCATCGTCTTGCTGACATGCAGACGGGTCGATTCTTCGATGTGCCCCAGATCGAACTTGACGGCAGCCTTGTCGGCATTATCGATGTTGTACTTATACTGTTGCAGCTTTTCTTTGACGAATCCTGTGTCGTATCGTCTGTCAGACACCGTTGGCATCATTGCATCGGAGATATGACCGACACCGCCCAGGCGCGCAGCTTCCAACGCCAAGTCAGCGGTGGAGATATCGACACCCATGCCGCCGATCATGATAGGAACCAGCTCGTGTTGACCGAGCTTGAGTCGGAAATCGTCTACTTTTATCGCCATGTGTAAGCCCGAATCGGGCGTCCTCCCTGTTACTACCATACCGCTGCTCAAAGCGCGGTACGTCATTGTAAGTTATTGCTCAGATCACTTTCGAATAGCGCGCATGTTCCTGCCGGGTACGCAGATATTTATCGAACACCATGCAAATGTTGCGGATCAGCATGCGCCCCTTAGGGGTGACTGTGATCCACTGCGGCGACAGTTCGAGTAAGCCTTCACGCGCGTACTCTTGCAGCTCTTGCATTTCCGGCGCGAAATATTTATCGAAGTCGATCAGGTAAGAGATATTGAATGATTCCTTGGATATCTCGAAATGGCACATCAGTGCCTGGATGATGGCACGCCGCACCAGATCGTCGGCATTGAGCTCGAGTCCGCGCATGATAGGTAACTCATCGCGCTCCAGCGCATCGTAGTAAGGCTCCAACTCGCGGTAGTTCTGGCTGTAGGTCGGGCCGATCTTGCCGATGGCGCTGACGCCCAATGCCACCAGATCGCAATCGGAGTGGGTCGAATATCCTTGGAAGTTACGGTGCAACCTGCCCTGACGCTGGGCCACGGCCAGCTCATCTTCGGGCTTGGCGAAATGGTCCATGCCGATATACACGTAGCCAGCTTTGGTGAGTTTGTTCACCGCCATGCTCAGGATATCCAGCTTCACTTGCGGCGCCGGCAAATCTTCTTCATGGATGCGTCGTTGCGGCTTGAAGATGGTGGGCATGTGCGCGTAGTTGTAAATCGACAATCGATCCGGATCGGCGGCGATCACCCGATCCAGAGTCCGCCCAAAACCTTCCAGAGTCTGCTTGGGCAGACCGTAAATCAGGTCGATACTGACCGATTTGAAACCATTGGCACGAGCTGCCTTGATAATGCGCACCGTCTCTTCTTCACTCTGGATGCGATTAACGGCTTTCTGTACTTCATCGTCGAAGTCCTGCACGCCGACACTGATACGGTTGAACCCGACCCCTCCGAGCAGAGCAATGGTTTCGTTACTCACCTTGCGCGGATCAATTTCAATCGAATACTCACCATCTTCGACCAATTTGAAATGCTGGCGTATGCCCGCCATCAACTCACGAATTTCATCATCGCTCAGAAAGGTCGGCGTACCACCACCAAAGTGGAGCTGCTCAACAACCTGTGCTTCACCCAACAACCGCGCCTGCAAGGCCATCTCTTTGAGCAGATAGCGCACATATTCGGCCGATTTGCTGCGATCCTTGGTAATGACCTTGTTGCAGGCGCAGTAAAAACATAGTGTGTTACAGAATGGGATATGGATATAAAGCGACAATGGACGCCCGATCCCACCCACTTGGCGCTTCTGCACCCAATGGCTGTAACTTTCTGCATTGAATGCTTCAACAAAGCGGTCCGCAGTCGGATAGGATGTGTATCGTGGACCGTTTTTATCCAGCCTGCGTATCAGCTCCAGGTCCACCACCAGTTGATTCACCGCTTCGTTCATCTCTCCTCCCCAAGCAAGGGCGTAACTATGCCAGTTTAATGCCTGCTTGGCTTGATATATGTCAAAATAAGCCCCCATCAACCCTGCTGAAGATGTGGCTTTGAACGATATCAATGCACTGGAGCATGCGCGGCTACGAGTTGCGTGTTCCAACTGTAACCTCCGAGAACTTTGCCTGCCGGCGGATCTTTCCCCGGAAGAGATGGCGCGCGTTGAAGAACTCACTCACCACAAGCACTGTTATGCCACCGGTGATTACTTGTACCGCTCGGGAGATCGCTTCAAATCCCTCTATGCGATACGTAGCGGTTCATTCAAGACCCGCGTTCTAAATGCAGACGGCCGCGAGCAGGTCACCGGCTTTCTCATGGCCGGTGAAATCATCGGTTTGGATGCCATCAGCTCCGAGGTCCATCCGTGCGAAGCGGTCGCAATGGAAGAAAGCGAGGTCTGCGAGCTCCCCTACGCGCGACTGGAGGAACTGAGTCGGGACATCCCCTGCCTGCAGCATCATCTGCACAAAATCATGAGTCGTGAGATCGTGCGCGACCAGGGCATCATGTTATTGCTGGGGTCGATGCGTGCAGAAGAACGGCTGGCCGCATTCCTGCTCAATATGTCACAGCGTAATGCCATCCATGGCATGTCACCCACCCAGTTGCGTCTGCGCATGTCACGCCTCGATATCGGCAGCTACCTTGGGCTGAAGCTGGAGACCGTCAGCCGCACCTTCTCCCATTTTCAGGAGGAAGGACTGATTCAGGTCAAAGCACGCTCAGTAGAAATTCTCTCTTTGCCAAGGCTTAGGGAATTAGTCAACAAATAAAATATTATTCCTACAACCGCACAGAATAGGTATCCTGCGCCCCACGTTTGTTTTCCGAGGTATCCCACCATGAGCGAAAAATATCACGCCACACCCGATGAAATCATCCGAGCCAAGTGGCCACACGAGATATTTCTGATCAACCTTGTGTTCAATCACATATTGGTATTCGCCTCGACCTTCGGGGTATTCAGCACCTTCCCACTGCTGGTATTAGTCGTCCCCTTCGTTTCGTTCTCCATTACCGCCTACATCCTGTTAAAAGCACGTGCGGTCGCTGCAAGCTCAGATACCATCTTCGTGAAGGCACACTGGGAGGTCGCCCAGAAACGCAACAAGCATTTCATGCTACTGCTGACAGCGACCTGCCTGCTCATCAGCGCCGGCCTCTGGCTCTCCAAGATGATGGGCTGGTCCAAGATCGGCACGATTGCCCTGCTTGGTGGCGCAGGTCTGCTACCGTTCATGGTATCCCTACTTGTATTGATCGTATTGGGCAATGACTCCATGTATCAAGCTCGCCATAGCAAGCTGCCGAAGCATGTCGTTTCCTCCGTCAGCCAACCCTCTATCCAGTAATTACGATGTCTTTGGAGAAGAAAATTTATTGGGGCGTGGGGATTTTTTCCTTCGTCGTCATCTTCGGCGCCTTCCTCATTCCCGGCGACAAGCCAGAACAAGAAGACCTGCCTTGGCACATTGAGCATCCAACGCCTGATTCGGTGCGCATCTTTGGCCTGACTTTGGGGCTTGCTACACCGGCACAGGCTGAGATTCGCTTCAAGGAACAAGCAGAACCCAGCCTGTTCAAATCACCTGAAGGCAGGTTGGCTGCTGAGGTTTTCTTTGAGCAAGTGAATCTGGCGGGTCTGCGCTCTCGTATCGTCTTGACTGCAGATATCCCAGAGCAGGAACTGCATACCATGTACGAACGGGGCTTGCGTATGGCCGGCACGGGAAGCGGCAAGAAGATCACACTGACGCCTGAGGATGTGGAGAGATTGCGCGCCGCCCCTATCAGCAGCCTGACCTACATGCCGGGCGTAAGGATAGATGAAGCGCTGTTCAAGAAACGTTTTGGTGAACCGCAACAGATCATCAAGGAACACAAGAGCGGCGCCGTCCACTGGCTCTATCCGCAGCATGGCTTGGATATCACCTTAGGCGGCAATGAAAAGCCGGTATTGCAATATGTCACACCCGCACAATTCTCCAAACTGATCCAGCCGCTGCTGGCGGATGGCGAGCGCCTTACTCAGTAGTCCCGCTCTTGACCGCATCCGCCTTGCTGCGCGGGTGCGGCATCATTTCCTCGTCGTCGTCCAGCAGAATGCGCTGTCCGCCTCCCTCCATATCCTCATACTGGCCCTTTTTCACGGCCACGATCAGAATCACGACGAACAGGACACCGAAGAACATCATGCCCGGGATCAGGCTGTAAATAACTTCCATTGTCGTCTCACTTTTTGAACAAGGTGCGGATACGCGCCGCGTTGCCGATTACGATCAGCGAACTGATGGGCATTGAGATGGCCGCCACCAAGGGACTGACCTGAGCCATCATTGCTAACGGTACCATGATGAGGTTGTAGATGAAAGAGAGGCCGATATTCTGTCGGATGGTGCGCAAGGTGCGCCTGGATAGCTGTGTCGCCTGCAATACCTTGCTCAATTCATTGTGCATGAGCACGATATCGGCACTTTCCACCGAGACATCGGTACCTGAGCCCAGCGCGATACCCACATGCGCCCGGATCAATGCTGGCGCATCATTCACGCCATCCCCGACCATCGCCACGATGTGCCCCTTGTCCTGCAGACTGCGGATCACCTGATCCTTATCTTGCGGCAGCACTTCTGCAATAACCTCCAGCCCCCCCAGTTGCTGTGCCACCGCCTCTGCTACCGGCCGGCGATCGCCAGTGAGCAGCGTCATTGCGACCCCTGATCTGCGCAAAGCATCAACCAGTTGCTGCGCATCAGGCCGTAGCCGGTCTGCCAGGGCAAATATCGCGACATGTCGACCGGCAACGGACATGTAGACACAACTCATCGCCATGCCTTCCCACTGCTCGGCCTGAAGTTGCAGTTCCGCATCGAGGACGATTGCCGCCTGTTTTATCCAGTTCGCACTTCCCAAGCGAACTTCCTTGCCCGCCACCATGGCACTGATACCCAGGCCAGGCGTAGCGTGGAAATCTGCAACTTCACGAGCACGGTAGGCATATTCCAGCTCTTCTGCGTACTCGACGATCGCCCTTCCGACACTATGTTCGCTCAATCTCTCCGCAGCAGCCGCCAGTGATATCAGCTCATCGACCTGTTCACCTGCGGCCATCTTCAATGCAGCCACACTCATGCGACCTTCCGTCAACGTGCCGGTCTTGTCGAGAACTACGTGGGTCACTCTGGACAGGGTTTCCAACACCAGACCGTTCTTCACCAGGATCCCGTGTTTTGCCCCCAGTCCAGAGGCCACCGCAATGGACATCGGCGTCGCCATTCCAAGGGCACATGGGCAGGTGATAATGAGTACGGAGGTCGCCGCCATCAGCGCCAGTTCGAAGCTCTCGCCCTGCCAGATGAGGAAAGTCGCACTTGCACATAACAACGTGACGAGGACGAACCACGGCACGATACTGTCAGCCAGTCGCTGGATCGGCGCTTTCGAAGCTTGTGCCTCCTCAACCAGCCTGATGATCTTGGACAGCGTCGAATCCTGCATCTGGCTGCGCACCTCGACCAGCAAGGCACCTGACGTATTGCCCGTACCGGCCGTCACCGTGTCGCCCGGGTTCTTATGGACCGGATGTGACTCACCGCTCAGCATCGCTTCGTCAATTGCACTACTGCCTACCAGCACGACACCATCAACCGGAATGGTGTAGCCAGGCTTGACCAGCACATGGTCGCCCGGCTTGACGGCGCGTATGGGCGTCATCTCTTCTCGGCCATCCTTAACCACCAGCGCCACGCGTGGCTGCAACTCCATCAGTCGCTTGGTCGCCGATACGGCCTGGTGCCGGAACATCCCCTCAAGGTAGCGCCCGATCAGGATAATGAACGTAAGATTGGTGACCGTATCGAAATAAACCTCACCGTGCTGATTGTCAGTGAGTGTCACATAGAGCGAATAGAGATAGGTGACCGAAAGTCCTATCGCAATGGGGAGGTCCATCGTCAGATGGCCGCCTCGCAGGCCCCCTAATGCCCCCCTGAAGAAAGGATAGCCTGAGTAGAGCAACGTCGGTGTGGCCAGCAACAACCCCATCCAGTGGAAGAAGGCGCGGAATTCATCGCGATTGGCACCACTGTACAGTGCAATCGCAATCCACATCATATTCATCGCCGCAAAGCCTGCAAAGAACAGGCGAAACAGCATCGCTCGATTCGTTTTTTTGATTGCCCCTTCGGCGCTCTCAGGGTCGTATGGAACAGCCGAGTATCCGATCCTCACCAGCGCCTTGATGATGTCCGATAGTTTGCTCTGATCATTGTTCCAGCACAGATGAAGGCGCTTGCCCGCCAGATTGACTTCTGCCGAGATAACGCCCGGCACCTTCTTCAGTCCCCGCTCGATCAGCCACACGCATGCAGCGCAATGTATCCCTTCCACCAATAAATGGATATTCCGCTGCTCGCCGGAACAGGTGGCGAATTCCTGCTGGATCTCTTCGAAGTCATATATGTCGATATCTTTGGGAGGTTCCGGCGGCGGCCCCAGCAGCGCACCTTCAGGTGTACGCTGGTAATAGCCTTGGAGACCTGCCTCATAAATTGCCTCGCATACGGACTTGCATCCTAGGCAGCAGAAATGCCGCTTAGCGCCATCCAGATCCGATGCAAACTCGACATCCGCAGGAATGGGGAGGCTACAGTGAAAGCAGCCTGTCACTACATGATGACCTGATGACATTGCCGATTAGGTCACGGTGTTGCTTCAGCCACCATGAATCGTTCCGTATCAACCGCGAATTCATCGTTCCCGCGCTTGATGTGGATGTGCAGTTCCCAATAGCCTTTCAGTGGGAAAGTGATATAACCTTGATAAGCTCCGGCAGCTACTTCCTTGAAGTCAGTTGCAAAATCCTTGCTTGCATCGGACGCTCGATAAGAATCCACCCACATCTCGCCACTCACGGGTTTGCCATCCTTATCCTGCACATGGATTTCGTACATGGTCGCTTGCCCCTGTACTAATTCGCGCGGCTTATTGATGGTTGTCTGCCACCCCAATGCCTGTTTATGCCCCAACTCACTGAGAAGTTCTGCATTCGTCTTGCGGTCCTTGGTCTTGTAATCTCGATCGACCAGCGCTGAATGGTTATGTGTCGCGAACCAGATGAATGCAGCATTCACGCTCAAAACCAGCACGATGAGGAGTAACAACCCGAGCAACCAAGGGTTGCGCAGACCGGACTTATGATTTTGGGAGATCATACTGTCACCACCTCAGCGCACCGGGCCATAGAACTTGCTCACGTACTCGGCATAGACGGAAGGATCCTCTACGCTTTCGACACGGAACTTGATTGGTGCTGCATCCTGCGCGATGTTTTTCACTGGCGCCTTTACGAATACGGTGAACGAGGTGCTGCGCCCGTGATGCGTGATCGGATTATGTTCAACTCCAATGATGACTTGGTCTGCCACTCCTTCGCTTGCTGTCACCTTGACGTGCAGATCCCTGTCTGTCTTGTTCAGAACCTTGAAGTCGAACTTGTTCTGGATGGTTCCATCGCTCATGACCACGAACAGAGGCTGACGCTCATGAACTACGTTCAGCGTCATCGAACCCAAATGCGTCAGTCCCCAGATGATGCCCATCAGCGCTATCAGAATGATGCTCACATATACCAACGTGCGCGGGTGCTGATATATCTTCTTCTTGGGCTTCCCTGACAATTCATCGAGAGATGCGTAGCGAATCAACCCTCGTGGCTTGTTGATCTTATCCATGACCGCATCGCAGGCATCGATGCACAAACCACAGGTGATACATCCCAGTTGTTGGCCATTGCGGATATCGACACCTGTCGGGCAAACCTGGACGCACTGGAAGCAATCGATGCAATCACCTTGCTGCGCCACCGCCTCGCCATTCTTGCGGATCTTGCCGCGCGGTTCGCCACGATTGTAATCATAGGTCGGCAGGATAGTTTGATTGTCGGACATCACTCCCTGGATGCGAGCATATGGACAGAGCCAGAAACAAGTCTGCTCGCGCAGGAAACCGGCCAAGATATAGGTGCCGAAGAAGAACATGACAATGACGACCCAACCGACCGTTGCCAGCTCCAAATTGATCAAGTCATGCCAGTATTGATATGCATCCACGAACCAGATCGAGAAGCTAATACCGGTGAGAAGCGATAGCAGCATCCATGCCAGATGTTTCGCCATCTTCTTTTTCAGCTTGTCAAAACTCCAAGACGCTTCATCAAGCTTGCGTCGTGCCGTGGGGTTGCCCTCGATCTTCTCTTCAATCCAGGTGAACCAATCCGTCCATGCCGTCTGGAAGCAGAAAAATCCGCACCATACCCGCGAGGCCACTGAGGTCGTCGCAAACAAAGTCATTGCAGCGACCAACAGCACCAAAGAAAGCATCCAAATATCCTGTGGCAGAACGGTGAGACTAAAGAATTTGAATTGCCGATGCTGGATATCAAACAGAATCGCCTGACTGCCATTCCAGCGCAGATAAGGTAACAGGAAGAATGGCAACCAAAGTGCCAGTTGTGTTTTGTCCTTGAGTGAACGGAAGAATCCAGGCATGCGCTTGGCATGTATGGTCTGCCCCCCAGTATTCACCGTCCACGTTTCGAACTCGTGGTAGAGGGTGGTAACTTCTCCGGGCTCTTTCTTTTCGACTTCCTGATTCATACCTGCTCCTGTCTTTTGCGACTGAACTGGCCGCGCTGTTTTTTTAACGCATCGATTCTACTGCTTTGAGTTTCTCGTTTCAGTGATATTTTGCACAAATAAAAAAGAGGAGAGCGAGCCCTCCTCTTCAAACCGCGATACTGCTACGGTTATTTCTTGTCGTTCATGTTGCGGTATGCCATGTAGAACAGCCAGCCAACCACTGCGATGGCACCGATCAGGCAGACCAGGACGCCCCAAAATACCATATCGTGATTCATGCAATTCTCCTTTAACTAAAGGTCTGCGCAGGAATCACCCTGCGCAGATCGATACAGTCTTAGTTGGCTTTACCACCACCGAACTTATAGACATAGACAGCCAGCTTCTTGATCTCTGCGTCAGACAGCTTGCCTCCCTCGAAGGCCGGCATCACTGCAACGCGAGTACCATCAACCCCTGCGTTCACACCATGCTTGATGGTGTACTTGATGCCCTCGACGGAACCATCAAAGCGCCAGACGCTGTCAGTCAGGTTTGCAGAACCCATGGCTTGGATGCCTTTGCCGTCTTCACCGTGACAAGCCGTACAGCCCTTCTCGGCAAACAGCGGTGTAGAAGTCGGCTTGCTGGCTGCCACTGCATTGGCCAACGTGTCGATTTCTGCATCTGTCAGCATGCCTTCATGCGCCATCATCATGCCTTGGCGACCACCCTTGATGGTTTCGTAGATGGTATCGATGGTGCCACCATACAGCCAGTCATCATCGTTCAGAATAGGCGCGAACAGACCTTGCTTGTCGTGCGTACCGACACCATTCTGACCGTGACAGGCAGCACAGTTGTCACCAAACAACACCTTGCCGGAACGAGTCACATACTCGGACAGCTCGCTGTCAGCGAGAATCGCTGCCGGGGTCATATCCTTCAGCTTGTTCTCGTACTTGCTGCGAACCTCATCCACAACGCTCTTGTCCGCTTCCATTTCTCCAATCGCGGTCCAACCGCCAACGCCCTTGAACCATGTACCACCATTCGACAGCGGAACGGAGGGGTAGTACAACCAGTAAACCACAACCCAGATTGCACTTGCGGCCAAACCCAGCATCCACCACTTGGGGGGCTGATTGATATAGTCGCCCAAGTCATCATCCCAGACGTGCCCTGTTGTCGGCACGCTGCTTGCATCGTGTTTATCGCTCATTTATTTATCTCCCAGTTTGATAGGGTCGTCGTCGTCCAGAGCCATCCGGCTCTGGGCATCGAACTTATCCTTGTTGGACGGCCGGAACACCATGACATAGGTCACCACCATACCGATCGCCGCAACTAGGACGAAGAATACGCCCAGCCAATCGTTCGTCGTCATGGTATTGACGTCCATGCCAAAGTGTTCCAACAGCTTAGTCACGGTAGTTCACACCTTCTTCGAACTTGACGTGATTGCCCAGACTCTGCAGGAATGCAATCAATGCATCCATGTCGGTCTTGCCTTCCAGCTCTGCCGGCGCTGCTGCAATGTATGCGTCGGTATAGATGGTCTTGGGAACCGGGTTGAACGGCATAATGGTCAACACCTTCATGGTCTCTACCGTCTCAGCCACATCCACCTTCTTGTTTTCCAGCCAGAAGTAGTTAGGCATCACAGACTCAGGAACCACTTCACGCGGATAGCGCAGGTGGCGACGATGCCACTCATCAGAGTACTTGCCAGCCAAACGCGCAAGATCGGGACCAGTACGCTTGGAGCCCCACTGATAAGTGTGGTCGTACATGGACTCTTCGGCGATGGAGTAGTGACCATAACGGTCCTTCTCATCGCGGAACGGACGGATCATCTGAGAGTGACACAGGAAGCAACCTTCACGGATGAAAACGTTGCGACCGGCCAGTTCCAGCGGCTTGTACGGGCGTACGCCATCGCCAGGCTGCCAGTCATCCAGCGTTTTGTGCGCGGACGTCGCGGGATTCCAGATGATTTTATCCATTGGAATCACATTGCCGTTCTGATCCTTGTGCTGCGTGTTGTTACAGGTAGGATCGTTCTGGCACATCGCGGTGTTCGGCAGGTAGAACAGTGGAACGATTTCCACGATACCACCGATTGCCACCGCAATCGCGGTCAGCACGAACATCAGGAGGGTACTACGCTCTGTCTTATCCTGAAGTTGTGTCGAATAGATTTTGTCGTGATCAGACATGTTATTAACTCCCCTTATGCATTAGCCGGAACAGCGTTGGCGCTGCGCGCAGCACTTGCAGTGCGCACAGTCATCACGATGTTGTAGAGGGCGATCCAGGTACCGATATTGAAGATCAGACCACCGATCGCACGCATCGCGTAGTACGGATGCATAGCGGACACGGATTCAACGAAGGTGTAGGTCAAAGTGCCATATTCGTCGTAGTCACGCCACATCAGGCCTTGCATGATGCCGGAAACCCACATCGCGACGACATAAACCACGGTACCGATGGTGGCCAGCCAGAAGTGGACATTCACCAGACCTTCGGAATACATCTTTTCCACGCCCCACAGTTTTTTCACCATATGGTACATGGCGCCATAAGCAACCATAGCCATCCAGCCCAACGCACCAGAGTGCACGTGGCCCACGGTCCAGTCAGTGTAGTGAGACAAGGCGTTCACGGTCTTGATGGACATCACCGGGCCTTCGAAAGTGGACATCGCGTAGAACGCCAGAGCCACAACCAGGAAGCGCAGGATGTAGTCAGTACGCAGACGGTCCCAAGCACCGGACAGAGTCATCATACCGTTCATCGCACCCCCCCAAGACGGGATGATCATCGCCAGGGAAACAGCTGCACCCAAGGAACCAGTCCAGTCAGGCAACGCAGTGTATTGCAGATGGTGAGCACCCAGCCAGACGTAACCAAAGGTCAGCGCCCAGAAGTGCAGCACGGACAGGCGATAGGAGAACACCGGACGTCCAGCCTGCTTCGGCACGAAGTAATACATGATCGCCAGGAAGCCACCGGTCAGGTAGAAACCGACCGCATTGTGACCCCACCACCATTGGATCATCGCATCTTGCACGCCAGAGTAGATGGAGAAGGAGTTGGTCAGACTGACCGGGATCGCCATGCTGTTGACCACGTGCAGGTAAGTGATCATCACGATCATGCCCATGGTAAACCAGTTAGACACATAGATATGCGATGTCTTGCGGATGGCAATGGTCATGATGTAATTGAAACCGTACATCAGCCAAACGACTGCGATCGCGATATCGATCGGCCACTCCAGCTCAGCGTACTCCTTGCCGGTAGTCCAACCCAGCGGCAGGGTAATCACTGCAGAAACGATGATCAGGTTCCAGCCAATGAAGGTTGCCCATGCCAAACCGTTGCTCCACAGCTTGGTAGCACCGGTACGCTGGACGATATAGAAACCAGTTGCCATCAGCGCACAGCCACCGAATGCGAAAATCACGGCATTGGTATGCAGCGGACGCAGACGACCAAAGGTAATCCATTCCAAGTCAAAATTCAGGAACGGCCAAGCCAGCTCAGATGCGACGTACACACCAATGAGCGTACCTACACATGCATAAATGGCGGCAGCGATGGTGAACCAGCGCACAACCTCCATATCGTACTTTACTGGTGTCGCTTGATTAGCTTCCACAGTAGTCTCCTCCCCAGAGCGAAGTTAAAAAAACCCGTGCGCCCAGCACCAACTGTTCCTGCATGCCGGACGCACACTTTGTTGCAAATCTACAGCGCGGCAAATTGTCGCAGTGCAAGCACGACAAGTAAAGCCAAAAGTCGCTTTCAATCTGACATACCCAAGCAAAATACTCAGGTTGCAAATCCACAGCGGTGACGATACTAAAAAATATTCGGGGCGCCTGAGTTGACATAGGTCAAAAACAACCATGCTCGTCACTCGATTTATCGTCGCCGCAAACTACCTACTCTGCACAGCAATGTTCAATGATGGACCTGCTCAGATATGAGGGCTCAGCGATACCCCTGAGTCCGCATATAGAAATGCGCAAAAACAAATGGGCACATGCCAGCGTGGCTCAACAACAACTAAACCACGGGGCGAAATACGCGAAGGATGGAGCGGGTGATGGGAATCGAACCCACGTATGCAGGAGGGTAAGGAGGCGACCTCACGGTCACCCCCTCCCCTAAGAACCGAACGTGCAAGTTTCCCTGCATTCGGCTCAAGCAACCCAGAAA
>JAJZSA010000066.1 GCA_021822115.1 Pseudomonadota bacterium
ACAGAGCTTCGTGTATTCGGATTGTCCGTTTCGCTTTCGTCAACGGACGGATTCACAAAAGAAGCTAACCGGCAGCTTAGGCCGAAGAGTGAGCTTTCCCAGCAGCGCCATCGAGTGACTGCAATTGGCACGCAGCCGCCTGACAGCATTTGTATCTGCCCGCCGTAAAGCTGTCGTTCACAATCAAGAGATGACTGGCCGGTTTGAACCTCCGGACCAATACTACCGAATCTCATCTTGAAACGGTACGCGGTCAATCGGCATTCCTGATAACTCTTATTATCAGGAATTGCACTTTTCTGCTCTAAGTCGCCGGTTAGAATGCGAGCATGTCTCTCGCGACTCAATACCCCTGCATTTACAGGCATCTGCAAGTCTGCGTTCTTGAAATACAATCGGCGCATTACTAAACAGACTGGGTGTGACGACATGAGCGAGCGGCAAAATACTGAAGAGATGATCGACGGGCTGGTGCGCCCAGAGAGAATGGCTCACGCCATCGGCCAGACCCCCAAATACATCAGGGATGAGATTGCTGGCCTCGTGGCGGGGGAGCAAACTCCTGGATCATTCGGGGATCTGATTAAGCGCTCGGTCGCGATGACTGAAGAGCACAAGGAATTTGCTGGCGAGAATGTAGTTTCGATTTTTGGGTGACGGCCCAGGTGAGTGATTATTGATCCGGCACTCATAAAAAAGCAGACACTGCAGACTGGGTGGTAAGTGTCTGGTGTGCAGGGTCGATTCATAATGCTTGCCGTCTCAATCGCAAGGCATTGGCAATCACGGATACGGAGCTGAAGCTCATCGCGGCTGCAGCGATGATGGGTGACAACAGCAGGCCGAAGACGGGGTACAGCACGCCGGCAGCGACCGGGATGCCGAGCACGTTGTAGGCGAAGGCAAAGAACAGGTTCTGGCGGATGTTGCGCATCGTCGCGCGTGAAAGCCGGACAGCGCGTACGATGCCGCGCAGGTCTCCTTTCAACAGCGTGATGTCGGCGCTCTCCATCGCCACGTCGGTGCCGGTGCCCATGGCGATTCCCACCTGCGCGCGCGCCAGTGCCGGTGCATCGTTGATGCCGTCGCCAGCCATTGCCACGAAACGTCCTTGAGACTGGAGCTGGCTGACTATGGCCGCCTTCTGCTCGGGCAGCACTTCCGCCTCGACACGGTCGATGCCCAGCTTGCCGGCCACGGCATCCGCAGTGACGCGATTGTCTCCGGTGAGCATGATGACCTGAATACCTTCCGCATGCAGATCGCGGATCGCATCAGGCGTCGAAGCCTTGATTGGATCAGCCACGCCGAGCAGGCCGGCAGCTTTGCCATCCACCGCCAGAAACATCACCGTCTGGGCTTCGTTGCGCAATGTCGTGGCACGTTCCGACAAGCCCGTTGAGTCCAGACCCAATGCCTCGAACAGTTTAAGGTTGCCGAGTGCGATTTGGTGACCATCGACCTGTCCGGTCACACCTTGGCCGGTGTGTGATGTGAAATCCGCTACAGCCGAGAGTGCCAGCTTCCTTGCCTGCGCTCCTTCGATGATGGCGGCAGCAAGCGGGTGTTCGCTGGCACGTTCCAGACTGCCTGCGAATCGCAGTATCTCGTCTTCGTCGAATCCGGCAACCGTCACGACCGAGACCAGTTTCGGTCTGCCTTCTGTCAGTGTCCCGGTCTTGTCCACCACCAGCGTGTTGATCTTCTCCATCGCCTCCAGTGCCTCAGCGTTTTTGATGAGCACACCGGCACCAGCCCCACGTCCGGTGCCGACCATGATGGACATCGGTGTGGCCAGGCCCAGCGCACAAGGGCAGGCGATGATGAGCACGGCCACGGCATTGACGATGGCGTGCGCCAGTTGCGGTTCCGGCCCCCACACCCACCAGATGACGAAGGTGGCTGCAGCGGCCAGCACCACGGCTGGAACGAAGTATCCGGCGACCACGTCTGCCAGGCGCTGGATGGGTGCGCGTGAACGCTGCGCCTCGCTCACCATCTGTACGATCTGCGCGAGCAGGGTGTCCGCGCCCACACGCTCGGCGCGCATCAGCAGGCTGCCGGTGCCGTTCACCGTCGCGCCGATTAGCGGCATGCCGGCGGTCTTTTCGACGGGGATGGACTCGCCGGTGACCATGGATTCATCCAGAGAGCTTTTGCCTTCCAGCACTATGCCATCCGTCGGAACCTTTTCGCCGGGACGCACGCGCAGCACATCCCCGGCCTGTACTTGTTCGAGGGGGATGTCAGTCTCGTTGCCGTTGGCATGCACGATGCGCGCGGTCTTGGGGGCGAGGCCAAGCAGCAGCTTGATCGCGGCGCTGGTCTGGCTGCGTGCGCGTAACTCCATCACCTGGCCCAGCAACACCAGCGCCATGATGACTGCCGCCGCTTCAAAGTAGACCGGCACGGTCCCCATCATGCTGTGCATCACGGGCGGGAACAGGCCGGGTGCGAACATCGCCACAATGCTGTAACTCCATGCTACGCCGACGCCGAGTGCAATCAGGGTGAACATGTTGAGGCTGCGATTGACCAGTGATGCCCAGCCGCGCTGGAAGATCGGCTGCCCACCCCACAGTACGACCGGTGTGGCCAGAGCGAACTCAATCCACTGCACGGTGACCATGGAGAACGATGCTGGCAACAACTGGGGCAGCAGGTCGGTGAGCATCGCCAGTACGAACACCGGCAAGGCGAGCAAGGTGCTGAACCAGAAGCGTCGCGTCACATCCGTGAGTTCCGCATTGTTCTCGCTGCCTGTGGCTTGGCGCGGTTCCAGCGCCATGCCGCATTTTGGGCAAGCCCCCGGTTCGTTGCGCACCACTTCAGGGTGCATGGGGCAGGTGTATTCCATTTGGGGGGCTGCGACCGGTGTGACTGGCTCTAGTGCCATTCCGCACTTCTGGCAGGTGCCCGGTGCAGGCTGCTTAATCTCGGGATGCATTGGGCAGGTGTATGTCATCCCTGTTGGCGGCGATGTTGGCATCGCAGGTTGAGGCGCAAGATAAGCCTGCGGTGCCGTCTGGAATTTATGCAGGCAATGCGTGCTGCAGAACAGCCAGGTCTGGCCTGCATGGGTGTGGCGGTGTGGCGTGTCTTCTGCCACGTTCATGCCGCATACAGGATCAGTCGCCATGCCGTTCTCCTTCCTTAGACCACAGGAATGACCGCGGCGTAGCTTCGCCATTCAACTGGATACGCAACTCCAGCGAGTCGAATTTTGCCGCCAAGGAACCAAAACTCAGCAAGCCTTTCCGGTGATGACCGCCCGGTGCTGCACCATCCCATTTGCTCGGGCGGAGCGTTTGTCCATCCACGAGCAGGGTCGCGCTGCGCGTCAGGTCTTCATCCAGTGGATGGCTATGTGTCTCCAGCATCACCTCGAATCCCCATGCCGCGTCATTGCCTGTTGGGGGTTGTGGGGTTACCGTCACTTTCACGCCGGCGGTGTTGCTGGTTTGCGGGGCAAGCTGCCAACCGGCGGCATTGCTTGCAGGGATGGATAGGCTGCCGAGACACAGCAGCACGAACATCGATAACAGTCTGTTCAGCATTTTGCGTGCTCCTTTCGTGCCATGATGACTTTGCGTGCGATGTATAAGATGCCGGCCGCATTGAATGTGAGGCCGAGCCAGAAGAACTCGATCTGATATTGGGCGACGAATGTGAGCAAGCCTGTCACGCCGATCACTGGCAATACATTGAGCAAGTAATGGGTGCAGCAGGAGACCATCGCGGCGGTCGACGTGGTGCCGGAAACGGCGAGTACGCGGCTAGAGGCACCCTGTCCAGAGACCATGTTTCGCAAATGGACGTACAACCCGACCTGGATGCCGAAGCCGATCGCCAAGGCAGACAGGTAATAGCGGAACCTGAGGAATTCATCGCGTGCGAAATCAAGCCCGGAGATAAGGCCCACTATACCGAAATAGAGGGTGAGCATCATCGCACATGCGGCGATGCCGATCAGAACAGGCTGGGCTAATGTCATGAATCGTGCGGTGGTCATGTCGCTATCCTCCTGTCGTTCATGTGTTGGCGCTGCTTGTTGTGCAGATCCCCGCCAAGGCTCAATGTCCGTGGTTGTGATGGCAGGGACGGACTTCAAGATTGCTGATCGCGCAGTCCTCTTCGTAATGCATGAAGGCACGGCGTAGACGTTCTGCCAGCCCCTCACCAAGTTGCACGCCGATCTCCTCCAGTCTCGTTTCAATTTGCTCAACTGTCGCCTGCAGCAGGTCATATCCGATCACCACACAGTCTCCATCGACCAAAACAGACTGGATCCCCATCATGGTTTGCAGCGCATCGCGCAAAATCGTTTGCTGTTCGGATGACAAGGGCTGGGCAAGGCGCAGACGGCGCTGCCTGATGACAGAGAGTCCGGCGTGCTTCGGTGCCATCTTTCCGGGCAAGCCGATGTAGAGATGGGGATTGGCCTCGAAACGCTCCCGGCATTGTTCCGAACAGAAAGAATACGGCGTGCCCATATAGACCGATTGATTCTTGCCGGTTTCGACTTGCATGCCGCAAACCACATCTTTGGTCGACATCGTTCACACCTCCTGCGTTATTTACCCATTCATTGTACTACTATGCAAGCTTGGCCACTCTTCGAAACTGAATCAGATAAGCCGCTAATGCGGGTGCGCATGCGCATGATCATTCGCACCATGCGGCACTGCATCCTGCTCAGTATGGACATCGGGCAGGGACATCACACCGATGCCGTGCCGATACACCAACTCCCCGCCGTGCCATGCAGTGACAGCCACCAGTATCCAAGCAGCAAAGACCGCGCCGATGCATGTCCAGGCCGGCGTGGCATCAACCTTGTGGCGCCAAGCATCCAGACCTGCCAGGAGTACGACCAGCCCCACGGCGGACAATGCCCAGGCACGATGCAGCAGCATCGCGGCATGGCCGGCCTCATCGTGTTCGACTGAGTTGAACGCGAGCCATCCCAGCCATGCCGTGGGCAATGTCGCCAGAGCGCCCAGCCACAGCGTGGCATGCGCGAGCACGACGCAGTGGACCGCATAACGTGGTCGGCCGCGCAGCAGCCTAGCCACCAGATGGAAGAAGGCCGACACGGAAATCAGCGCAATAGGGAAATGCACGAACAGCGGATGCAGGTTCGGAGTCACTTCAATCATGGCCGGGTTCCTGATGTTTCAGGCAGGACTGGCACAGCCGCAGCTGCACTGGTTTCCGACTGCGAGTACGGACCGTGGTCATCGTGGTGGCCATGACCCATCATGCCCATGTGTCCGCGCGATAGCATGACAATAACCAGCATCACGGTCATCACTGCCAGCATCACTTCTCCGGTTTGATGTCGCTTCATTTCAATCTCCTGATTTTTTGATGCATGGCTAAAGACATGCGCTTACTCGACCGAGAACACATATGGATCCTGCCTGTTTTTTGGAACGGCGTAGATCGTCAGCGTGCCTTTCTTCATCTCGCCCATACCGGGCGAGTTCATCGGCATGCCAGGCGCGCTGATGCCGGTGATGGCCGGCTTTTCCTTCAGTAGCTTGCGGATTGCGCCGACCGGCACATGGCCTTCAACCACATAGCCGCCGACCAGTGATGTGTGACAGCTGGCGACATGGGATACCCCATAGCGCTTCTTGATGGCATCCATATCGTTTTCATTGATCGCCTGCACTGCGAAACCGTTGTCGCGCAGGTAATCCACATACTTCTCGCAGCAGCCGCAGGTGGGACTCTTGTACACGGTGATGCCGGTGGCGGCGAAGGCGGTGGTTGCATTGAGCGACAGGGCCATCAGGCCGATGCGCAGCAGCTTGGTTAGTGTTGCTTTGTGGTGATGCATGGTTACGCTCCTTGGTTGAACTGGCTGCGATGCCAGGTGAAATGTTCGTAGATGCCCGCCCAGTACAGTCCGAAGGCGAACCCGAAGGCGAGTTCTTCCAGCGGGATGCCGGCCAGCTCCACGCCGGAAATGGCGGGCAGGTTCCACACCTGTTCGATGTAACCCGGCGCGAACACGACCAACAGCAGCATAAACACTGCATACAGCGACAGGAACAGTACGCCGCCTATCAGGGTGTTGCGCAGCAGGTCCGGCCGGCACAGCACATTGGCGATGCCGCCAATCGTGAGCGCGGCAATGCCAGGATATATCGGGTTCCACGGCAGGAAATACAGCACGGGGAATGCCAGGAACGGCGCGGCGATGGCGAGGCGGTGCCAGCGGTGGCGTCCGTTATGGCGTTCCCCATGCGGCACTTCGGCCATACCGCCGCCGGTGACGGCGTTGTACGTCACCGCACCGATGCCGCCGATGGCGAAACAGAAGATCAGGCTTTCGATGTCGAAACCGGTGCGCTGCGCGAGATCGAACAAGCTGGGCGGGTTCCAGTAGGCCGGCACGAAGACCGGTTCGCTGAAGCCGAGCAGGCTGGTCCAGAGGCTGACGCGCAGCATCTTTGGCCTGAAACCGGTATTGGCGAAATACAACACGGCCCAGGGAATCAGGAATGCGCTGGACCAGATCAGCCATACATATTGTGTGTCGCGCATGCCGGCCTCACTCCGTTCCTTGTTTGTCGCCGCACCGGCCGCAGCCATGCTGACGGTCGACCCCGCACAGGAACACGTTGTACAGCGGCACCCAGATCAGTGCGATGTACCAGCCATAGCCGTAGCTCTCGACCAGACCCAAGCCGAAGCTGGACCAGCTGATCCATTCGAATCCCGGCAGCAGGTTGCGCCATGCCTCGTACATCGCATGCTGGGGAAAAGCCAGGTCAAACGCCACGCACAGTGTGAAGGTGATCGCCAGGAACAGGCTGGTCGCATGGCCGACCGCCGCCAATGAAATGCCCTGTTTCATGATAGTCCTCCTTCCTTGGTGGATGCCGGTTCCAGCTGCATGCCGCACTTAGGGCAGCTGCCGGGATAGTTCTGGCGTATTTCCGGATGCATCGGGCAGGTGTACATGGAGCCTTCATCAGCCGCACCATGTCCGTCATGTCGGTGGCCATGTCCGCCGTGGCCGATATGCGAGCCGCAGCCGAAACGCATCATCAGGAAAAACAGGCCCGCAAACAGCAGCAATGAAAGCAATCCATCCATGATGTTCTCCTTGATTTTGTCGATCCCATTCACGCTGCCGTCGGAGCGCTGCGGCAGGCCCGGGCTGGGATGATATGCCTCGGGCCGTGATTCTCAATACAGTGCATCCCGCACTTTGCTGCTACAGCTCGTCCGGCTGCACCTCTGCACGCCCGCGGGTGCGGTATACCTTGCACACCGGCAGTACGGCCACGATGCCGTCGCCCGCCACGCCGGAGTGCGCCGCGTCCATGACCGCCTGCGCGATCGCATCGCCCCGGTGGGCGGCGGTGCATACCTCGATGCGCAGGTGGCGCGTGAGCTGTTCGCGGTCGTAGAAATCGGCATATTCGCCGTAGCCCCTGACGCCACTCACGCTGATGCCCTGCACGCCGAGTCCCTGCAGGCGTCGTTCCACCTGCTGCAGCGCGTCGTTGCGGATGATCGCGATCACCATGCAGTAGTCCGTGTCCATGTCATCTCCTTTCAGGTTGTGGTCAGGCGGCAGCACGCCGTTCGCGCAACAGCAGCACCCAGCCGTAGATCACCGGCAGCACCAGCAGCGACAGCACGGTGGCCGTGACCATGCCGCCT
Source organism: Pseudomonadota bacterium (assembly GCA_021822115.1). The sequence continues at coordinate 7,684 of JAJZSA010000066.1, forward strand.
ATCATCGGCGCGGCGATGCGTTGCATCACGTCCGAGCCGGTGCCGCTGCCCCACATGATGGGCACGAGGCCGGCGATCACTGCGGTGGCGGTCATGGCGATGGGGCGCACGCGCTGGGTGGTGCCGTCCATCACTGCTGCCATGATCTGTTCCGCACTCAGCTGGCCGCCTGATTCGGCGCGACGTTTTGCCACGGCTTGGTCGATGAAGGTCAGCACCAGCACGCCGATCTCGGCCGACACCCCGGCCAGCGCGATGAAGCCGACTGCGACGGTGATCGACATGTTGTAGCCGAGCAGCCAGATCAGCCAGTAGCCGCCGATCAGCGCGAACGGGATGGACAGCATCACCACGGCGGGCGCGGTCAGGTTGCGGAAGTTGAAATACAGCAGCAGGAAGATGGTCAGCAGCGTCAGCGGTACCACGATCCTCAGGCGCGCGGCGGCGCGCTCCATGTATTCGAACTGGCCCGACCATATCAGCGAATAGCCGGGCGGGATCTTGACCGTGTCCGAGACCTGTTTTTTCGCCGCCGCCACGTAACCGCCGATGTCGCTGGTCTTGATGTCCACATAGATCCAGGCATTGGGCGTGGCGTTCTCCGTCTTCACCACCGGCGGGCCGCGCCGCAGTTTCAACTCGGCCACCAGTGACAGCGGGATCTGCGTACCGGTGGGCGTCGGGATCAGTACGCGCTGCAGCGCTTCCAGGTTGTCGCGCAGTTCGCGCGGGTAGCGCAGATTCACCGGGTAGCGCTCCAGTCCCTCCACGGTCTCGCTCACGTTCATTCCGCCGATGGCCGACTGCACCACGTCCTGCACGTCGCCCACGGTCAGGCCGTAGCGCGCCGCTTCTTCGCGCCGGATGTCGAAGTCCAGGTAGTAGCCGCCGGCGGCCTTGTCGGCGAAGGCGGACAGCGTGTCCGGCAAGGTCTTCAGCGACTTCTCAATGTCGCCTGCAACCTTTTCCAGCACATTCAGGTCGGGGCCGGAGACTTTGATGCCGATGGGCGTCTTGATGCCGGTGGACAGCATGTCGATGCGCGTCTTGATCGGATAAGTCCAGGCATTGGCGAGGCCGGGGAACTTGATCGCCGCATCCATCTCCTGCATCAGTGCCTGCGTGGTCTTGGATGGATCGGGCCATTGATCACGCGGCTTCAGGCGCACCGTGGTCTCTATCATCGATAGCGGCGCGGGGTCGGTGGCCGAATTGGAACGGCCCACCTTGCCGAATACGTGCGCCACCTCGGGGAAGGTCTTCAGGATCTTGTCGGTCTGCTGTAGCAGCTCTTTGGCCTTGGTGATGGAGATGCCGGGGTAGGTGGTCGGCATGTACAGCACATCGCCCTCGTCCAGCGGCGGCATGAACTCGGAGCCGATCTTCAGCACCGGATACGCGGTGGCTGCGAGCAACAGTAATGCCAGCAACAAGGTCAGTTTGCGCCGCGCCATGGCCAGTTGTAGCAACGGTGCGTGTAGCCGCTTCAGTTGTACGTTCAGCCAGTTGTGTTCCTCGCTCGGTATCTTGCCGCGGATCAGCATTCCCATCAGTACCGGCACCAGCGTGACCGCCAGCAGCGCGGCGGCGGCCATGGCATAGGTCTTGGTGAAGGCCAGCGGCGCGAACAGCCGGCCTTCCTGCGCCTGCAGGGTGAACACCGGCAGGAAGGACACGGTGATGATCAGCAGCGAGAAGAACAGCGCTGGGCCGACTTCCTTCGCGGCCATGGCGACCGCTTCCCAGCGGGCATGCAGGTCGTCACGCCGTTCGCCCAGATGTTCGAGGTGCTTGTGCGCGTTCTCGATCATCACGATGGCGCCGTCGATCATCGCGCCGATGGCGATGGCGATGCCGCCCAGCGACATGATGTTGGCGGACAGCCCCTGCCAGCGCATGACCATGAACGCGATCAGGATGCCGACCGGCAGGCTGATGATGGCCACCAGCGCGCTGCGTGCGTGCATCAGGAACAGCAGGCAGATCAGCGCGACCACGATGGATTCCTCGATCAGCTTGTGCTGCAGGTTTTCCACCGCGCGTTCGATCAGGCCGCCGCGGTCGTACACCGGCACGATCTCCACGCCCGCGGGCAGGCCCTGCTTCAGGCTGTCCAGCTTCTGGCGCACGCGCGCGATGGTGGCCAGCGCGTTCTCACCGTAGCGCATCACCACCACGCCGCCAGCCACTTCGCCTGCGCCGTCCAATTCAGCCAGCCCGCGCCGCAACTCAGGGCCAATATGGATGTTCGCCAGCTGCTTGAGATAGATCGGTGTGCCGTTCGCATCTACGCCGACCGGGATCACTTCCAGGTCATGCAGGCTTTTGATATAGCCCAGGCCGCGTACCATGTACTCGGTCTCGCTCATCTCCACCAGACGTCCGCCCACGTCCTTGTTGCTGCGCTGGATGGCTGTCTTCACCTTGGCCAGCGGAATGTTGTAGGCTTGCAGTGCCTCGGGTCTGACCTCGACCTGGTACTGCTTGACGTAGCCGCCGATGGATGCAACCTCGGATACACCTTCCACCGTCTGCAGCGGATAGCGCAGATACCAGTCCTGGATGCTGCGCAGTTGCGCCAAGTCGTGGCGTCCGGTCCGATCCACCAGCGCGTATTCGTACACCCAGCCCACGCCGGTGGCGTCCGGCCCCAGCTTGGGTGCAACGCTGGCGGGCAGGCGGTCGGCCGCGTAGTTGAGGTATTCGAGCACGCGGGTGCGTGCCCAGTACATGTCGGTGCCGTCCTCGAAGATCACGTACACCATGGAGAAACCGAAGAAGGAATAGCCGCGCACCACCTTGGTTTTCGGCACCGACAGCATGGCCGTGGTGAGCGGATAGGTAACCTGGTCCTCCACCACCTGCGGCGCCTGGCCGGGGAAACCGGTAAACACAATCACCTGCACGTCGGATAGATCGGGGATGGCATCCAGCGGCGTGGAGCGCATTGCCTGCCAGCCCGCGAAAGAGATCAGCAGCGTTGCGATCAGCACCATGTAGCGGTTCCTGATCGAGAGTTCTATCAGCGCGCGGATCATTGCGTTGCTCCTGCGGGCTGTATTTCAGGGGCCGGCTGTTGCATAGTCTCCAGCATCTTGGCGGTGGCCTCCTTCAGCTTCGACTCTGAGTCGATCAGGAACTGGCTGGAGGTCACCACCTGCTCGTTTTCCTGCACGCCGCTGAGGATCTGAGTCTGGCCGTTGGCCGTCACGCCCAACGTGACGGTGTGCGGTTCGAAGCGACCCGTTGCGCGTTGCACGAACACCTGGTTCTGCGTGCCGCTGCGCACGATGGCTTCACTCGGTACCGTCAGCGCATCAAACTTGCGACCAGCCTGCACTTCGACTTGGCCGAACATGTCCGGCTTCAGCTGCAGCCCCGGGTTGGCGAACTCCAGTCTGGCCTTGACCGTGCGTGTCTTTGCCTCAAGGTAGGGATAGATGCGGGTGAGTTTGCCGCTGAAGGTACGGCCAGGAATGCCGGCGACCTGCAGGCTGGCGCGGTCGCCTTCACGTACCCAGGGCAGGTCATCCTCGTACAGGTCGACCATCACCCATACACGCGACAGGTCGGCGATCACGTACAGCTCGCTATCTGGCATGACGCGCTGGCCTTCACGCGCACCGATGCTCATCACGATGCCGCTCATCGGCGAGTGGATGTGTACGCCCTTGAACACTTCGCGCGTCTGCTTGAGTTGTTCTATCTGGTGCTCGGGCAGGTCGAGCAGGCGCAGCCGCTGTTCGGACGAAGTGAGCAGGCTCTGTGCGCCCTGGCGCACGTCGTCGAACGGACTGTCCTTGAGCTTCTCCGCATTGTCCAGCGCCAGCAGGTATTCTTCCTCGCTAGCCATCAGTTGCGGCGAGTAGATGGAGAGCAGCATGTCGCCCTTCTTCACAGCGTCTCCGGTGTTGTTGACGAACAGCTGTTCCACCCAGCCGTCGTATTTCGGATGCAGGCGAAGCAGGCGTTCCTCATCCATCGTGACGCGGCCGCTGGTGCGGATGCTGCGCGACAGCGTGGTGCGCTGCGCCGCCTGCGTGCGCACGCCGATGTCCTGCACCATGACCGGATTGATGTTGACCGTGCCGGGCAGCGATGCTGGCTTGTCGTCGGCATAGACCGGGATGTAGTCCATACCCATCTCGTCCTGTGCCGGTACCGGTGAGGTGATCGAGGGGTTCATCGGGTTGCGATAGAACAGTGGCTTGCGTTCCTTGGGAGAGTCATCCTCGGCATACACCGGGATGTAATCCATGCCCATCTCGTCCTGGGTGGGTACCGGCGAGGTGATCGAGGGGTTCATCGGGTTGCGATAGAACAGCGGCTTGCGTTCGTGAGCAGCGGTGGCTGTTTCTTCGTTCTTCTGCGATGTGGTGGTCGTGGCCAGCCAGTAGCCGCCGACTACGCCGACTGCGCCAATCAGCAGCGCGCTGCCGATGGCAAATATTGTTTTATTGTTCATGTGTGTTCTCCTTGGATGCAGGCAGCGGTTCACCGACCGCGGCCTGCAGGGTCGCCAGCGC
>JAJZSA010000067.1 GCA_021822115.1 Pseudomonadota bacterium
TATGCATGTTTCCACACAAAGTGCGCCGTTCCGGTGTTCATGAGCAGCGGTGCAGGTGATCAGTTCGAATCGGACTGCCTGATCACGTCCTACTGGAACAGGTGCTCATGAGCGACCGGAATACGCATTTATGTAGCACTCTATGAATACTGCATTTGCATTGTAGCCCATCAGGCAGCGAAGATTTAGGTCCACTAGGTCGACAATTCGGCCATAAGAGACACTGATGAATTGCTGAAATAGCTGATTGATTGTTCTGAATGGTTGTCCGCTTCACTCTTAACAGCGGACGTTCAAAACTAAGAATCGGGGGCGATTCAAACCATACAAGGGATTAATCACACAACGAACTTAAGTCTCAACCTTTCCCTGCCAACCATTCTCCGAACCTTCGTGCCGGGTGCCCGAGAGACAGCGTATCGCGCCAGATTACATAGAGTTCTTTACGCAGATTACCGCCTTCGAGTGCAATGGGAACCAAGGTGCCGGATTGGACCTCCTCGGACACAGTGCCAACCAGTACGATCGACACTCCCAGCCCCGCTTTCACCCACTGCTTCACAGCATCGGTAGATCCCAGTTGCATACCGACAGACAAGCCACTCTCCCCGCTTCCAAAGTAGTCAGCAAGTATCCGACCTGTTCCCGTACCCGGCTCGCCGCCGAGCAGGGGAACACCCATCAGGTCCCCGTGAGAAAGGCTATGTTTATCGGCCCAAGGGTGACTCGGCGGAACGATAACGACCAGTTCTTCCTGCCGCCACGGGCGAGCTTCGTAACCTTCGCGACCGTCCCACCATTCCATCACAGCGACGTCGATATCTCCCGAATCAAGTTGCTGCGCAATGGACGGATTCTTGTCTATGCGGACATCCAGTTGTGTTTTCGGTGTTTCCTGCAGGTCCAGAAAATCCTTCACATACCCAGACAGTAGATAAATACCTATATTGCTGCTCGCCCCGATGACTACAGGCTTGCTCAGGAAGATGCCGGCGGCATTCGTGCTCAGTCTCAGCAGATTCTCAGCATAGGGCTTGAACGCCATCCCTTCCGTCGTCAGACGGCAACCCGCAGCATCCCGCTCGATCAGTCGTGCCCCGAGTTGCATCTCGAGCTTCTGCATCTGTTGCGATATCGCGCCCTGGGAAAGACTTCTTTCTCGCGCACCAGCGCGGAAGCTGCCATGTCGGAAGATGGCGAGAAAGCTCGCCACCTGATCTAGGTTCAAGGTACTCAGACCGCCACCTTGTCCAGCGGATGGTTGATCGCCCCTTGCGGAATCTGCCCTTTGAGTACTTGCAGAATATTGGTCGCAGCTTCCATCTCGATTGCCAACCGCACCGTATCCACGGCAGAGCCAATGTGAGGTGTGAAAAGCGTAAGCTCCGTGTTGGACAACAGGCGTTCAGAAATAGATTCTGGACGGTCCGGCCGCATCCATTCTTCCAGTTCAAACACATCAGCTGCATAGCCCGCCAGCTTGCCGGAATCGAGAGCATCGGCTACTGCTTTCTCATCGACCACCGAGCCACGGCAGGTATTCACCAGATAGGCTCCTGGCTTCATAATCGACAGTGATGCCGCATTGATCATATGCAACGTATCTTGCGTGTAGGGCACCATGGGCACCACATAGTCGCTCTCAGCCAACAACTGCACCAACCCCACCTTGCGCAACCCCAAGCGCGCCTCGAGCTCAGGTGGCAACGGTTGCGGGTCGGTGTAGAGCAGTTCCATCTCGTAACCCTGCAGGCGAGCGGCTATAGCGCGACCGACCGCGCCCATGCCGATGATGCCAAGTGTGCGACCTGTCAAGCCTGCGCCATACAGCATAGGACGCCATCCAGTGAATTGTCCTGAACGCACGAAGCGGTCGCCCTGCAGGACTTTACGCGTCAGGCCGATCAACAGCCCAACGGTCAGTTCTGCGGTCGGGATGGTCAGCAGGTCGGGGACGTTGGTTATGCGGACCCCTCGGCGTGTACAGGCCGCCACATCATAGTTGTCATATCCCTTGAGCGCGCAGGCGACCAATCGCAATTGCGGACATTCTGCGAGGAACGCGTCATCTATGCTGTCCGGCATGAAGGTCATGACCGCGACCGCATCACTGCACCGCTTGATTATCTCTTCGCGACTCAGCCGCTCACGCGTTTCGTTGGCAACAACATCGCAATGAGGTCTAAGCATGTCCAGTGTCTGCGGATGCACCCAACTGGTAATGACGATTTTCGGTTTCATCTTGTCTCCAATTATTTAAAACGTTTCCTGAGATATCCGCTGAAAGCATCCACGAGCGTAACCATGACCAAGATCACAAGCAATATTGCTGACACATCTTGGTATTGCATGATGCGCAAGGACCCCATCAGTTCGAAGCCTATCCCTCCCGCCCCAACCATTCCCATCACCGTGGATGCACGGAAGTTGTATTCCCATCGGTAGATGGATGTGTCGGCGAGCTGCGGTAGCACTTGCGGCAATACCCCATGTAACAATACCTGTAGCGGCGACGCACCTGCTGCACGTGCTGCTTCTATCGGTGCTGGATCGGCATGCTCAATCGCTTCGGCGAAGAATTTGCCAACCATGCCGATCGAATGAAGACCAAGTGCAAGTACGCCGGGCAGTGCGCCGAAGCCGACTGCCGCCACGAAGATGATGCCAAGTATCAACTCTGGTATGGAACGCAAGGTATTCAACAAGCCGCGCGCCATTTGATAGACCAGCGGATGCGGAGAAGTGTTCTGTGCAGCCAGAAAAGCCAGCGGCAGCGAGAAAGCAACCGCCAGCGCAGTGCCCGCAATACTCATGGCCAGCGTGTCCAACAGCGGCTTCCACCAGTTGGCGACCTCATTGAAGTTCGGCGGCATCATTTCGCCGACCAGACTGAACAGGCTCGGCACACCTTCCGAGAGACGCTCTGCATCGAATAGACCGACGTAGTGCGCACATATCAGGATGACCAGCATGGCTGCGCCGAAGCGCAGCGCGTTGTACATCCAGTCGCGCTGAGCTACGTCGAGCAGTTGGTCGTATTGACTGTTATGGTCGCTCATATACTGTTTTCGATTAGAACTTGGACAAATCTATCTTCAGCAGATGACCCAAATCGCGCACGACATCGTAGTGCTTGTCGGTAATCACGTCGAAGCCGTCCGCCTTGAAGGGTTTGAGGATGGCCGGATCCTTGATGTCCAAGAACGCCTGGCGAATCTTCTCCTTCAACTCTGGTTTGAGATTGGAGCGCATGGTCCACGGATATTGCGGGAACGGTTTGGAATACTCGAGCACTTTTACCTTGTTGCCATCGATGATTTTGCGCTCGACCAGCGACTCGAAGATTGGACGGCTCAGACCACCGGCCTGTGCATGACCATTCTGCACGGCCATTGCGACAGCATCATGCGAACCGACGAAATGCTCGTTATAGTCGCTGCCAGCAAGTAAGCCCTTCTCGGCCAGCACGGACTTGGGAATCAGATGGCTAGAGGTGGAAGCCTTATCGCCATATGCCATGTTCTTGCCCTTGATGTCCTCAATCTTATTGACACCAGCCTCGACGTTTCCGATGACTGCGGATTGATAGGTCGTGCTCCCCTTGCTCTTGAGCGCAACGAATGGCTCGATATTGCTCTTCTGACGGGCCAGCACATAGGAGAGCGGGCCAAAATAGGCCAGATCAAGACGACCGTGGCGCATCGCCTCAATCATCGACGAGTAGTCTGTGGTGACGATCAGTTCGATCTTCTTGCCCAGCGTCACCTCAAGATATTCCTTCAGCGCCTGGTTGTTCTTGATGATGGTGCCGGCGTTCTCGTCCGGCAGCAGAGCCACCTTGAGAGTATCCGGATCGGCTTTGGGCGCGGCCTGTGCTCCGAACGGAACGGACAGCGCGGCAAGCAGGGTAAGCAGTTTTAGCATTCGTTTCATGATTCACTCCTCGTTGATGGCTAGTTGGGTAAATGAAGGTAAAGGGGGCACGGGTATTTCTTCTCGGCCACTGGTTGGCGCCTGATCGTAGATATCCTGCAACAGGGCGTCACTCAGTTCGTTCGGTGAGCCGTCGTAGACGACCCGACCATGTGCGATGGCAATGATCCGGTCGGCGAATTCACGCGCCAGATCGACTTGATGAAGACTCACCACTGTCGTGATGCCATCTTCAAGGCAAATATGCTTCAGTTGCGACAACACACGACGCGAAGTTGCCGGATCTAGGCTGGCAACAGGTTCGTCCGCCAGCATCAAACGTGGCTGCTGCGCCAATGCACGCGCGATACCAACACGCTGCAGTTGACCTCCGCTCAAACGGTCAACCCGCTCGGTGGCCTTTTCCAGCAAACCAACACGCTCCAGACATTCAAGCGCGATATGCTGTTCAGCACGGGGCAATGGGAACATGGAACGCAGGGTGGTGTGATAGCCGATACGGCCAAGAAGTACGTTCTGTAGCGCCGTATGTCGCCGGATTAGCTGATGCTGCTGGAAGATCATGCCGGTACGACGCCGGTGTAGTCTGAGGGCTGCAGCAGTGTCGACAACCCCAACATCTTGAACATGAATAGAACCCGTTGTCGGACGAGTAAGCATATTGAGACAGCGGAGCAACGTCGACTTACCCGCGCCCGAAGCGCCAAGCAGGACATTAAATTCACCGCGCTTGAAACTCAGCGAGGTCGGATGCAGCCCGATCGCATCGGCTCCATACCTGACGGATACATTTTTGAGTTCGATCACAAGTCACCCCCACAAGCCTTGATGACGATTCATATTTCGAATCGTCTCGCCATTAAGTTAAGAATTTCTAAACAGTGCGAATGCTAGGAGATGAAAGTGACAGAGAGATTACGGAGAGATGAATTATTTTGTCTGCCTTCTAGAAGACGAATTACGAAGGCGGGCCATTGAGGGAAAGAAGGCCACTGAGCATCCGCCATCAGGAAATCTATATGACTGGTTGGGGTTAGCAAGCTACGGTCGATCACCATCAAGCTCTTAGTTTTGAACGTCCGCTGACAGGACTGAAGCGGACCTCCCTTTAGAATTCTCAAGCAGCTTTCTCAGCAATTCCCCATCGTCTCTTATGGCCGAGATCCCGCCTAGCATCGAGTATGTTGCTCAACTACAGCACTGCTTGAGATTCGCATGGTGATATTATTCAAGCGAGCACGTAATGCTCATTGGAGGCAATCAATAATGGTCATGTGATTGTTTCTTAAAATCAGGGTAGCCGCAGAGTAGGCCATAAAAAAGGCCACAGCTTGCAGCTAAAGCCAATAAACACGAGGGAGAAGGTCGCCTTGACATGGCGGGGAGCGTTGGCTCGAGTTCAACCACGCTACCAATTCAGAGGCTTACGAGTGCAATATTTCGGAATTCCTCCTAAATTTTAAAGAAATTCTAAACATGGCATATTTCATGGTACTGAAAATTTATTCACCACATAAGCCTTGCTGCTATTGGCATTAAGAGCGCAATTGATAATTGAGTGGGAGTAATCGGCTTTAGCCAGCCTTGAAGCCGCTAGCGCAATACAGCAGATCCGATCTGCCCCGGATGGCCGGGCTTGTGCTCGCCTATGCGGCGCTCACCTGGCTGATCCTGACCTATTTCACGACGGACGGAAACATTTCCGTCGTGTGGATACCGAGTGGCTTGGGCGTGGCCACCGTATTGTTGCTGGGGACGCGCTATTGGCCGGCGATCTTCGGCGGCGCCTTGCTGGCCTATCTGGTGGTGGGGCGCGCATTTTGGCCCTCGCTGTTCATTGCTGGCAGCAACGTCATCGAACCTTTGCTGGTGGCTTGGGTGTTGCAGCGGATGGGGCGTTTCTCCAGACGGCTGGAAACGCCACAAGATTTTTTCAAACTGATGCTGGCAGGGGCGCTCAGTGCTGCACTGGCGGCTGCCATCGGAGTGATGACGCTGACCGCCTTTGGCATCGTGCCGTTCGCCCATTTCCCGCATGGCATGCTGCAATGGTGGATGGGCAACCTGCTGGGGATCATGCTCGGTGCGCCGCTGCTGCTGGTGTGGCGCGGCTGGCCGCGGCGCTGGTTCGAGAATCCGCGGCGGCGCCTGGAAACGGTGTTGTTCCTGACCACTTCGGTCCTGGCTTCGCAAGTGTTGTTCGGCGATTGGCTGCATGGCGCGGAGGTGCCGCGCAGCTACCTGATGTTCCTGTTCGCCTCCTGGGGCGCGCTGCGCTTCGGCCGGCGCGGCGCGACGCTGATCGTGTTGCTCGCGGCGGTGCATGGTCTGCTCGGAGCGTTGCACGGCTACGGCGTGTTTGCCGCCGACCTGCAACAGACGCAGCTGGGCAATTTCTGGCTGTACATCATGACCTTGGGCTTCGTCGGCATCACCCTGGCGACCACCATCAATGCCATGTTCCGCAACGAGGAGACCATCCAGCGCCAGGCGCATTACGATGAGCTCACCCAGCTGCCCAACCGCCGTTTGTTCCGCGACCGCCTGCAACAGATGATGCGTCAGGTGCAGCGGCATGGCGGTGCGCTATCCCTGTTGCTGATCGACCTGGACCGCTTCAAGGAGGTCAACGATACCTTGGGGCACAATGCCGGCGATGACTTGCTGGTGGACGCGGCGCAGCGTATCCGGGGCTGTATCCGCGATACCGATACCGTCGCGCGCATGGGGGGCGACGAGTTCGTGGTCATCCTGGGTGATCTGACCGACCATGCCGGCATCGAGCGCGTGGCGCAGAGCATCATCGACCGTCTGACCGAACCATTCATGCTGGGCACGGAGCAGGTCTACGTCTCCGCCAGTATCGGTATCGCGCTCTATCCGGACGATGCCGCAGACATCGAGACCTTGCTCAAACACGCCGATCAGGCGATGTATGTGTCCAAGGGGCTGGGACGCAACTGCTACAGCTATTTCACCGGCGAGATGCAGCAACAGGCGCAGAAACGCCTGCGTCTGACCAACGACCTGCGCGGTGCGCTGGCACGCCAGGAACTGCGTGTGTATTACCAGCCCATCGTCGAGCTGGCTACGGGCAAGATCCACAAGGCCGAAGCCTTGCTGCGCTGGCAACATCCGACACGCGGCCTGGTCAATCCGGTTGACTTCATCCCGCTGGCAGAGGAGAGCGGCATGATAGGCGCCATCGGTGACTGGGTGTTCCGGCAGGCAGCCAATCAATGCAAGCTGCTCAAATTGCAATACGACGCCAGCTTCCAGATCAGCGTCAACAAGTCGCCGGCACAGTTCCGTAACGACGAACCGCGTGCGCAGCAATGGCTGCAACTGTTGGACGAGCTGGGTCTGGCCGGCCAGGGCATCACCATCGAGATCACCGAAGGTCTGTTGCTGGATGCCGGCGATACGGTGCAGACGCGCATTACCGCCTTGCGCGAAGCCGGCATGCAGGTCGCCATCGACGATTTCGGCACCGGCTACTCCTCGCTGTCCTATCTCAAGAAATTCGATATCGACCATCTCAAGATCGACCGCTCCTTCGTCAGCAACCTGGAACACAATCCCGACGACCTGGCATTGTGCGAGGCCATCATCGTGATGGCGCACAAACTGGGGCTGAAGGTGATCGCTGAAGGTGTGGAGACCCCGTTGCAGCGTGACATGCTCAAGGCCGCCGGTTGCGATTTCGCCCAAGGATTCCTGTTCTCCCGTCCGGTGCCGGCCGACCAGTTCGAGGCCTTGCTACAGCGCGGCGAGACGAAATAGGCCGGAATCCCCCCTTTATTCTCCGCATGCCGGATCCCGCCGGCTGTTAATTTAGCCTCGTGCCGAAAAACGGCTGTCAGTTCGAAAACGAGGTGAAACATGTCCGCACCCAACAAGATCCGTCTGGTCTCCTCGCGTGAGGAGGAGCATCCCGCAGAATCCGAGGCCATCCTCGAATCGCGCAACCGCATCGAAGCCGAGATCGATGCCCAGCTCGCCGCCCAGGCACGTTCGCGCGCCGAGGCGCATGCCCGCGCCATCGCGCAAAGCAAGGCGCAACGCGAGAGCGAGATCGCCGAACAACTCGAACTGCGCAACCGCGCCGAAGCGCAATTGGTGGAAGAGGTGCGCAACCGGCTGGAACAGGAACGTGCCCTGACTTTGGCGGCACAGGAAAAGGTCGCCACCGAAGCACAATTGGCCGAGTCCGTGCGTATCCGCAAGCAGTCTGAGCAGGAAGCCCAGGCCGAGCTGGCGAAACGCATCGCGGCGGAACAGCGCCTGCATGAAGAACAGCGTCGCCGGGCCGAGATCGAGCATGAAGTCGCCCTGAAAGCACAGGAACAGGAAAGCGCGGAAGCCGAACTGACCCGTCTGGCCGCCGAGAAATTGAAGAAGGAGCGCGAGGTCGTGGCGCTGGTGAACGCCAAGCTCGCCGCGGAACGTTCGGTGCAGGAAGCGCTCATCGCACGTGAACGCAGCGAAGCGCTGGCCTTGAGCGAAGCGCAGGCGCGCGTCGCGGCGGAACTGGAAGTGCAACGTGCCGCTGCCGCCCGTGCAGAGGAAGAACGTGCGTTGACCGAGAGCATCGAACTGCGCACCCGTGTCGAACAGCAGAACGAAGCCGAGATCGCCGCACGCAATGCGGCCGAGTGCCGTATCGCCGAGATCGCGCGCCAGACGTTGGAGAAGGAGCAACAGGCGCGCATCGCAGCGGAAGAGAAGCTGGCGGCGGAGCAGGAAGCCCTGCGTCTGCTGAACGAGCGCGTGGAGACGGAACGCAAGGCAGCCAAAGAGCGTGAGGAAGCCAATCGCTTGCTGCGCCAGGCCGAAGCCGATGCGCGCGATCTGCTGGTCGCGGAAGAGCAGGCACACCGTGCCGCCGCATCGCGCGCCGAGACGGAACGCCAGCTGGTACGCGAGGCCCAGCAGCGTGCCGAAGCCGACATGTACGTGGCACGTGCGCTGGAACTGCAACTGGCTGCGGAACAAGAAGCCATCACCAATGCCCGCAAGCAGCTGGAGATGGCCGAGCGCGCCCAGGAACTGGCCGCCGAGAAGGCGGCTGCGGAACAGGAGCTCTATCTGGCCGCGCAACAACAGGCTGCCTACGAGAAGCAGGAACTGCAACTGCTGCAAGAGAAGCTGGACAGCATCAATCAGCAAGTGGCGGCAGCCGCCGAGCGGGTGCAGCTGGCCATCGCCGCTTGTGAGGCAGAAGAGCTGCGTTTGACCGCCGAGCAGGAAGAGCAGGCGGCCATGCGGCAGCGCATCGAAGCCGATCAACTGGCGGCCCAGGTCGCCGAACAGCGTGCCGAAGCCGAACTGGAAGCCGAGCGTGTGGCGCGTGAATATGCTGAATCCGAGCGACAGCTGCTCGCTACTATCGCCGCCCGACAGGCTGAAGACCAGCAATTGCTGGAAACCAATATCGCGCGTCTGGAAGAGGAGCGTCGTGCCGAGCAGGCGGTGGCTGAGCGACTGATCGCGGAGCAAGCGATGTTGCAGGCCGCCGGTGAAAAAGAAGCACTCGCCGCACGTGCCGCCAACATGGCACGCATGAAGACCCTGGCATTGAACGAAGCGCTCAAGGTCGAAGAAGCGGCCTTGCAAGCCGATGCCCGTGCCGTAGTGGCCGCGCGTCAGCGTCAGGCTGCCGCCGCCGACGCATTGCGTGTCGCACAAGAGAACGTGCGTGAACAAGAGGCGCTGGCCCAGATCGAGCAAGCCCGTGTAGCAGCCGAGACCGAACTGGCCGAACGCCTGGCTTTGGAGACGGCCGCGCAGACCGAGCAGGTCGCCGCACTGCAACGCGAGAGCGAAGCGGTGGCGGCACGCATCGAGAGCGAACAGCAATTGCGCGAGATGAGCTTGCAGCGTGCCGAAGCCGAGCGTCAGGCCAAGGCCGTGGCAGAAGAGAAGGCCAGATTGCAGGCCGAGCTGAAGCTGATGAACGAGGCTTATGCCGAGAACGATGTGCGCAAGAACAGCGAACTGCGCGAAGAGATGCAGATGCTGAACGCCGAACTGGAGACCGAGAACCTGTTGGGTCGCCTGCGTCGCAGCCGCTGGGTGGCGCGCATGTCACAAGGTGCGCTGGCGGCCAGCCTGTTGATGGCGGCTACGCTGTGGCTGGGGGCGGCGCAACCGACCGCCTATGCTTCGGGGCAGATCGCTACCAAGCCGGTGGCGGTGCAAGCGACGCAACAGCGCGTCGATCTGGCCAGCTTCCAGATGTCTACCGAGATCAGCTTGCCGCAGACACCGACAGCCGAGTGATTCATCGCAGGGGAGGGGAGCGGTGGCCGTGCGCCACCGCTTTTTTTATGGGTGTCTCAGCGGGTGTGCTTGGGTTGCCAGCGTTTCAGCAACAAGGCATTGCTCACCACTGACACCGAACTCATCGCCATCGCCGCCCCGGCGACCACCGGATTGAGCATGCCCAGCATCGCCAGCGGGATGCCCAGCACGTTGTAGCCGAAGGCGAAGAACAGGTTCTGCTTGATCTTGCGCAAGGTGGCGCGCGACAGGTCGATGGCATCGGCCACCGACATCAGGTCGTTGCGCATCAGCGTGATGTCCGCGGCTTCCAGCGCGATGTCGCTGCCGCTCTTCATGGCGAAACTCACGTCGGCGGCGGCCAGCGCCGGGGCGTCGTTGATGCCGTCGCCCACCATGCCCACCACCTTGCCGCCGGTCTTGAAACGCGTGATGTGCTGTGCCTTGTCCTGCGGCAACACTTCCGCCAGGTATTCATCCAAGCCCGCCTGTTGCGCGATGGCGCGTGCAGTCGCCTCGTTGTCGCCGCTCAGCATCACCACGCGCAAGCCCATGCCGCGCAGATGCGCTACGGCGTCGCGACTGCTCTCGCGCAATCGGTCGGCCAGCGCGATGCTGCCCAGCAACATGCCATCGCGAGCCACTACGATCACGCTGCGGCCTGCAGCCTGGGCGGCAGCCAGTGCCGCATCATCCAGTGCCACACCCTGACTGCGCGCGAAGGCAGCCGAGCCGAGCAGGCAGTCCACGCCGTCGCAACGCGCGCTCACACCCTGGCCGCTGTGTTCGCGCAAATCGGTGACTTCATAAGAGGCGTTGTCGTTGGCATGGGCCAGCACGGCGCGTGCCAACGGATGGGTGGAATGCTGGGCCAGGGCGATGGCGGTATGCAGCAGTTCGGCTGTGTCGTGCCCATCGGCAGGGATGACGTCGGTCACGGCGGGCGTGCCTTCGGTCAGGGTGCCGGTCTTGTCCAGCACCAGGATGTCCAGTTTGTGTGCACGTTCGAGCGCGGCGGCGTCCTTGGCCAGGATGCCGGCATGTGCGGCGCGACCGGTGGCGACCACCACGGCGGTCGGCGTGGCCAATCCCAAGGCGCAAGGACAGGCGATCACCAGCACCGATACCGCATTGATCAGCGCGAGGCTGAACTCGCCCTGATACAACCACCAGCCGATGAAGGTGAGCAGGGCGATGCTCAGCACGGTGGGTACGAAGATGCCGGAGATGCGGTCGGCCAGGCGCTGGATGGCGGCTTTGCTGCCTTGCGCCTGTTCCACCAGACGGATGATGGCGGCGAGCTGGGTCTGCGAACCGACCGCCAGCGCGCGGCAGCGCAGCACGCCTTGCTGGTTGAGCGTTGCGGCGTAGACCTTGTCGCCGGGCTGTTTGCTCTGCGGCAGGCTCTCACCGGTGAGCATCGCTTCGTCGATGGCCGAATCGCCTTCCAGCACGATGCCGTCCACCGGCACGCTCTCGCCGGGGCGCACGATATAGATGTCCTCGGGGCGCAGCGAACCGGCCGAGACGTCGAGCAACTGGCCGTTGCGTTCGGCATGGGCGAGTTTGGGTTGCAGGTTGACCAAGGCTTCCAGTGCGGCCGAGGCCTTGCCCTTGGCGCGCGCTTCCAGCAGCTTGCCCATCAGTACCAGGGTGATGAGGGTGGCGCTGGCTTCGAAATAGACCGGCTGGTCGAGCCCGAGCAGCCATACGGCCAGACTCATGAAATAGGCGGCGCTGGTACCCAGTGCCACCAGCACGTCCATGTTGCTGCCGCCGCTGCGCAGCGCCGCCCAGGCGCCATGGTAGAAACGAGCGCCGGCCCAGAACTGCACCGGTGTGGCGAGCAGCCATTGCAGCCACAGCGGGAACATCAGATGCACGCCGGCGAACATCAGTGCCATCTCGCCGATCAGGGGCAGGGTGAGCAGCAGCGAGAGCAGGAAATGGTTGCG
>JAJZSA010000068.1 GCA_021822115.1 Pseudomonadota bacterium
CTTCGATGATCTCGCCGCGCCTCTCGGTGCTACGCGCACGCGCCACCTCTTCATGCATCTGCTGCATCTGCGCCTGCATGGCACGCCACTGCTGGCGCGCTGCGCGCGTCTTCCACCAGAACCAGGCGGCGAGCAGCAACAGCAGCGGCAGCAACACCATGGACAGGGTGAAGATCAACGCCAGCAAAGCGACGAACACCAGCAGGGCCAGCAGTTTCTGCCAGGGGGAGGTCGGTGTCGGCGGCAGGGAAGTGAAGAACATGCGCATGGGATCTCCTTTCAGTCGATCGGTTCAGTGGTTGGACATCACATGGATGCGTGCCGCGCTCAAACGTTCATAGAGACGTATCTTGCGCAGCACCGGCCACCAGTCGTAGAGGAAGATCTGCATCGGCCGCCACATCGCCACCCAGCCCACGATGGTCAGGCTCTCGCGCGCGATGTTGTAGCCGGGATTGGGCCCCATGCGCGAGATAGTGTCGGCGGCGACCAGACACAGCGACACGAACACGATGCCCACCGCCATGCTGGTGCGTCCCTGCCGCAACAGACGGCGCAGATGGCGGCGCGTGCGCTCGGCCTTGTACGAAAAATGGTTGTGGATGGCCTTGTTCAGGCGCTCGGCCAACGTGTCATCCTGCGGCATCTGCTCGATATGCAGGTTGATCTGGAAACGGCTATTGGGCGAATAGTCGAACGCCCAGCTCTCGATGTACGCCTCGGCATCGGGATCGAGATCCTTGTTGAGGAACGGCGTCGGGTCCATGGAATTGAACAACTGCCCCACCTCGCGCACGCGCATGGCCAGTTGATGGGTGGGGACGGGATGGGCGGCATGTGTCATGGCAGGCGGCAACGGCAGAATGGATGGGCGCGATTATCGCAGAATATCCACGCCCGACAGCCGCGTGGCCCATATGGGCTAACCCGAAAGCGTCGAGACGGCCGCGCGCGAATCCAGTAGATTCCGGTCATCGAGACTCCGGGGAACGACATGGACCAGCAAGCCCTCCGCAATGAACAACAGATCCTGCGCCAGATGCGCAAGACACTGGGCAACGTGGTGCGCGACGTGACGCCGCTGGGCGGCCGTCCCAACCCGCTCACCCAGGACACCATCCAGGACATCAAGGACTGCTTCGCGCTGATCTCCGATCGGGAACGCGCGCTCGCCGAGCTGCTCGGCTTCGATGCCGAGCGTCCCTACTTCAACGACGACGCCGACAAACCCGACACCCAGGCCATCAGCTTCGTCAAGCCGACACGGCAGTGAGCGGCAGCGACAGCTCGAAGCACGCGCCGCCCCCCGCATGCGCCAGACAGCGCACCTCGCCGCCATGGCGCCGCGCGATCTGGCGCACCAGCGCCAAGCCCAAGCCATAACTGCCTTCCTTCTCGCGGCTGCCGGCCGGGCGATAGAACGGCTCGAAGATGCGTTCGCGTTCTTCCGGCGCGATGCCCTTGCCGTTGTCGCACACGCGCAGCACGGCCTGATCGGCCACCCGTGACAAGCTGGCCTCCACCACCGCGCCGCCATGACGGCGCGCGTTCTCCAGCAGGTTGCGCAAGGCGCGGCGCAACAGGCGCGCCTCGCCGTGCACGCTGAGCGCTTGCGCTTCGCATTGTGCATCGCTGCGCGCGCACTCCTCGGCCAGCAGTGCGGCCAGGTCCACCGCTTCACTGTGCAACGGTTCGCGCATCGCATCCAGACGGCTGGCCAGCAAGATCTCCTCGATCAACTGGTCCAGCTCGGCGATGTCCTGGCGCAACTCGTCTTGCAAAGGCGCGGCGGGCGCCTTGGCCTGCATCTCCAGCGCCAGACGGATGCGCGTCAGCGGCGAGCGCAGTTCGTGCGAGGCGTTGGCCAGCAACTGCTTGTGCGCCAGCAACAACGACTCGATGCGCTCGGCCGCCAGGTTGAAACTCTGCGCCAGCGACGACACCTCATCGCAGCCTTTGGCCTCCACGCGCGTCTTGAAATCGCCCCCGCCCAACGCCTCCACCGCCTGCTTCAAGCCTTCCAGCCGCCGCGTCATGCGCCGCGTCATCGGGTAAGCCACCAGTGCCACCACCAGCGCGATCAGCACCAGCGTGGTGAACAAGGGCAGCGGCGGCCGCGGCCGTTCATGCGCCGGCTGCGCCAGCAACCAGCGCCCGTCCGGCAACTGCATGGCCCAGGCCGATTCGTGATCGTGCCGGTGCAGCCATTCGTTGTCATGTGCCTGCGGCCCCGGCGGCAGCAAGGGGCGCCCCGCCGCCGCCAGCAAACGGCCGTCCGCCGCGAACAGCGACAGGCGCGGCAACATCGGACGCGCCAGCTTCTCCAGTACCGCCTGCTGCTGCATGGGCGATGCTTCGACCGGCGGCAAAGCCAGCACGATCACATCGCGCACCGTCTGCAGGATCTGCTTCTGCGGCGAACGCTCGCCCTGGTAATGGAAGAACGCGCCGGCCGCCAGCACCAGCAAGGCCAGGCTGGCGATCACGCCGAGATAGATCTGGAAATACAGTTTCCTCATGCCGCCTCCTCGCCATCCTGGTTGCGCGCGAACACGTAACCCGCACCGCGCAAGGTGATGATGCGGCGCGGGTGTTTGGGATCGTCCTCGATGGCCGCACGGATACGCGAGATGTGCACATCGATGGAACGATCGAAGGCTTCCAGCGGTTCGCCCTTCACCGCATCCAGCAACTGCTCGCGGCTCATCACCCGCCCCGGCCGCTCGGCCAGCGCCAGCAACAGGTCGAACTGATAGGCCGTCATCTCGCACGGCTGGCCGTCCACGCGCACCAGCCGCGCGCCGCGATCGATCTCCAACCGGCCGAAACGCAAGGCCTCGCCGGCACCGGACTTGCCCCGGCGCAGGATGGCCTTCAGCCGCGCCAGCAATTCGCGCGGTTCGAACGGTTTGGGCAGGTAATCGTCGGCGCCCATCTCCAGCCCGAGGATGCGATCCATCGCCTCGCCGCGCGCGGTGAGCATCAGCACCGGGATGTCGGAGAAGCTGCGCAACTGGCGGCACGCTTCCAGCCCATCGCCGTCCGGCAGCATCAGGTCCAGCACCAGCGCATCGAACGCCTCTTGTTTCAAGGCCTGCAAACCGCTGGCGATGGTGTGGCGCGCCGCCACGCGATAGCCCGCGTCGCCCAGATACTGCTGCAACATGGCGCACAGGCGTTCGTCGTCGTCGATGATGAGGAGATGATGGCTCATGGCATAGGTTCCAAAAAGTTGCCGCGCATCATAACAAGCGATGCAGACTTCCATACCCGTCATACCGGCGCAGGCCGGTATCCAGCGAATAAACACCCCGCGCAGCGGACAACATCCTGATGTAGCACGGCTTGCGCCGGAGTGGTCTTCACAACTGGATACCGGCCTGCGCCGGTATGACGTGCGGGAAGATGACTTTACTCGCGCCCCATCCTGCCGCGACGCTGCTCCATCTTCTGCGCCAGTTGTGCGCGCTGCTCCGGCGTCAGCACCTCGGCCACGGCCAGCATGGTGGCCGTCATCTGCTTGCTGGCTTCGTCCGCCAGTTTGATCTGTTCGGCACGCAGGGTCTCGATGGCGCCCTTATCCAGCTCGGCGGCCGCCATCAGCTTGCGCATCTGCACATGGTTGTCGCGCATTTTCTCGGCCAGCGGTGCGCCCTGTTTCAGTGCGGCCTGCACGATCTCGCCGGCCTTGGCCTTCTGTGCGTCGCTGGCTTTCACCTCGTCCAGCATGTGTTGCATACGCTTGTCGGCGAACTTGCCCATGCGCGCGCCATCCAGCGGCGCACCGGACATGAAGGCGGCCGGCCCGCCGTGGTGCATATCCTGTCCGCAGGCCATCACCTTGCCCGAGAAGAAACCGATGCCGAACACCGCCAGCAGGCCCACGATGCGCGCCACGCAATGGCCGCGCCGGCCATGGCAATGATGGTCGTGGCGACCGTTGCAACGTTGCTTGTCGTTCGTATCCGGGTTTGTGTTATGTTCGCTCATGTCCTTCTCCTTGTTCGGTTGATGCCGCACCTGCGTGGCGGCTGGATGTCACTGTAGGGGCGACCGTTTGCGGAGAGTTGTCGCCCAGGTAAAGAAATGTGAAGCGGTACGGCACGGGCCGGCAAAGCAGCATTAAAGCTTTGCCGTGCAACGCCGATAGAGTACGGATTGAGCGATCACGACAAGCGGCTCGCCGCCTGTCCAAACGAAGGCACGACAGGATAACCATGTTGCGCAGATTGTTACCCGACACCCCCAGCCCCAAGGTCAAGGCCGAACAGATCCGCCTGCTGTACGACCAGGGCACCACCATCCAGTTGCTGGGCATCGCCACCGGCGGCGTGGCGGTCTACATGTTCTGGGGCATCGTCGATCACGCGCAACTGCTGCTCTGGCTGAGCGTACACCTGCTGCTCACGCTGGCCCGCCTGCTGCTCAACCACAACTTCAAACGTGTGCAGGGCAACACCGACAACCTCGACCGCTGGGGCCACTTCTACGTCATCGGCACTTTCCTGTCCGGCCTGGTGTGGGGCAGCCTGTGCCTGTTCCTCGACCCCAGCTGGCCGCCGCCGGACCAGATCATCCTGTTCGCCATCTACACCGGCATCATCGCCGGGGCGTTCAACACCAACACCCCCTACTTCATCGCCTTCCCCGCGTTCTACCTGCCGCCCGTGCTGTGGCTGTGCTACACCATGCTGCAACAGCGCGCCGAAGGCTTCGCTTCGCTGACCGCACTGTTCGGCATCTACATCGTGCTGATGTACGTCTCCGCGCTGAAATTCCACGCCCGCCTCAACCGCTCACTGCTGCTGCGTTTCGAGAACGAAGGCCTGGCCGACCGCCTCGCCCATTCCAATGTGAAGCTGGCCACGCTGGCCGACACCGACGAACTCACCGGTCTCAGCAACCGCCGCGCCATGTTCAAGCGGCTGAACGAAGAATGGAACCGCCACCACCGCGCCCACGAACCGCTCACTCTGATGTACCTCGACATCGACTGCTTCAAGCAATACAACGACACCTACGGCCACGAATGCGGCGACCAGTGCCTGGTGCGCATCGCCCAGTTGCTGCACGACCACGCGCAACGCTCCAGCGACCTCGCCGCGCGCTTCGGCGGCGAAGAGTTCGCCCTCATCCTGCCCGAAACCTCGCTCAAGGAAGCCGAGTCCATCGCCGCCTCCATCCTGCAAGAACTGCATCTGTTGCAGATCCCGCACGCCACCTCCACCGTGGCCGGCCACACCACCATCAGCATCGGCATCGCCGCGCTCATCCCCGACCGTCCCGACAACGACATCGTCCTGCGCCAGGCCGCCGACGAAGCCCTGTACAAAGCCAAGAACAGCGGCCGCAACCGCTTCATCGTTTCGCCCGACAGCCACGACTACGCCGCCGTCAGTGCCTGAGTCACCGCGCGACCTATCGTTGCATTGACACGCCCCGCATCGCTCGCCTAAAGTTCCGCCCCACTTGCAGATCTGCCCGCAGTACATCGCGCCGCACGCACGGCACGAGGCTCACGGCAAAGTTCCCAGAACAGGATGGCTGGCGCAAGGAAGATTCCCGCACCGATGGGAACGCAGCTCGCCATACAACTGTTCGCAAAAGGGGAAGCACTTGTCAAAACCATCACACGCACATCCTGCGGCCATTGTCGCATCGCCCTCTCCTAGCCCCTGGTTTTCCCGTCGCCCACATTGCCAAGTCCCAGAAATTTATGGTCAAGAGCAGAGGCCCGCTGGTAATAAGGAAAAGCTCGCACTGGTTTACCTGAAGGGACGATTGCCCTCGCTGCCGACCGAGCTGACTTCGGATGCGTGGTTGAGAGTGGGAGTGAAATGTTGAAGAGAGTACATCCATGACCATCGTTACCAAACTACACGTTCAAAAATTAAAACGCCTAGAAAATGTAACGATTGAATTCCCAGAAAAGGGGGTCGTGGCATTGTTAGGCGAGAATGGCACGGGAAAAACAACCGTACTTCACGCGTTAGCATGTCTCTATAAACCTCACCCACAATTGCAGATAGAACGAGGAGACGTAGGAAATTGGTGGACGGACTGGTTCGTTCCTCACACAGGTAATTTTTGGCGAAACTCTGAACTAAAGGCACATTTCAAAGGCATTCCTGACGGAATTACTTACAAAAAACTGCAGGACCGTTGGAGTCCTCGCAAAGATGATCGGCAAGAACGCTACACGCGATACATCGGATTCAAGGATTGCATGCCGCATATCGAGGAGGAATATCAACGCTCTAGATTTGAATTCAATTTGCAGGCGCTTGATTTAAGTGCCTCTAAGCGCAGCCAACTTCTTGGCGCCGCGAGGCGAATTCTGAACCGCAACTATCAAGACATTCAGCGCGCAACGAAAGGGTATGGTCTCGGACGGTTTCTTTACGCCACCATTCTTCAAGGACAACCACCTACAACATCCTCTTATCCTTCGCACTATATGGGCGCTGGTGAGCAAAAAGTACTGAAAATTATTGAAGAGATAGTACGAGCACCTAACGGAGCCATGCTCTTGTTTGAAGAATTCGAGGTGGCGATTCATGAGTCAGCGTTGCGCAGACTTATTCCTTGGCTAGCTGAACAAGCAGACGAGAAAAATCTACAAATCATTGTTTCAACGCATTGGCCTCGTATGACAGAGTTTCACGAACAGATTCACCTACGGACATTGCACGCTACTCCTTTAGGTGGAATCACCTGCATTAACGGCTTTAAGCCATCAACCATGCATCGAATAACCGGAGATCTTGCAGATCTTCGGTTAATTACAGTATGGGTTGAGGACAAGCTTGCCGAAAAGATTGTCGAACAAATAGCCTCCGAATTGAGGCTGTCGCCAAGTGTTACTACGAAGATTTTTGGAGCCATAAACAATTCTTTTTCGGTCGCCGCCGCGTTGGAACTAGATTCAGCAGACAGGATAAAAAATATTGTCGTGCTAGACGGTGACCGCTATCGCACTGATGCGGAAAAACTAGAACGACTAAATGCCACACTGTCTGGCACAGGTAGCCAAATCGATGCAACCCGACAGAGCGCGCTAGCTTGGTTTGCACAATTCAATCCCGTCGAAAGTGACCCTACTCTTCCACAAACCCCAATTAATCCAGAGAGATTTTTACTCAACGCGGCCATGCGCTCTCACCAAGCTGGCAAAACGAACTCCTATATTCAACAATATTTTGAATATGCGGCAGGGAACATCTTTGAAGACCCTGACAAGACTTTGATTTACAACATCCATCGACATTTCGGGCAACCTATTGATCGCGTCGAACACATTCTTGTGGAAGCTGCTAGTCAAGACGATTCATGGTTAGTCTTCCGACAAAACTTACGTGAGAGATTGATTGCTTCGGCTACAGCTCTAGGACTTGAGCCAAACTCAGGCTTAGGAGCCTAGAAAACTAGAAAGGTCAGATTCTTAATAATCCTCCACACACCATGGCCACCCTCATTCCCTCCCTAGGCTCCGCCAAATTCGACACTCGCGGCGAACTACGCCTTGCCGAGCGACTGAAAGACTGTCTCGAAGACAACGCCTGGGTGTGGCACAACATTCCGGTGGGGCCTTTCGGCAAGCATCCTGATTTTGTGGCGCTGCATCCGCAGCAGGGCATCGTGGTGCTGGAAGTCAAAGACTGGCGGCTGGATACGATAGGTAACGCGAACAGCAAGCAAGTCGAACTGATCACGGATCGGGGCAATGTATCGGCCGACAATCCTTTCGAGCAGGTGCGCGGCTACATGTACAACGTAGTGAGTACGCTGAAGCGCGACCCGCTGCTGGTGATCGAAAGCGGCACCTTCAAGGGTCAACCTGTATTCCCGTTTGGGCATGGCGTGGTGTTTTCCAACATCACGCGCAAACAATTCGACCAGACCGATCTGCATGAGGTGTTTCCGCCTGAGCGTTGCATCTTCCGCGATGAGATGTCAGAGAGCGTCGATCCCGATGAATTCCGTGAACGGATTTGGCGCATGGTGTCGCGCCGCCTGGGTTCTGGATTGAGTTTGCCCCAGATCGACCGGGTGCGCGCATTGCTGTTCCCCGAGATACGCGTGACGCAAATCGCTTTGCCATTCGATGAACCTGCTGCCAAGGTTTCTCCTGCGGATGACCGTTTGCTGGCGGTGATGGATATGCAGCAGGAGTTGTTGGCGCGCAGCATGGGCGAAGGACACCGCATCGTGCGCGGAGTGGCGGGTTCTGGCAAGACGCTGATCCTTGCGTTCCGTGCCGAGCAGATCGCGCGTGCGGCGAATCGTCCGGTATTGCTGTTGAGTTTTGCGAACGGCATTTCGGGGCGGCTGGAGAATGCGATGCAGGATCGCGGTGTGGAAGACAAAGTGATTGTCTCGACCTTCCATGCCTGGTGCTGGAAGATGCTGCGCACTTATGGCCTGCCGATCACCACTGAGAAAGATATTCCCGACTTTAGTGAACGGCAGGCCGCCAATGTGCAGGCCGTGCTAGACGCTGCCGAACGCGGGCTGATCCCTGGCGGGCAATACGATGCGGTGTTGATCGACGAGGCGCACGATTTTGAGCCGCAATGGCTGGCGCTGGCAGCAAAGATGGTGAACCCGGACACCAAGGCGCTGATGATCGTTTATGACGATGCGCAGGCGATCTACAAGGGGCGTAAACGGCCGGTATGGAAGCAGCTCGGCATCGAGGCGGCGGGTCGCACTTCGGTGCTCAAGGTGAATTACCGCAACACTGCGCAGATATTGCGCTTCGCCCGCAAGTTCGCCGCCGATGTGATTGGTGCCCCCGGTGTGTGTGCCGGTGAAGAGAGTGCCGTGCTGATGCCGGAAGACGGCGGCCGCGAGGGGGTGGAACCGGTGGTGCGCCAGTGTGTGAACTATGATGGCGAAGCACATGCAATTGCCGAATGGTTGCTGGGACGCAAGGCCGCCGGTTATCAGTGGGGACAGATGGCAGTGTTGTATCCCCGGCATTTCATCGGAGAGCGCTTCGAGAAGATTCTGGTGAAACAAGGTGTGCCGGTGGATGTGGCAAAAGATCATCACAATCGCGTGGATACAAAGTGCGATGCGGTTCGCTTCCTCTCCATGCACACTTCCAAAGGACTGGAGTTCCCCTGTGTAGCGATCGGCGGATTGGGAGAGTTGAAGAAACCTGAAGACATCGAAGACGACATCCGCCTCACCTACGTCGCCATCACCCGCGCCACGCATGAGGCATTCATTACTTACTCGCACATATCGGAGTTGGTGAGCCGGTTGGTGGTGTGATCTAAAGTCCGGCACCCTCATCTATAATCCTTCCCGCAAAGCAGTTTCGTACTGCGCCCGTCTGTCCACATTGCCCAAGAAAGCGCCATGCCCATCAAGCCTGAAGACCGCGCCTACGCGCAAGATCTGTTGAAATTCATCGACGCCAGCCCCAGCCCGTGGCATGCCGTGCAGTCCATCACGCAACGTTTGCAGGCGCAGGGGTTCGCGCCGCTGCAGGAGAAGCTGCGCTGGAAGCTGGAGGCTGGCGCTGGTTATTACGTGGTGCGCGGTGCATCGCTGATCGCTTTCCGCATCGGGCGGCAACCTTTGGCGGATAGCGGTTTGCGCATGATAGGCGCGCATACCGATTCACCTGGCTTGCGCCTGAAGACGAATGCGGCGCAGGCCAGTGAGGGCGTGGTGCGATTGGGGGTGGAGGTTTACGGCGGGCCGATACTGGCGACCTTTACCGACCGCGATCTGGGCCTGGCCGGTCGCGTGAATGTGCGCACGGCACAGGGTTTTGAAACACGTTTGGTCGATTTCGATCAGCCGCTGCTGCGCCTGCCCAACCTCGCCATCCACATGAATCGTGAGGTGAACGAGCAAGGCCTCAAGCTGAACAAGCAGACCGAGTTGCCTTTGCTGCTCGGCATGGCCGATGACAAGCTGCCCGCTGGTGAACGATTCCTCAAGCTGCTGGCAGATGCGTTGCAGGTGCAGACGGCAGACATCCTCACTTATGAGCTGGCCGTGACCGATACCCAGCCCGGTGCGTTCTGGGGAGCGGAGCAGGAGTTCATCGCCAGCAGCCAGATCGATAATCTGGCCTCTTGCCACGCCGCGCTGACTGCCCTGCTCGCCACGGCCACGCCCACGGCCACCTGCATCGCCGCGTTCTTCGACCATGAGGAAGTGGGCAGCGAAAGCGCTGCGGGCGCGGGCGGTAGTTTTGCCAGCGATGTGATCGCGCGCATCTCGCTGTGTCTGAGGCTGGATGAGGAGCAACAGCATTGCGCGGCGGCCCACAGCTTTTTCATCAGCGCGGACATGGCGCACGCTTACCAGCCCAACTTCCCCAATGCCTATGAACCCAACCATCGCGTGCAGATGAATGCCGGCCCGGTGATCAAGACCAATGCCAACCAACGCTACAGCACCAATGCGGATACCGCCGCGCGTTTCATCACGCTGTGCGAAGGTGCCGGCGTGCCCTGCCAGAACTACACCCACCGCACCGACCTCGGCTGCGGCAGCACCATCGGCCCTATCGTCGCAGCCAGCCTGGGCATCGCCAGCGTGGATGTCGGATCACCCATGTGGGCCATGCACAGCCTGCGTGAAAGCGCCGGCGTGCAGGATGTGGCTTATATGATCAGGGTGATGAAGGCGGCGTTCGGTAGCTAAGGCGGTGGGAAGCGCGGGATCGGCTGCGCTGCGCCGGAAGCGCGTTATCAGGGCGCAGCCTCGCACACTTCCCCCACCGCTTCTTTTGACTCCTGCCTGAGTTAGAATCGCGCCCGCTTTCCATGCGGGCCTTCCCATGCTTCTTTCACAACTCACCCAACGCCTGACCGACCTCGGCTGCAAGCCTTGCCATGTCGACCGCCTGCTGCGCGGCTGGTCGCAGGTGAAGTCTTACGACCGCAAGGGCAGCCCGGCGGCGACGTTCTTTCCAGCGGCAGTGCGTGAGGCGTTGCCCGGTATCGAAGTAGAGTTGGCAGGGTTGGCACGACTGCATGGTGAATACCCGGCGAATGAAGAAGTGGCACGCCTGCTGGTGGAACTGGCGGACGGACAGATGGTGGAGAGTGTGTTGCTGCCGCGCGGCGGGTTGTGCATCTCGACGCAGGTAGGTTGTGCGGTGGGCTGTGTGTTCTGCATGAGTGGGCGCGATGGTTTGCAGCGCCAGCTTTCCAGTCTGGAGATGGTGGCGCAGGTGGTGCTGGCGCGCCGACGGCGCGCAGTCTCCAAGGTGGTGTTCATGGGCATGGGCGAGCCGGCACACAATCTGGACAACGTGCTGGAGGCGATCCAGTTGCTGGGCATGCAGGGCGACATCGCGCACAAGAACCTGGTGCTCTCCACGGTGGGCGATGTGCGGGTGTTCGAGCGGCTGCCGCAGCAGACGGTGAAACCCGCCCTCGCCCTCTCGCTGCATTCCACCAATGACGAGCTGCGTGCGCAGTTGTTGCCCAACACGCCGCGCATCCCGGTGGAAGAATTGGTGGCGCGCTGCGAGGAATATGCGCGCGCCACGCATTACCCCACGCAGTACCAGTGGACGCTGATCGAAGGCGTGAACGACAGCGATGCGGAACTGGCGCGCATCGTCGAACTGCTCAGCGGCAAGTACGCGATCATGAACTTCATCCCGTTCAACGATGTGGAAGGTCTCCCCTATCGTCGCCCCGCCCCCGAGCGTTTGGCGCGCATGGTAGGCACACTGAAGCAACGCGGCATCATCACGCAGTTGCGCGATTCGGCCGGCCAGGATGTGGAAGGCGCATGCGGGCAGTTGCGCGCGCGGGCCGAGAAGAAAGCACGCAACCCTGCACGCCCCATCAGTCTGCTACCGCAATGAAAGGAACCTGCATGCGCTACCGACACTACAAAGGCGGCCGCTACGAACTCGTGTGCGAGGCGAAACTGGAGGCCGACCCGACGGTCACGCTGATGATCTACCGCTCGCTCAGCGACGGACAGATCTGGGCGCGGCCGAAAACGGTGTTCTTCGAGATGGTGCAACATGAAGGGCGGCAGGTGCCGCGCTTCGCATCGATAGCGGACTGAAGCGCGCTCAGGCCTTCATCAGCGCGCTGTTCAGTGCGTTCAGCGTCTGCATCACTTCGTGGAAGGCTTTCTTGAATTCGCCGTTCATGATCTTCTTGGCGGCGGCGAGATCG
>JAJZSA010000009.1 GCA_021822115.1 Pseudomonadota bacterium
CGAAGGTCAAACCCGTATAATGCGCGCTCTTTTTCGGGTCGGTAGCTCAGCCGGTAGAGCAGCGGACTTTTAATCCGTTGGTCGCGAGTTCGAATCTCGCCCGACCCACCAGTTTCAGCCTAGCCGCTTTAGCTCAGTTGGTAGAGCAACCGCCTTGTAAGCGGTAGGTCGTCAGTTCGAATCCGACAAGCGGCACCAAATAAAACGGCCTGCATACCGCAGGCCGTTTTTCATCCGAAGGCAACAACTTTAGACGGTGCCAAACTTGGTTTCCACCATCACGCCGATCTGCTTCAGGAACGGGGTCGGCAAGGTGCCTCCCGCGCAGACGATGACGCCGTCGTTGGGGATGTTGGCTTCTTCGTCGCCGAAGCGGATATCGACCGTATCCTTGTGGATCTGTTTGATGCTGGACTTCAGATAGATTTTCACTTTGCCCGCGTCGGCCATGGCCTTTAGTTTGTCGCGGTTCTTCGGCTTGGCGCCACCGAATGCTTTGCCGAAATCCTCGCCACGGGCCAGCAGCGAGACGGTGGTGCCCGCTTCCTCGGCGATGGACATGGCGGCTTCCACGGCGCTGTCACCACCGCCGACCACGGCTACATGCATGTTGCGGTATTGCTCGGGGTCGATCAGGCGATATACCACCTTGGGCAGCTCTTCGCCGGGGACGCCCAGTTTGCGCGGCGTACCGCGGCGGCCGATGGCGAGCAACACGGTGCGTGTCCTGTATTCGCTCTTGGCGGTCTTGACCAGGAAACCGTCGCCTTCTGGCATGATGTTCTCCATGCGTTCGTTGTAGTTGAGTTTGATGCCGGTCTTGGCGATGATCCCCAGCCACCACTCAAGCAGTCGTTCCTTGCTGACTTCCTTGAATTGCATCTCGCCGACGACTGGCAGCTTGACCGGGGCGGTCATGGCGATCTTGTTGCGCGGATATTGGAAGATGGCGCCGCCGAGGGAGACTTCCTGTTCGACTACCAGATACTTCAGTTTGTGCTCGATGGCGCCCAAGGCGGCGCCGAGACCGGCGGGACCGGCGCCCACGATGACCACGTCATAGTCGAAATTGTGGGTACCTTTCAGCTTGGCGATGGAGTTGATCGCCTGCGAACCTTGGCTGGCAGCCTTGCGGATGAGGCCCATGCCGCCCAGTTCGCCGGCGATATAGATGCCTTTGATGTTGGTCTCGAAGTTGGGATCGACCTGCGGGATGTCCATGCCGCGCTTCTCGGTGCCGAACACCAGCGTGATGGCATCGTGCGGGCAGGCCGCTGCGCAGGCGCCGTGACCGATGCAATAGGTCGGGTTGATGAGCACGGCCTTGCCTTTGATCATGCCGAGGGCCCCCTCGGGGCAGGCCTTGATGCAACTGCCGGAACCGAGACACAGGCGAGGATCGATCACGGGATGCAGTGAGGCGGGTTCGGTCAGCCCCTGCGCGATGGCTTCTTTCATCTGTTCCACGGAGCTCTGTTCAGTCTTTTTCCGGCGGCCGAGATAGAACAGCATGATGATGATCAGTGGGATCAGGTAGACGGAAAGGTCGAGGATGTCCATGTCATTTCGCGATTTAAGTGATTGAAAGGATGGGGACGTCGGCGGTATGGCCGTTGTCGCGGTCAGGCTATGGCGCGTCGATATTGAACTTTGTCATATTCGGCACTGTCGCATGCGCCGCATTCTAGGGGGCTGCATAAATTAAGACAAATTTATTAAGACAGCAGCCGTTTTCGCGGTTAGAATTTTGCGCGTTTGTGCCCAGATTTCGTCAGCCATCATGAAAAGAACGAAGAAACAATCCGAACATCTCTACTGGATGATCTTTATCTCCATCGTCGGCATCATCACGTTCGCCGGCTACTTTGTCGTATATCCGCAGACTTATTACAAGCCGGGCGAGGAACTGTTCGATTTCGGCTATAACTTGGGCTTGACCGGCGGTCTGATGATGACTCTGCTGCTGCTCTATCCCTTGCGCAAGCGTTGGAAGTTGCTGGAGAACGTCGGTTTTCTGCCCACCTGGTTCAAGTGGCACATGGTGTTGGGTATCCTCGGCCCCCTGTTCATCATCTTCCATTCCACCTATCACGTTTACATTCCGTTCATCCATCCGACCGGTTCCATCAACGCGGCGGTGGCGATGTATTGCATGCTGCTGGTGTCCGGTAGCGGTACCTTTGGTCGTTTTTTCTATACCAAGATCCACCATGGTCTGTACGGGCGTCAGGCGACCGTGAACGAACTGCGTGCCCAGATGGAGCAGACCGGCGACATCAAGACCATGTTCGGTTTTGCACCGCAGGTGGAGCAGAAGCTGGAGGCGTTCCACGCCCAAGCCGAGCTTTATGCCAAGGAAAAAGGCTATGGCTTCATCAGCTTCGCCCGGATTGGCTGGCGTTCCGCAGTCCTCTCCCGCCAGTTGCCGGCGGAATTGCGCCAGGTAATGCAGGAGCAAGCAACGGAGAAGAGCTTTTCCGCCGAGCAGATCAAAGGGATGGAGGCGATGTTCGGCGAGTATCGCGAGAAGATCGTGGCCTATCTGCATGCAGTGCGCGATGCGGCGCAGTTCCATACCTATGAGCGCCTGTTCTCCTGGTGGCACATCTTCCATATCCCGCTGGTGTTCATGATGGTGTTCAGCGCCATCTATCACGTTTACGCTGTCCACGCTTACTAATGGTTCGAATGATGGTACTTCGCACACTCACACTGATCCTGTTCCTGTTTGCCCTGCCGCTGCAGGCGCATGCCAATAAATTGCTGATGCCCGGTGATGTCATCAAGGGGCACGCCAAGGATGAGGAGAAGTGCGAACTCTGTCACAAGAAGTTCGACAAGAAGGCGCAGAACCGCCTGTGTATGGACTGCCACAAGGATGTGGGCAAGGATGTGGCCGAGAAGAAGGGTTATCACGGTCGTCTGGATGCGGAGAAGGAATGTAAGGAGTGTCACTCCGAGCACAAGGGGCGCGATTTCAAAGCGGCCGAGTTCGACCATGCCAAGTTCGACCACAAGCAGACCGATTTCGAGCTGAAGGGTGGGCACTTGGCACCCAAGGTCAAATGCGACAGCTGTCATAAACCGGGCCTGAAGTTCCGCGAAGCGCCGCAGCTTTGCTATAGCTGTCACAAGAAGGACGACAAGCATAAGGGCGGTCTGGGGCAGGATTGCGGCAAGTGCCATATCGAGAAGGACTGGAAGACCACCGAGTTCGATCACGACAAGACCAAGTTCAAGCTGCGCGGCAAGCACGTCGATGTGAAGTGCGTGAAGTGCCATATCGACAACAAGTTCAAGGATACGCCGATGGCCTGTGTGTCCTGTCACCAGAAGGATGATGACAAGGCGCACAAGGGTAAGTTGGGCAAGAAGTGCGAGAGCTGTCACACCGACAAGGACTGGAAGCAGACCAAGTTCGATCACGACAAGACTTCATTCCCTCTGCTGGGTAAGCACGTCGATGTGAAGTGCGACAAGTGTCACATCGACAAGAAATACAAGGGTACGCCCAAGAAGTGTAACGAGTGCCACAAGAAAGACGATGACAAGGCGCACAAGGGCAAGTTCGGCGCCAAGTGCGAGACCTGTCACGTTGAGAAGGACTGGAAAGAGATCAAGTTCGATCACAACAAGCAGACCAAATTCGACCTGGTCGGCAAGCACAAGTCACCGCCGCTGAAATGTACTGCTTGCCACAAGGGCGACCTGTACAAGGACAAGTTGCAGATGGCCTGTGTGTCCTGCCACAAGAAGGATGACGACAAGGCACACAAGGGCAACTTCGGCGTGAAGTGCGAGACCTGCCACGTGGCGGACGACTGGAAGGACATCAAGTTCGACCACGACAAGCAGACCAAGTACCCGCTGCTCGGCAAGCACAAGAAGGCGAAGTGCAGCGCTTGCCACAAGGGCGACCTGTACAAGGACAAGCTGCAGCAAGCTTGCGTGAGCTGCCACCAGAAGGACGACGACAAGGCGCACAAGGGCCAGGAAGGCAAGAAGTGCGAGAGCTGCCACGTCGAGGACGACTGGAAGAAGGTGGACAAGTTCAACCATAACCGCATGTCGACTTTCCCACTGTTGGGACGTCATGCTCTGGTTGCCTGCAAGAAGTGTCATGAGGAAACCACATTCAAGGACACCAAGTCCGACTGCTGGTCCTGCCATGAGAAGGATGATGACAAGGTGCATCGTCGTCGTCTGGGAACCGAATGCCAGGTTTGCCACTCCACGCGCTCGTGGGGCGCTTGGGACTTCGACCACAACAAGACCAACTTCAAGCTGGACGGCCCGCACAAGAAGACCGCGAACAAGTGTTATGCTTGCCATGCCAAGCCCATGGCCAAGAAGGTCGTAGCTTCGACCGCCTGCGGCAGCTGTCACGAACGGGATGATGTGCATAACGGCAATTTCGGCGACCGCTGCGACCGTTGTCATGAAGGCAATGACTGGAAAACGGTAAAGATGGGCGTCATCGTGCCGAAGAAGTAGCGATTGGGAGAGTGTCGGTCTGAGCGACAGGGGAGTCGCGTCGGGCAGTGAATGATTTATCGAGGAGGTGTGTCATGGAGAGACTGGGACGATATTTCGGCGCATTGTTCGCCGTCATGCTGGCAGCCGCGACGTTGCAAGCGCAAGCCGCGCAGCAGGTCGGACGTGATTTCAATCACGCCACGACTGGCTTCACGCTAACCGGAGGTCATGCAGCCGCAGCCTGTGAATCCTGCCACGTCGGTGGTGTGTTCAAGGGAACGCCGCGCAATTGCGATGGTTGTCATGCTGTCGGCAAGCGCGTGGTGGCGACACCGAAGAACGACAAGCACATCGTGACCGATGCGCCTTGCGAGACCTGTCACTTCAATACCGCGACCTGGCTGGGTGCTCGCTACAACCATGGTTCTGCTGTCGTTGGACAGTGTGCTTCTTGCCACAATGGCCGCCAGGCGGCCGGTAAGCCGTCAAGTCACAACAGCAACGTGAACAAAGCGCAGAAATCCTGTGACCAGTGTCACCGTACCTTTGCCTGGAATCCGGCGAGCTGGAACCATAACAATTCTGCCGGTAGCTGTGATCAGGCAGGTTGCCACGTGGCTGGCCAGAATACCTGGTACAAGGGCGTGACCACCGCGCATACCCGCACCGGCATGGCCACCTATGCTTGTCAGCGTTGCCACAATTATCTGGGTTGGAAGCCGGCGCCATATGACCATGTCGGCGCCACTGGCCGCTGCGATAGCTGCCACAATGGTGCGGTAGCCATTTCCACGCCGGCTGGTCACGTTGCGATTTCAGGTTCGGATTGCAGCGAATGCCATATCAATACCACCAAGTCGTGGACGCCGGCGCTCGGAGGCAAGCCTGCCAATCACATTCCCTATAACGCAGGTACGGCTTGCACAGCTTGCCATTTGACGGCCACAACCGCCAAGACTGGCGCAGCGATGCACGCCTATGTGTCGAGCTATGCCTGCACGACCTGTCACTTGAAGGGAAATACCTATGCAGTTTGGGGGCAGAACACCAAGTCCATCGGTCACGAAGGTATGAAGTCGGGTGATGACTGCTCGAAGTCTGGTTGCCATGCCCCGGCTGGCAGCAGAGGTTCTGCATACGTTACTTGGGATTGATCTGAGACGTAGGGTTGCCATGTAAAGCGGCAACCCGATGTCAACAATAAAGAATTCAGAATTTCGGGAGAAGAGCATGATTTCGTCTATTAAGCGATATCGCCTTGCTTTCATGTTGGCAGCCCCGCTGCTTGCAGGGCTGGCGGCGGCACAACCACTTGATGATGTGACTCTTGAGTACAAGACCGACGGTATCGTGGCGACGATCAGAACAACTTCGCCCATCCGCTATGTGCGCCATTTCCCGGCCAACAGCGGCAAGACGCTGGAGATCTTCTATGAGCGCGCTCCCGGTGGAGATGTCAACGAAAAATGGACGGACAACGAGACGCGCAATTCCCCGCCCTCTGCCTTGATCCCTTCGTTTACTGTGACCACGCGCGATCAGGCGACACATCCCAAGATGATGATCGAGTTCTCTCGTGAAGCGCAGTATTCCGTCGCTCCAGGCAGTGACCAGCGCAGCCTGTTGATCACCATCAAGCCGGATCGTGCCGTAGCGCAGGTTGCGTTGCCGGCCTTGCCGGCCGTCAAGCCATTGCGCGCGACTCCGGCCGATGCCAATCTGGCAGAGAACAACAAGCAGGGCCTTGAGCTGATGAAGCAAGCGCGCGAGGCCTTGGCGCAGCAGGATAACGATGCGGCGGTCTCGGCGTTCAACAAGCTGTTGTCTTTGCCGCCCAACGATTACACCGAAGATGCCCAGGAATGGGTGGGGGTGGCGCGTGAGCGTGCTGGCCAGTATGACAAGGCGAAGACCGAATATGACCTGTATCTGAACCTGTATCCGCAAGGCGACGGGGTGCCGCGCGTGGTGCAGCGTCTGTCCGGTCTGTCCGGCAAGGCGAGTGGTCCCGGCATCGTGGAAGCGGGTGAACGCAAGCAGACGGCACGCTGGAGCAGTTTCGGCAGTGTCTCCGCGCGTTATTACTTCGGCAAGAGCAAGATCGATTCTACGACTACCTTCAATGGCGTTTCTGAAACTCAATCTACCTCGCTCACCGACCAGTCGATGATGATCGCGACCGAAGATGCTTCGATGCGCTATACCAGCGACGAGATGGATGGTCGTCTGGTGTTCCGTGGCAACGAGACCAAGAACTTCTTGTCCGGCAAGCCTAGCCAGTCGCGCATCAGTTCCCTGTATGGTGAGATCAAGGGACGCAAGCAGGATTATCTGATGCGTGTCGGTCGGCAGTCTTCTTATGGTGGCGGCGTGCTCGGATATTTCGACGGTGTTGCGGCTTCCTATGGCGATGCTGCGTATCTGCGCGCCAATGCGGTCGCCGGCAGGATCGCCGATTACAGCGACAGCAAGGCGCCTTCGTTCTTCGGTGCCAGTGTGGATAGCGGCAACTATTCCCTGTACGGGATCAACCAGACGGCGGAGGGGGTGCTGGACCGACGTGCCGTCGGCGCCGAGTGGCGCTACTACGAGGACAAGACCTCGGCCTATGCCTTGGTGGACTACGACATCAATTTCAAGGCACTGAATGCCGCGCAGTTGATGGGTAACGTCAATGCCTTCGATGCTTCCATCAACTTCATGGTCGACCATCGCAAGACTCCGTCGCTGAGCATCCGCAATGCGCTGTATGGGGCGACCACTTCTTCCATCGCGGTGTTGCAGCAGGCGATGTCGGCCACGGCTTTGCGCGATCTGGCATTGGCGCGCACCGCCACTTCCAACATGGGGCAAGTCGGTATCACCAAGCCGTTGAATAGCCAATGGCAGGTCGGTGGCGATTTCCGTATCTCCAATATCACCGGGACTGCGGCCAGCGGTACGCTCAACACGGCGCAAGGTTATCTGGCGGCCAACCCGGGTCGCGGTGCAGAGAAGAGCGTCTCCGGCCAGTTGATCGGTACCGGGCTGTTGATGGCGGGCGATATCTGGACATTCAGTGCCGCACTGAATACCAGCAGTACCGTCAAGGGCAACACACTCTATGTGTATAACCACGTGGATGTGCGCGGCGGCTGGGGGCTGGACAGCTCGTTGCAGCTGTACAAGCAGACCGATCAGTTCAATGCGGTGACGACTCGTATCTCGCCCATGGTGCGCGGCACCTACCGTCTGGGTGAGCAGTTGACCTTCGACGCCGACTTCGGTCTGGAAAGCACCAAGAACCAAGGCTCGCAGGTGACCACCAAGATCACCCGCATCTTCGGTTCCGCTGGTCTGCGCTGGGATTTCTGATCCGGCAGGCAATCTGATGGAAGGGCCGCCGATGGCAGTTCGGCGGCCATTTCGTTTTGTGCGAGAGCATAAAACATGATGCTCTGGTAAATTGCCATCCTGTATTTTCTCAATGAGTTCGCCATGAAGATCCACGAATACCAAGGTAAAGAGCTCCTGCGCGAGTGCGGCGTGCCGACGCCGCGCGGCAAACCGTGTTTCAGCGTCGATGAAGCCGTCGCTGCGGCGCAACAACTGGGCGGCAAGGTCTGGGTGGTGAAGGCGCAGATCCATGCTGGCGGACGCGGCAAGGGGGGCGGCGTGAAGGTGGCGAAGTCGATCGACGAAGTGCGCCAGTACGCGCAGCAGATACTCGGTATGCAACTGGTGACGCACCAGACCGGACCGCAGGGACAGCCGGTGCGCCGTTTGCTGGTCGAGGAAGGTGCCGCCATCGTCAAGGAATTCTATGTCGGCATGGTGGTGGACCGTGCCGCGCAGCGCGTGGCCTTGCTGGCTTCGAGCGAAGGCGGCATGGAGATCGAAGAGGTCGCGCACCGTTCCCCCGAAAAGATCCATACCGTGCGCATCGATCCGGTCGCCGGGCTGGATGCGCAGGAGGCGGCGCGGGTCGCCCGCGCCATCGGCATCCCCGAGGTGGCGAACGCCGAAGCGGTGCAGGTGTTGCAGGGGCTGTATCGCGCCTTTGTGGAGAAGGATGCGATGCTGGCCGAGATCAATCCCCTGATCCTCACAGCTGACAATCGCGTGGTGGCGCTGGATGCGAAATTCAATTTCGATTCCAACGCACTGTACCGTCATCCCGAGATCGTGGCGCTGCGCGACCTCGACGAGGAAGACCCGGCCGAGATCGAGGCGTCGAAGTTCGACCTGTCTTACATCTCGCTCGACGGCGACATCGGTTGCCTGGTGAACGGCGCGGGGCTGGCGATGGCGACCATGGACATCATCAAGCTGTATGGCGGCAATCCGGCCAACTTCCTCGATGTGGGCGGCGGGGCGAGCAAGGAGAAGGTCACCGAGGCATTCAAGTTGATGCTGAAGAATCCCAAGCTTAAGGCCATCCTGGTCAACATCTTCGGCGGCATCATGAAGTGCGACGTGATCGCCGAAGGCGTGGTGGCGGCGGCGCGCGAGGTGCATCTTTCCGTGCCGCTGGTGGTGCGGCTGGAAGGCACCAACGTCGATCTCGGCAAAAAGATCCTGGCCGATTCCGGCCTGCCGATCATCTCGGGCAACGACATGGCGGATGCGGCGCAGAAAGTCGTCGCGGCAGCGAAGGGGGCGAAATGAGCATCCTCATCAACAAGGACACCAAGGTCATCACGCAGGGCATGACCGGCAAGGTCGGCCAGTTCCACACCCAACAGTGCAAGGCCTATGCGAACGGAGCGAACTGCTTCGTGGCGGGCGTGAACCCGAAGAAGGCGGGCGAGACCTTCGAGGACATCCCGGTGTACGCCTCGGTGCGCGACGCGAAAGCAGCGACCGGTGCGACCGTGTCGGTGATCTACGTGCCGCCCGCGGCGGCGGCGGCGGCCATCGACGAGGCGGTCGAGGCCGACCTCGATCTGGTCATCTGCATCACCGAGGGCATCCCGGTGCATGACATGATCAAGACGCGCTACAAGATGCAGGGCAAGAAGACCATCTTGATCGGCCCCAATTGCCCCGGCCTGATCACGCCGGACGAGATCAAGATCGGCATCATGCCGGGTCATATCCACAAGAAAGGTCGCATCGGCGTGGTGTCGCGCTCCGGCACGCTGACCTATGAGGCGGTGGGGCAGCTCACTGCGCTGGGCTACGGCCAGTCGTCCTGCGTCGGCATCGGCGGCGATCCGATCAACGGTCTCAAGCACATCGACGTGATGCGCCTGTTCAACGACGACCCCGAGACCGACGCAGTGATCATGGTGGGTGAGATCGGCGGCAGCGACGAAGAGGCCTGTGCGCGCTGGATCAAGGACAACATGAAGAAACCGGTGGTGGGTTTCATCGCGGGCATCACCGCACCGCCGGGCAAGCGTATGGGGCATGCCGGGGCGATCATCTCCGGCGGCCAGGGCGGCGCCAACGAGAAGCTGGCGGTGATGGAAGAATGCGGCATCCACATCACGCGCAATCCGGCTGAGATGGGGCGCACGATGCAGAAGATTCTGAAGGGATAAGAATGCTGGAAATGATGCAAAGCCCCCAGTTCTGGGTGGATGTGTTCAAGATCATCATGATCGACCTGCTGCTGTCGGGCGACAACGCGGTGGTGATCGCGCTGGCCTGTCGCAACCTGCCGGAGGCGCAGCGCAGGAAGGGCATCCTGTACGGCGTGGGCGGGGCGATCGGTTTGCGCGTGGTGCTGACTTTCTTCGCCGTCGGCCTGCTGGCGCTGCCTTACCTCAAGCTGATCGGCGCGCTGCTGTTGCTGTGGATCGGCGTCAAGCTCATCCTGCCGGAAGATGATGAACATGGCGGGGACGGCATCAAGGCCGAGGCTCATCTGTGGGGGGCAGTGAAGACCATCATCATCGCCGACTTCGTGATGAGTCTGGATAACGTGATCGGTGTGGCGGCGGCGGCGCACGGCAACGTCTGGTTGCTGGTGTTCGGCCTGCTGGTCAGCATTCCGATGATCGCCTGGAGCAGCCAATTGGTGCTCAAGTTGATCGACCGTTATCCGGTCATCATCTATGGCGGTGGTGCGTTGCTGGGTTATGTGGCGGGCGAGATGCTGGTGACTGAAGCTGTACTACAGCCACTGATCGAGGCGCAACCTTATCTGCATTGGATGTCGCCGGCGCTGGGAGCCTTGCTGGTCTTGGCGGTTGGCAGGTGGTTGGCTGTGCGGCGTAAACCGGCGGTTATATACGATCTGGCGGACGGCCGCGTGCAGGCGGCAGAACGCCATCAGGAAAGGAACGCAAGATGAAGATACTGATGGCGGTCGATGGTTCGCCTCATTCCTTGCAGGCGGTCCGGCATGTGCTGAATCTGGCTGCCGAGTTGCGCCAGCCGCCGGAGCTGTTGCTGCTCAATGTGCAGCCCAATGTGGCGACCGGCAATGTGAAACTGTTCATTGATGCCGGCACCATCGAGGATTACGAAATCGAGCGCGGTATGACCGCCTTGCAGGGGGCGCGCCGGATGCTGGATGAGGCGGGTCTGTCCTATCGCTACCACCTGAGTGTTGGCGCGCCTGCGGCGGCCATCGTCCAGTTCGCGCAAGCTGAGCAGGTTGCGTTGCTGGTGCTGGGCACCCATGGCGAGGGGGGCATCGCCAAGCGCTTGCTGGGTTCGGTCGCCCAGCAAGTGGCGGAGATGGCGCCGATGCCGGTGACATTCGTCAGATGACGTCAAAGCGCTGATAAATCAATCGAATATGGATTGATGTTGGAATTTGTTTTAGTATCGGCCCGGCTTACTTTCAACTGGCGATGACAGCTCAGGGCGAACATGAGGAAAACGACATTCTGGAAAACGGACTGGTTCACCGCGTTGGCGGTGGTGCTGGTTTTCCTGGCGCTCGCACCGAGTGACCTGATCCAGAGCCTGGAGCGCAAAGCCTATGACTGGGGGGTGCGAGAGTCTTCCCGCCAGCCGAGTGATCGCATCGCCATCATCGCTATCGACGATGAGAGCATCGCCAATCTGGGACGCTGGCCGTGGCCGCGCGAGATCCAGGCCAAGCTGCTGGATATCCTGGCAGAGGGGCAGCCCAAAGTGGTCGGTCAGACCATCTTCTTCTTTGAGCCGCAGGTCGATACAGGCCTGGACTACATCGTCAACATCGCAACGCTGTTGCAACAGACCGATCTGGCACAGACCCATCCTGAACAGTGGCAAGAGCTGCAGGGCTTGTTGAGCGAGGCCTTGCAGCATCTCGATAACGACCAGAAACTGGCCGACAGCATGGGGCGTATCCACAATGTCCTGTTGGGGCTGTATTTCGATCTCGGCGAGCCTCAAGGCAATCCCGATGCGCCGCTGCCGGATTATGTGGAGCGCAGCGGTCTGACGGATGTCGCGGCAGCGGCCGGCTATGCGCCCCTGCCTGCACTCGATGTGTTGGCCCCCATCCCGCTGCTGGGGCGCCAAGCCGATACGCTAGGACATCTGAATGCATTGCCGGATGTCGACGGCGGGGTACGCACCGAACCTTTGCTGGTGCGCTATTACGACCGTTTGTATCCATCGTTGTCGTTGATGTTGGCAGCACGCAGTCTTAACTTGGGGGTGCAGGATATCCAGGTGCATCCTGGCGCAGGGGTGGCGCTCGGCAATCTGCGCATCGCCACCGACCCGGCGTTGCGCATGAACACTTATTTCTATGCCGATCAAGCGGGACGTGCGGCCTTTCAGGTGGATTCTTTCTTCGATGTGCTGAGCGGCAAGATCCCGCCGGCGAAATATCGCGACAAGATCGTATTGATCGGGGCGACCGCGGCAGGGGTAGGCTCCATGCAGGTCACCCCGGTGTCGGCGGTCACGCCGCCCGTGGTGACATTGGCACATGCCGTCTCCAGCATCCTCCAGCAGGATTTCTTTGTGGTGCCGCCCTGGGCGATGCAGGCTCGCATGGGGGTGTTCGCGCTGATCGCGCTGTATCTGCTGTTCGTGTTGCCCAGGCTGGGTGCCGGGGCCGCTGCGGGCGTGACGGCGCTGCTGTTCATCGCTTTGCTGTCGGCTCATTTCGTGTTGATGACCACCCAGGCGATGTGGCTGCAATTGATGCTGCCGGTCACCTTGTTGCTGGTCGGACATTTGCTGGTGACCACTAAACGTTTCCTGGTCACCGAACGCGGTAAGCAGCGTTCCGAGGCTGAGTCGGCCGAGAGCAACCGCATGCTCGGTCTCGCCTTCCAGGGGCAGGGGCAACTGGATATGGCGTTCGACAAGCTGCGCAAGGTGCCGATGGACGATAGTCTGATGGATGTGCTGTACAACCTGGGGCTGGATTTCGAACGCAAGCGCCAGTTCAACAAGGCGGAAGCGGTATTCAAGTACATCGCCCAGCATAATCCGAAGTTCCGCGATCTGGAGACGCGCATCTCGCAATCGCATGCCATGGCGGAGACCATCATTCTCGGCGGGACGACCGGTCGCGGCAATGAGAGCACGATGAAACTGGACAGGTCCAATCTGTCCAAACCCATGCTCGGGCGCTATGAGATCGAGAAGGAACTGGGCAAGGGCGCGATGGGGGTGGTATATCTGGGCAAGGATCCGAAGATCGGCCGTATCGTGGCGATCAAGACCATGGCCTTGTCGCAGGAGTTCGAACCGGATGAACTGGAGGAAGTGAAGGCGCGCTTCTTCCGCGAGGCAGAGACCGCCGGCCGCTTGAACCACCCCAATATCGTGACCATGTACGATGCCGGTGAGGAGCACGATCTGGCCTATATC
Source organism: Pseudomonadota bacterium (assembly GCA_021822115.1). The sequence continues at coordinate 13,231 of JAJZSA010000009.1, forward strand.
GCAATGGAATTCCTCAAAGGGCAGGACCTCATCCCCTACACCAAGGCCGACAAGCTGTTGCCGCTGCCGCAGGTGTTGTCCATCGTCGCCCGGGTGGCGGATGCCTTGGCCTACGCTCATGCGCAGAATGTGGTGCATCGCGACATCAAGCCGGCCAATATCATGTACGACCCGGCCACCGATACGGTGAAAGTCACCGATTTCGGGATCGCACGTATCACCGATTCCTCCAAGACCAAGACCGGGATGGTGCTCGGGACGCCTTCATATATGTCACCGGAGCAGCTTTCCGGGGCGAAGATCGACGGGCATTCCGACCTGTTCTCGCTGGGAGTGAGCCTGTATCAACTGGCCTGTGGTAAGCTTCCTTTCGAAGGGGATTCCATGGCGCAGCTGATGTTCAGGATCGCCAATGAGGCGCCGCGGGACATTATGGCCATCCGGCCGGACATCCCGCCTTGCGTCGTCGCCATCATCAACCAGGCGCTGGCGAAGAAGGTGGAAGCGCGTTTCGCGGACGGTGCGACCATGGCCGAGGCTTTGCGTCGCTGTGCCGCATCAATGCAATGATGGAACGGGGAGAGGGGATTGGAGCTTAACCAGGCACTGGAGATCGTCGGGCAGACCGATCCCGGTATGGTGCGTTCCCATAACGAGGACAGCATCACGTTCGATGCCGCCAGCGGGCTGGTGGTGCTGGCTGATGGCATGGGCGGTTATAACGCCGGCGAGGTGGCCAGCGGTATCGCGGTGTCGGTCATGTCGAGCGAGATACGTCACCAGCTGGAGCAGACGCACCCCGAGCATAAAGAGGGCGAGGGCGCGGAAGAGGCAGGCGTCATCATGTTGCGCGACAACGTGAAGAAGGCCAACCTCTCCATTTACAATGCCGCGCAGAGCCAGCCGCAGTATGCCGGGATGGGCACTACCATCGTGGCCGGCCTGTTCTACAACGATCGTGTGGCGGTGGCGCATGTCGGCGATTCGCGCATGTATCGCCTGCGTGGCGAAGTGTTCGAGCCGATCACGCGTGACCACTCCTTGTTGCAGGAACAGATCGACAGTGGCGTCATCAGCAAGGAGATGGCGCGCCTGTCCAAGAACAAGAATCTGGTGACGCGTGCAGTCGGCATTGATGCCGAAGTGTTGCCTGAAGTCCATGTACACGATGTCGAGGTCGGGGATATCTACCTGTTTTGCTCCGACGGCCTGAACGACATGGTGGAGGATGAGGATATCGGCGCGACGGTACAGATGTTGCAGAACAATCTGAAGCTGGCCGTCAGCCAGTTGATCGAGCAGGCCAACGATAACGGCGGGCGTGATAATGTTTCGGTCATCCTGGTCAAGGTGAAAGGCAGTTTTGCCGTACCGCGCAGCCTGTGGCAGCGACTGAGCGCCTGGTTCGGTAGATGAATTTTAGGAAGTGATTACGGGGAAACGATATGCCGGCAAAATTGATACTCAGCATGGAAGGCACGGTGCTCAAGGAATATCCGCTGACCAAGGAGCGGACCACCATCGGGCGCAAGCCGCACAATGACATCGTCATCGATAACCTGGCGGTGAGCAGCGAGCATGCCGCCGTGATCACCATCCTCAACGATTCGTTCTTCGAGGACCTGAACAGCACCAATGGTTCGATGGTGAACGGCACGCCGACGCAGAAGCATTTCCTGCAGAACAACGATGTGATCGAGATCGGCAAGTACAAGCTGAAGTACCTGAACGACCAGCCTACGCAGACCACTGCGGCCGATTTCGAGAAGACCATGGTGTTGCGTGCGCCGGTGAAGCCGGCCCCCGGCCCGACCGTAGCGGTGGCCGATGCCGGCGCCAGGTTCGAATCGACCACCCAGTTCAATGCGACTTCGCCGCGCTTGTCGACCACCTCGACGTCTGCGCCGCAGGCCGCGGCAACCCAGCCCGCGGTGGCGGCCATCCAGATCCTGAACGGGCCGAACCTGGGCAAGGAACTGGAGCTGATCAAGAACCTGACTACGCTCGGCAAGCCCGGTGTGCAGGTCGCCGTGCTGGCGCGCCGTCCGCATGGCTATTTCATCACCCATGTCGAAGGCGGCAGTTTCCCGCTGGTGAACGGTTCTTCCATCGGCGAGCAGCCGCACCAGCTGAACGATCATGATGTGATCGAACTGGCCGGCATCAAGATGGAGTTCTACTTCAAGGGCTGACGGAGGGGCATGAGCGTGTCCGTTGTCGACGCTACCATTGTTTGCCTTCCTGCCGGTCGCGCGCAGGTGGGGCCCTGCGCATCCCGGGTCGGGGTCAGATGAAGCTGCGGGTGCTCGGGTGCAGTGGCGGGATCGGCGGGAATTTCCGTACCACGTCCTTGCTCATCGACCATGATGTGCTGATCGATGCCGGTACCGGTCTAGGCGATCTCAGTCTGGCCGAGATGAGTGTCATCGATCATGTATTCGTCACCCACTCGCACCTCGATCATATCGCCAGTTTGCCATTGCTGGTGGACAGCGTCGGTTTCATGCGCGACAAGCCCATCGTCATTCATGCCACGGCGGAAACGCTGGAGATCTTGCAACAGCACGTCTTCAACTGGGAGATCTGGCCCGATTTCGCGGAGATTCCCAATCTGCACCAGCCGGTGATGCGTTATGAAGAGATACGCTTGGGCGAGACCGTCGATATTGGTGGGCGCAAGCTGACACCCTTGCCGGTCAACCATGTGGTGCCGGCGGTCGGTTTCTGGCTGGACAGCGGTCATGCCAGCCTGGTGTTCAGTGGTGATACCACGACCTGCGATGCGTTGTGGGAAGCCGTCAATTGTATCCCCGACCTGCGTTACCTGATCGTGGAGACGGCGTTCTCGGATGCCGAGCGTGAGCTGGCGGTGCTCTCCAAACATCTGTGTCCGAGCATGCTGGCTGATGAATTGCGCAAGCTGCAACTCGAACCGGAGATCTATATCACCCACCTCAAGCCGGGTGAGGTGGAGTTGACCATGCGCGAGATCGCCGAACGTGTGCACTGGCTGCGGCCGCGCATACTGCAGAACGGGCAGACGTTCGAGTTCTGAGCGAGGGAGAGATGAACGAGATCCTGGATATTCGAGTCCTCGCTGCGCTGGAGCCTATCTCCTCCTTCAGCCCGGCCCGCTTGCGCGAGTTGCTGGATTATTGCCATGTCGAGAGCGTTTCGCCGGGGGACGACCCATTCCAGAAACGGCCACTGCTCGGTCAGTCGGTGTATCTGTTGCGGGGCGAACTGGAGCTGAACTACGCCGATGGCAACAAGGTGACGATACGCGCCGATTCCGAATGGGCGCGTCATCCCATCGGCAAGCGCCAGCCGGATATCGTCAAGGCGAGCGCCCTGACGACGGTGCAGTTGCTGCGCGTGGATGATGACCTGCTGGACCGCATGGTGACGTGGGATCAGTTCGCCAGCCACGACGATATCAAACCCAAGATGGACAAGGGCGGCACCGAAGCTGCTGTACGTCGCTTGCTCAACTCCGGCATGTTCAGTGCGGAGAATCTCAACCACGGTCCTTTCGCGCATCTGCCGCCGGCCAACATCGGCAAGTTGCTGAACCGGGTGGAGGCCATCGCGGTCTGGGAGAAGGATGTGATCATCCGCGAAGGCGAGGAAGGCGATTATTACTATCTGATCGAAAGCGGCCGCGCGCAGGTGACGCGGTTGGTCGGTGGCGCCAATCTCGTGCTGGCTGAACTGAAGGCCGGCGACGTGTTTGGCGAGGAGGCCCTGATCTCCGACAGCAAACGCAATGCGACCGTCACCATGAAGACCAATGGCGTCCTGTTGCGCTTGAAGAAGCAGGACTTCCTGGAATTGATGCAGGAGCCGTTGCTGCACCGCATCTCGTTCGAAGAAGCCAAGCAGAAGGTGGAGCAGGGGGCGGTGTGGCTGGATGTGCGGCATCCGCCGGAGTATCGCTACGACAAGTTGCCGGGCGCCATCAATGTGCCCTTGAACGACATCCGCAATGCGATCGGGGTGCTGAGCAAGGTGACGCCTTATATCGCTTATTGTCAGAGCGGGCGGCGCAGTGCCGCTGCCGCATTCATCCTGGCGCAGGCCGGATACGACGTGTATGTGCTGGAGAACGGCCTGTGGTCCGTGCCGAAAGCGCTTCAGCAGTAACAGGGGAAAGCAAGCATGAATAGTCCGATGCAGGGTAATCCGAACGAAATGAGCGTGCGCCTGGAGTTCACCAAGAACCTCAATCACGTCACCAACAAGATTCATGCGACCAGCAACATCGATGAGATCATGCTGGATGTGAGCAAAGATATCTGCTCGCTGTTCAATGCCGACCGTCTGACCATCTATGTCGTCGGTGACGACAAGGCCTCGCTGGTCTCCAAGGTGAAGACCGGGTTGAATTCGTTCAAGGACCTCAAGCTGCCCATCGCCGAACAGAGCATCGCCGGTTACAGCGCAGTGCACAAGAAACTTCTGAACATCAAGGATGTATACGACCAGCAGGAGCTGGCTGCGCACAGCAGTACGCTACGTTTCCTGCAGGATGTGGACAAGCGCACCGGTTATCGCACCAAGCAGATGCTGGTGGCCCCCATCGTGGATGAAGGCGGCGAACTGGTCGGGGTGATGCAGGTCATCAACAACAAGGCTGGGATGCCGTTCCCGGCCATGGTCGAAGAAGGCGTGAAGGAGCTGGCGCAGACCTTGGCGGTGGCCTTGCGTCAACGTCAGCAGCAGAGCAATGCCATCAAGACCAAGTACGACTATCTGGTGGCGGATGCAGTAATGTCTGCGGCTGAGTTCGAGCTTGCCACGCGCACTGCGCGCCGCAAGGGGATCGATGTCGAGAATGTGCTGATCGACGAATTCCAGATCAAGCTGGATGCGTTGGGCGAAGCGCTGTCCAAATTCTTTGGTGTGCCGTATGAACCGTTCAAGGCGGACCGTGTCAAGCCGTCCGACCTGTTGCGCAACCTGCGCCGCGAATATGTGGAGAGCAGTCACTGGGTGCCGGTGGACGATACGCCGGAGGGACTGGTCATCCTGACCACCGACCCGGAGCGGATCCAGGCCTCGCGCGTGGTCAACAACATCTTCCCCAAGAACCGCCTGATCTACAAAGTCTGTTCGCAACGCGAATTCAAGATGACGCTGGATCAGTTCTATGGCGGCGGTAGCTCCATCGAGGGTACCGGCGCTTTCTCCTCCATGGATGATTCCTCGGTGGACGATCTGCTCACTTCGCTGGGCGGTGAAGAGGACGAAGAGGGCAGCGGCGTCAATCAGGAAGACTTGAATGCCGCGGCCGACAATGAACTGGTCAAGCTGGTCAACAAGATCATCATCGATGCCTACAAGATGGGCGCCTCCGATATCCACATCGAACCCGGCCCGGGCAAGATGAAGACGCAGATCCGCGTGCGCAAGGACGGCTCGTTGATGAATTACATCGAGATCCCGTCCACCTACCGTAATGCGTTGGTCACCCGCCTCAAGATCATGTGCGACCTGGACATCTCAGAGAAGCGCAAACCGCAGGACGGCAAGATCAAATTCAAGAAGTTCGGTCCGCTGGACATCGAGCTGCGTGTGGCGACCATCCCTTCGCAGGGCGGCGTGGAAGATGTCGTCATGCGTATCCTGGCTTCGGGCGAACCCATCCCGCTGGATAACATGGGCTTCTCCAAGCGCAATCTGGAGTTGATCAAGGCCACGGTCAGCAAGCCCTACGGTCTGTTCTTCGTATGCGGTCCGACCGGTTCCGGTAAGACCACCACGCTGCACTCCATCCTGAAGCACATCAACACGCCCGAGACCAAGATCTGGACTGCGGAAGACCCGGTGGAAATCACGCAGAAGGGATTGCGTCAGGTGCAGATCAACAAGAAGGCCGGGCTGGATTTTGCGGCGGTGATGCGCGCCTTCTTGCGTGCGGACCCGGATGTGATCATGGTCGGTGAAATGCGCGACAAGGAAACGGTATCCATCGGTATCGAAGCCTCGCTCACCGGTCACCTGGTGTTCGCTACATTGCACACCAACAGCGCGCCGGAATCCATCATCCGCCTGCTGGATATGGGCATGGATCCCTTCAACTTTGCCGATGCACTGCTGGGCATCCTGGCGCAACGTTTGGCCAAGCGTCTGTGCAAGCATTGCAAGAAGCCGCATGTCGCCACGCAGGAGGACATCAAGTCGCTGCTGGCGGAATATGCCGAAGAGTTGCGCAACACCGAGACCTGGAAGAAGGATGCGGCGGGCGCGAGCAAGGCCTTATATGCCGAATGGCTGAAACTGTTCGGTGACGATAAGGGGCAGATCACCCTGTATGAGAAGGTCGGCTGCGAGAAATGTGCGGGCACCGGTTATGGTGGTCGCGTCGGTCTGCATGAGTTGCTGATCGGTACCGATCCGGTAAAGAAGGCTATCCAGGAGCATGCGCGCGTTGCAGAACTGTTCGCTATCGCGCTGGAGGAAGGGATGCGTACCCTGAAGCAGGATGGCATCGAGAAGGTGCTGATGGGCATCACCGACATCCATCAGGTGCGCGCAGTGTGCATCAAGTAAGGGGCGTGTGTGGATACCACCAAGCTCAAGGCCTTCATGGCCCAGGAGCAGGCCCAGCGAGCCATGCTGGAGAACCTGCTCAATCGCCTGAACGACCTGAATAACATCGGCGCTTCGCTCTCCAGCGAGCGCAATATCGACAAGCTGCTCGAAGGTATCCTGAGTGCGGCGATGAAGATCACCAATGCCGATGCCGGCACGCTGTATCTGGTGGATGCCGAGAAACAAGTGCTGACTTTCGAGATCCTGCACAACCACTCCCTGGGCATCCATCTTGGCGGTACCTCGGGAGAGAAGATCCCGTTCTATCCCATCCACATGCAGATCGATGGCCAGCCCAACCATGCCATGGTGGTGAGCCATGCCGCGTTGACCGGCGAGACCGTCAACATCCCCGATGCCTATATCGCCGAGGGTTTCGATTTCTCCGGCACCAAGAAATTCGATGCCAAGACCGGATATCAGTCGCGCTCCTTCCTGGCCGTGCCGATGCGCGATCATGAGCGCGAAGTCATCGGTGTGTTGCAACTCATCAATGCGCTGGATGAGCACGGGCATCTCATGCAGTTCACGCTGGATGACCAGAAGTTGCTGGAGTCGCTCGCTTCACAAGCCGCGGTGGCGATCAGCAACCGGCGATTGATCTTGCAGATGGAGGCGCTGTTCGAGTCGTTCATCGAACTCATCAACACCGCCATCGACGATAAATCGCCCTATACCGGTGGGCATTGCGCCCGCGTGCCAGTGCTGACCATGATGCTGGCGGAGGCCGCCAGTCGCACCGATCGCGGTCCGCTCAAGGATTTCACCCTGACCGACCAGGACCGTTACGAACTGAAGATGGCGGGCCTGCTGCATGACTGCGGCAAGATCACTACGCCGGTGCACGTGGTGGACAAAGCGACCAAGCTGCATACCCTGTTCGACCGCATCCACCTCATCGACACCCGCTTCGAAGTGCTCAAGCGCGATGCCGAGATCGAGATGCTGCGCGGCATATTGTCGCGCGAAGCATGGGAGGCCAGAGTGCGGCAGCTCGATGCGGATCGTGAATTCCTGCGCCGCAGTAATATCGGCGGGGAGAAGATGTCGGACGAGGATATCGAGCGGGTATTCAATATCGCCGCCTATACCTGGCGTAACGAAGCGGGGGAGTTGGCTTCCTTCCTGTCCGAGGACGAAGTCGAGAACCTGACCATCCGCGCCGGGACGCTGACCCCGGCTGAACGCGAGATCATCAACCACCATATCGTGGTCACCATCAAGATGCTGGAATCGTTGCCGTGGCCCAAGCACCTCAAGCGTGTGCCGGAATATGCCGGCGGACACCACGAGCGCATGGATGGTAAAGGCTATCCACGTGGTCTGGTGCGCGAACAGATGTCCATCCAGGCACGCCTCATGGGCATCGCCGATATCTTCGAAGCGCTGACGGCCAAGGATCGTCCCTACAAACCGGGCAAGACGCTCACCGAATCCTTGCATATCCTCGGCAATTTCAAACTGAATGGGCATATCGATGCCGACCTGTTCGATGTCTTCATCCGGCAGAAGGTCTATCTGGAATATGCCCGCCAGTACCTGTCGCCGGAGCAGATCGACGAGGTGGATGAGCGCCAGATCCCCGGGTTCGATGCGTGAGGTGACGTTTTTCGTCACACGAGTGACGAAATCGGTGATGAGTGCGGTCGTAGTCTGGTCGCGTGCCTGCAAAACAAGGGTTCCATGGCTGGCACATAAACTGCTAATATCTCTGCGCACACCTCGTGTGTAAGCCCGTTCAATCTATAGGAGGTACACAATGAAACAAGCTCAACAAGGTTTCACTCTGATCGAACTGATGATCGTGGTCGCGATTATCGGTATCTTGGCTGCTGTGGCACTGCCTCAGTATAAAAACTACACCATCAAGTCCGCAAACAATGCATGTCTGGATGAGGCTGCTGGTGTGACACGTGCTGCGGCGACAGCCGTTCAGACCGCTGATGTCGCCATTTTCCCGGCCTACACTCCGGGCTCTTGTGATACGGCAACCAACAAATTTGCAGCAGCACCTGCTGATGCAGCAGCGTTGGCTGCATTGGCTGGTACATCTTGGACGATCAACGCCAAGGCGCCTGGCGATGCAACCGTCACTTGCTCTTACGACACAGGTAGCTGCACCAAGAACAAGTAATTCTAGGGTGCAATTGGGGTAACCCAGATGCCGTTCACTTTGCTCAGGTGAACGGCATTTTATTTGGATATACTGAAAACCTGAGCGTAGCAATGACCTATTTTCTGTTATAGGCGTTTATCTAGGAACGCAGCTTGCAGTGGGAGAATAGAATGAAAAGCATTGAACGAGGTTTCACACTTATTGAATTGATGATTGTGGTTGCGATTCTTGGCATTGTCGCCCTCGTTGCGCTTCCTTCGTATCGTGATTACAAAGCCACTTCGGATGTTGCTGCGGCTTTGGGGACATTGGAGACCTTGCGCTTCAGGGTGAATATGGGGTTCGATGCGAACGGCTCTTTGGGGTGTACTGACGATCAGGGGGTCGCTATTCCTAACTGTTCCGGAGCTGGGGTGTTGGCAGCGACCTCTAACGCTATAAAAGTGACCTTATCGCCGACAGCTCCGGCTGTTGCGGAAGGGAATATCACTTGGGATTGCACCGTTTCCGGGAGTGGCGCGGTGGCATTCGGCGATTGCCATCTATAAATCAGCGTAGTCCGTTTGTCGCGCTTATCTAATTAGCCTTGTAGGAACTCTTCCTACCCAAAAATCGGAAAACCTCCGATTTTTTTTCCCCGTCATCCCTCGCAAAATGCAACCGTCGAATGAAGCAGCACTTTCACGGTCTTTTGCGAGGAGCATGCGATGAACATCAATCAGATCCAAGAAGAAGTCAGGGAGATCAATCTTTCCTACATGATGCTGGCACAGCAGATGATCCGCAGCGACAAGGCGAGCGCGATTTTCCGTCTGGGCATCAGCGATGAGCTGGCGGACTTGATCGATGGGCTGTCTCCCGCGCAGATGTTGAAGATGGCCGGCGGCAACATGTTGCTGTGTCGCTTCCGCTTCGATGAGCAGCTGTTGCTCAATCTGGTGACCGACTACAACAAGGATCGCATGATGTCGCAGACCCATGCCGCCATCCTGATGGCTGGCCAGCCGGTCGAAGCCTTGGCTGCCTGAGGAGCCGGCCATGCGTAACAAGAGTGTGGTGAACGAGGCGCGCGATATCCAGATCGCGATCGACTTGATCAACCTGGGGGCGCGTCTCCAGTTGTTGCAGGAAGAGACCAGTCTCAGCCGCGAGCGCTTGCTCAAGTTATACAAGGAAGTGAAAGGCGAGTCGCCGTCCAAGGGCATGCTGCCGTATTCCACGGACTGGTTCATGAGCTGGCTGCCCAACATCCATTCTTCCCTGTTCATGGGGATCTACCAATTCATGCAGAAGAACGCCGGTGTCTCTGGTGTCGAGGCGCTCATCAAGAGTTATCGCCTGTATCTGGAGCAGGCCGAGATCCCGGCCGAGGGTGAGCCCACCCTGAGCATCACGCGGGCGTGGTTCCTGGTGCGCTTTTTCGAGGCGGGCATGATGCAACTGACGCGCTGCAGGGAGTGCGGTGGCCAGTTCGTGGTGCACACGCATGAGCTGTGTGAGGACTATCGTTGCGGGATCTGCCGCCCGCCTTCCCGTGCCGGGAAGACCAAGAAGGCGGCGGGGATGGAAGCTGCTGTGGTTTGACGAGGCCGGGCAAGGGTGGCGCCGCTGGGCGCGGCGGTGAGGAACGGGCTCGAATGCGCGAATAGCAGCAGATAAGCCCGTTTTTTTACGTTATGCAGCAAAAAACGGCTTGCTAAGATACGATGACGGGCTCGTCAGGCTCAATGTAGGGGTGGATATGCTGATCATTGTAGGTTATGTGGTGGTGCTGGGTTGTATCTTCGGTGGCTATGCGCTGGCAGGCGGCCATCTGGGTGGTCTCTGGCAACCCCTTGAATTGCTGATGATCGGCGGCGGGGCGTTGGGTGCGTTCTTCGTCGGCAACAGCATGACCGCCATCAAGGCGACCTTCAAATCCATTCCGACATTGTTCAAAGGCTCCAAGTACAACAAAGAGACGTACATGGAGCTGATGGCGCTGATGTATGAATTGCTGGGCAAGGTGCGCAAGGAAGGCATGATGTCTATCGAGGGCGATGTCGAGAACCCCCATGAGAGCGCCATCTTCAGCAAATATCCCAAGATCGTGGCCGATCACCATGTGGTCGAATTCATCACCGATTATCTGCGCATCATGGTGAGCGGCAACCTGAATGCCATGGAGATCGAGAACCTGATGGATGTCGAGATCGAGACCCATCACCACGAAGCGCTGGTGCCATCGCATGTGATCGCCAAACTGGGCGATGGTATGCCGGCCTTCGGTATCGTGGCGGCGGTGATGGGGGTGGTGCATACCATGGAGTCGGTGGGTATCCCGCCGGCGGAATTGGGTATTTTGATCGCGCACGCGCTGGTCGGTACCTTCCTCGGTATCTTGCTGGCATATGGCTTCGTTGGTCCTTTGGCGGGCTTGCTGGAGCAGAAGGCCGATGAGGAAGGAAAGATCTATCAGGCTGCGAAGGTGGTTTTGTTGGCCAACCTCAACGGTTATGCGCCGGCGATGGCGGTCGAGTTCGGGCGCAAGGTGCTGAATTCCACCGATCGCCCCGGTTTTGCCGAGTTGGAAGAGCACGTCAAGCAGAAGCGCTGATGCGAGACTGATCCCATGGCCGAGGACAAGAACAAACGCCCCATCGTCATCAAACGCATCAAGAAGGTGGCGGGCGGTCATCACGGTGGAGCCTGGAAGATCGCTTATGCCGACTTCGTGACGGCGATGATGGCGTTCTTCCTGTTGATGTGGTTGCTGGGTTCGACCGCCAAGGGGGATCTGGAAGGGATCGCGGAATATTTCAAGACGCCGCTCAAAGTGGCATTGATGGGCGGCACGACGAGCGGTGACAGCTCCAGCATTCTGAAGGGCGGCGGCAAGGATCTTACGCGCAGCGAAGGACAGGTGAAGTCGGGCGAGGTCCAGCCGGATAAAAAAGTCATCAACCTGAAGGCCGCAAAAGAAGAGCAAATCCGGCTCGAGGCGCAGAAAGAGATCGAGCAGCTCAAGCAGTTGAAGAAGAACATCGAAATGGCGATTGAGAACAACAAACGCCTGGAGCAGTTCAAGAGCCAGATCCTGCTGGACCTGACGACCGAAGGTTTGCGCATCCAGATCGTGGATGAGAAGAACCGGCCGATGTTCCAGAGTGGCAGCGCCAGGCTGGAACCTTATACGCAGGAGATACTGCGTGAGATCGGCAGGACGCTGAACGATATGCCGAACAAAGTTAGCTTATCCGGCCATACCGATGCCTTGGCCTATGCGACACCGGGCGGGCACTACAGTAACTGGGAGCTATCGGCCGACCGGGCGAATGCATCGCGGCGTGAATTGATCGCAGGCGGTTTGGCGAAGGACAAGGTGGTGCGGGTGGTCGGGCTGTCTTCGGCGGTGCTGTTCGATAAGGAACATCCGTTGAATCCGATCAATCGACGGATCAGCATCATCGTCATGAACAAGAAGGCAGAAGAGGCTGCGCAGCAGGATGGCGGGACGGTGCAGATCGATGCCGAGAATGGAGATGCTGCGGATGCGCTGGGTGTGTCCGGGGTTACAGCGGCATCGGCGGTGGATGCGGCGGAGCCGCCGCCACCGAATACACCGGTGGCCGGGATGTCACAAGAGGCACCGCCGCAGGCAGCACATTAAAGAAGTATGACGAATAGCCGTTAGCAATAATGGGGTAACGGTACCGACGGTTTGGGGGGAGAACGACATGAAGAAATGGTGGAGCAAGCTTTCGCTGAAGAGCAAACTGCAAATCCCGATCCAGCTCATCTTGCTGGCTATCATGGTGATCGCGCAGCGTGCGGCATTGAGCACATTCGAGGAGCGCGTGCTGGAAGAAGCCCGGCAGAAGGCCGAGGTTTCGGCTGATGGTGTATTGAACGGTCTCAACATGTTGATGCTTAACGGCATCATCAGCGATGCCGATCAGCGCAAGCTGTATGTGGAGAAGATGGGCGCGTCGAACAAGGTCGTGGAATTGCGCGTGATGCGCAATACGCCGGTGATCAACCAGTTCGGTCCGGGCATGCCCTCCGAGCATGCGCAGGATGACATGGACAAAGCAGCCCTTGCCAGTGCAAAACAGCAGGTGCAGGTGTCCGAGATCGGCGACAAGCATACTTTGCGCGTGGTGGTGCCTTTCATCGCGCAGAAGGATTTCCGGGGCACCAACTGCCTGATGTGTCACATCGTGCCGGAAGGTTCGGTCAACGGTGCAGCCAGCATCACCCTCGACGTTTCCGAAGAGTTCGACCTGATGGCACAGGCCAATGCAGTGTTGTGGGGGGTGCAGATCGTGGTGCAGGTGTTCCTGTACTTCATGATCGGCTGGCTGATCGGCTTCGTGACCCGTCCGACCCGCAGCTTGCAACAGGCCATGCTGTCCATGCAGGCCACCGGCGACTTGTCCAAGCGTGCGCCGGTGACCACCGAAGACGAGGTCGGTCAGACCGTGCAGGCTTTCAATGCGCTGGCCAACAACTTCCAGGTGATCGTGTCGCAGGTGGATGGTCAGGCGGCCCAGGTTGCCGGTTCCGCGCATTCGCTGGCCAACGATGCGGCCACTCTGGCGACCAGTGTGCAGAAGCAGAGCGACGCGGCGCAGGCCGTGTCTGCCGCCGTTTCCCAGGTCAGCGGCAGCATCAGCCAGGTGGCAGAGAACACCAATCGTGTGGCGAAGCTGTCGCATGAGAGCCTTGAGCGCGCCAATCGCGGTCAGGAAAGTTTGCAGGAGATGGTAGAGGAGTTGAATAACGTCGAGCGTGCGGTGCAGCAGATCGCCAGCTCGGTGAATCAGTTCGTCGCCAACACCCAGAGCATCACCAGCATGACGCAACAGGTGCGCGACATCGCCGAGCAGACCAATCTGCTGGCCTTGAACGCGGCTATCGAAGCTGCGCGTGCCGGTGAGCAGGGGCGCGGTTTCGCGGTGGTTGCCGATGAAGTGCGCAAGCTGGCAGAGAAATCAGCCCAGTCCGCCACTCAGATCGACGAAGTCACGCAGTCGTTGGGCAGTCAGTCCGAACAGGTGGAGCGTACTGTGCAATCCGGCATGAACGCCTTGCAGACCAGCCAGGCGCACGTGTCCGATGTGACGAAGATCCTGGTTGAATCCAACCATTCCGTGGAAGAAGTGAATCTGGGACTGGAGAATATCTCGCACTCCATCAATTCGCAGCGCGATGCAGCCCAGGAGATCGCACGTAACGTCGAGAACATCGCCAGCATGGCGGAACAGAGCACCGCCGTGGTGCAGCGCACCGTGACGGCAGTGCGTGGTATGGAACAGGTCGCCGAGAGCCTCAAGAGCACGGTAGGCAAGTTCAAGGTGTGATGCCAGAGGGCGGAGGGTAGATCATGCGCAACAAGGATGCTTATGTCTCGCAGAAGGAGATGACCTTCCCGCAAGGGGCGGTGTTGATCTCCAAGACCGATACCAAGGGCGTCATCAATTATGTGAATGATGCCTTCGTCAGGATGTCCGGCTATACGCGCGAGGAACTGATCGGCAAGGATCACAACCTCGTGCGTCATCCGGATATGCCAAGCCAAGCTTTCAAATGGCTGTGGTCTACCCTCAAGTCGGAACGGCCATGGCGCGGTATGGTCAAGAACCGTTGCAAGAACGGCGACCACTATTGGGTGCGTGCCACCATTGCGCCCATCGTCGAAGGCGGCCAGATCACCGGATATGTCTCGGTTCGGCGCATGCCTACTCGGCAGCAGGTCGCCGAGGCCGAAGCGCTGTACCGCAAACTGTCCGCATCGGGCGGCGAGGTGGTGTCCCGCTATGAGCGCTTCCAGGTCAAGAACTGGTCATTGAAGACCAAGCTGCAAGCCGCCATCCAGATCCCTTTGTTGCTCATCCTGACGCTGGCTCAGCTGTACCTCACCGACTCCATGGAGCAGGAGGCCCGTCACCAGGCCACCGAGAAGGGCGCGCAGATCGCCACCCAGATCATCGATAACGCCAATATGCTGATGGTCACCGGCCAGATCGGCGATGTGGCCAATCGCAAATTGCTGATCGAGAAGGTCACCGCATCGGGTCATGTCGAATCGGCTGTCATCTTGCGCGCGCCACAACTGGTGGAGCAGTACGGTCCCGGCATGCCTGAACAGCAGGTGCGGGATGACGTGCAGCGCAAGGTGCTGCAATCCGGCCAGTCCGACGTGTTGTTCCTGAAGCGTCCGGATGGCGCTCCCGTGTTGCGCATCGTTACGCCTTATCTGGCCAGCAAGAATTTCCACGGTACCGACTGCACCTTGTGCCATGCCGGTCCGGACAACTGGGTGACCGGTGCCTCCGACATCACCATCGATCTGACCGCTGATTTCGCCCGCATCCACGCCATGGAGATGAAGGTGCTGGTCGGGCAGATCCTGTTGCAGCTATTCCTGTTCTTCTTCATCGGCTATTGCGTGGACCGCTTCATCCATCGCCCGCTGTCGGCAGTGGATCGCGAGTTCCGCAACATCATGGAAGGCAACCTGGATACCGAGCTCGACATCTCCATCAATGACGAGATGGGCGCGCTGCTGTGCGAGATCCAGTCCATGCAGACCTATCTGCGTACCATGGTGGACGAGATCGTGACGCCGGTCGCCAAGATGCGCGAGCGCGTGAGTCATGTGGACAGAAAGGTCGATGCTGTGGCCGGCAATGCCGCCACCGAGCAGGAGCAGATCCAGAGCATCGCGGCGACCATGGAGCAATTCAGCCAGTCCATCGCCGAAGTCGCCGGCATGGCGGCCGATTCCATGACCGAGATGAAGCGTACGCAACAGATCGTCGAGCAGAACAATGCCAACATGGCGCGCAGCATCGATGCGACCAGCCGTGTCGCCGATACCGTTCAGCGTTCCAGCAAGACCATCTCCGACCTGGGGGCGTCGATCGAGAAGATCGGCAACATCGCCAACTCGATCAAGGAGATCGCCGATCAGACCAATCTGCTGGCATTGAATGCCGCCATCGAGGCGGCACGTGCCGGCGAGCAGGGGCGCGGTTTTGCGGTGGTCGCCGACGAGGTGCGCAAGCTGGCCGAGCGTACTGCCTCCAGCACCAAGGACATCACCCAGACCATCAGCGAGATCACCGATATCTCGGATACCGCCGTGCGCACCATGGGTGAAGCGGTGGTCGAGGTGGAGAGCGGTATCACGCTGATCCGCACCAATGGCGAACAATTGAAAGAGGTGCTCGAAGCGACGGAGAGCATGTCCGATCGCATCGACCATATCACCCGTTCGACCAAGGAACAATCGGTGGCGGGCCAGAACGTGGC
Organism: Pseudomonadota bacterium; assembly: GCA_021822115.1. The sequence goes on from JAJZSA010000009.1 coordinate 29,237, forward strand.
CAAGAGCCTGGAACATATCACCCAGCTTTCGCACGAGAATGCGAACTCGTCGCGCCAGATGAGCGAGGCGGCTGAAGAATTGGCAACCGCAGCCGATGAATTGAGCAAGGCGGGTTATCCGCTGACCAAGTGCGGCATGGTCAAGTGAAACGCCTGGTAAGGAGAGAGCAATGTCTGAATTATTGAAGAATATCGATGCCCGCACCAAGCTGGCTGGCACCAACAAGCTGGAGATCCTCATGTTCTCCCTCGGCAAGGACCAGCGCACCGGGCGCGAGGAGACCTTCGGCATCAACGTGTTCAAGGTGCGCGAGGTGATGCGTATCCCCGAGATCACGCGTGCACCGGAGATGCCGCCAGCGGTGGAGGGTATGGTCAGCCTGCGCGGCTCGCTGGTGCCGGTGATCGATCTTGCCAAATACATCGGTATGGATTCGGACAGCAAGCCCGACATCATGATCGTCACCGAGTACAACGGCCATACCCAGGGCTTCCTGGTCAAGTCGGTGGACAACATCCTGCGCCTGGATTGGTCGGCGATGCGGGTGCCGCCCGAGATGCTGGCTGCCGAGATGGGGGGGCTGGTCACCGCCATCACCGAGTTGAAGGACAAGCGACTGGTGATGATGCTGGACGTGGAGAAGGTGCTGGCCGAGACCGGACACTTCGGCAGCGACGAGATGATCTTCAAGGCGGTGAAACCCATCGGCAAGGAGAACCGTACGGTGTTCTTCGCCGACGACTCATCGGTGGCGCGCAACCAGATCGCACGCACGCTGGAGGCAATGGGCGTGAAATATATCTCGGCGGTCAATGGGCGCAAGGCATGGGAAGAGTTGTCGCGCATGGCGGACTATGCCGACGCTTCGCACACCCCGTTCAAGGAGATGGTCCAGGTCATCCTGACCGATGTCGAGATGCCCGAGATGGATGGTTACATGCTGACCCGCAAGATCAAATCCGACAAGCGTTTCAACGGCATCCCGGTACTGATGCATTCGTCGTTGTCCAACTCGCAGAACGAACAACTCGGACGCGCGGTCGGGGTGGATGAATACGTTCCGAAATTCGAACCACAGAAGTTGTCGCAGACGCTGACGCGACTGCTGGCATAAGGGAGGGCGAGATGGCATACAGCGACGACATGATTGAATCGGCACAAAACGGATTGCTCGATCATATCGATGCCCGCACCAATCTGGCGGGCACCAACAAGATGGAGATCCTGCTGTTCAACCTGGGCACCGAGGAGAAGTTCGGCATCAACGTGTTCAAGGTAAAGGAGGTGTCGCAGGCGGGCAAGATCACGCGTACCCCCAACATGCCTTCCGGTGTGGATGGCATCGTCAGCCTGCGCGGCCACGTGATGCCGGTGCTGAACCTGGCCAAGTTCATGGCGATTGCGGAAGAAGAAGCGCATCAGACCATGATGGTGGCCGAATACAACAATCACATCCTCGGTTTCCTGGTGAAAGAGGTGGATCGCATCATCCGTGTCGACTGGGATAAGGTGCGTCCGACCGAGGGCATGTTGTCGGACAAGGCATCGTTGATCACTGCCATCACCAACCTCGAGGACGGCTCGCTGGTTTCCATCCTGGATGTCGAACAGATCCTCGCCAACGCCTTCGGCGAGGCCATTGTCGGCAACGTGGAGCGTATCGAATCCGGCCATGATCTGTGCGTGTTCTTCGCCGACGATTCGATGGTCGCCCGGCGCAAGATCATTGAGGTGCTGGATCGCATGGGTGTGAAACATATCCAGAGCAACAACGGCCAGGAAGCCTGGGAGCGCCTGCGCGCGATGGCAGATTCGGCACAAGCCACCGGCCAGCACCTGCACGACCAGATCCAGGTCATCCTTACCGATGCCGAGATGCCGGCGATGGACGGTTATGTGCTCACGCAATACATCAAGAACGACCGCCGTTTCGACGGCATCCCGGTGGTGATGCATTCCTCGTTGTCGTCGGATGCCAACCGTGCCATGGGCAAGCGCGTCGGTGTCGATTACTACGTGCCTAAGTTCGATTCGATGGTGCTGTCGTCCACCTTGCGGCCTTTGCTCACGTAACAGATTCAGCTTAGAAGTATTCAGGAGAACGAAATGGGAATAGAGAACACAAAATTTCTGGTGGTGGATGATTTCTCCACGATGCGGCGCATCGTGCGGAACCTCCTGAAAGAGCTTGGGTTCACCAACGTGCAGGAAGCGGAAGACGGCGTGGATGCACTGAACAAGCTGCGCGGCGAGTCTTTCGATTTCGTGGTGTCCGACTGGAACATGCCGAACATGACCGGTATCGATCTGCTGCGTGCCATCCGCGCCGATGCGGCGTTGAAGACGCTGCCGGTCCTGATGGTGACCGCCGAGGCAAAGAAGGAGAACATCATCGAAGCCGCCCAGGCAGGGGCGTCCGGGTATGTGGTCAAGCCGTTCACGGCGGCCACGCTGGACGAGAAACTGAAGAAGATCTTTGCGGCCAACCCGCATCTGAACAAGTGAGGTGAATCATGGCAAACCCGGCGAATCACGATACAGACGAACTTGAAGCGTTGTTCGACAGCATCATCGCGGCCAACCAGGATGACGGCAAGGCGCCACCGCAAGCAGCCAAGGTGATCCAGTTGAATGCCGAGACGGAACCAGCCAAGGTACTCAATCAGGTCGGTCAGATGGCGCGCAAGCTGCACGACACCTTGCGCGAACTCGGTCTCAACAAGGAGATCGAGAAGGCTGCGTCCACCATCCCCGATGCGCGCGACCGACTCAACTATGTTGCCACGCTTACCCAGCAAGCGGCCGAGCGAGTGCTGAACGCCACCGATGCAGCCCAGCCCATCGTGGAGAAGATGGGTGACGAATCCAAGCGTCTGGCCGCGCAGTGGGATCTGCTGTTCCAGAAGAAGCTCGACGTCCCGCAATTCCGCGAGCTGGTGACACAGACGCATGCCTATCTGCATGAGGCGCCGAAGCAGGGCAAGGAGATCAACGCCTACTTGATGGAGATCATGATGGCACAGGATTTCCAGGACCTGACCGGTCAGGTGATCAAGAAGATCATCCAGCTGACGCAGGAGATGGAGCAGCAACTGGTCGCCCTGCTGCTGGAGAACGCGCCGCCCGCCGTGCGCGCCGAGAATGCCGGCCTGTTGAACGGTCCGGTCATCAATGCGAAGGGGCGCGACGACGTGGTTACCAGCCAGGATCAGGTGGACGACCTGCTGGAGAGTCTGGGTTTTTAGGATACGGGATTCGGGATACAGGATTCAGGGAAGTGCGCATCCCGAGCCCCTGGTCCTGACAAGGAGACGGATATGAACGACTTTGTCGGAATGGAAGACCTGCTGAGCGATTTCCTGATGGAAGCGGGCGACATGTTGTCCGATGTGGACAGCAAGCTGATGGAACTGGAGAAGAACCCTGCGGATAGCGGTCTGCTGAACGAGGTGTTCCGCGGTTTCCACACCATCAAGGGGGGCGCGGGTTTCCTCAATGCCACCGAACTGGTGACCCTCTGTCACCTGACCGAGAACCTGTTCGACAAGCTGCGCAACAAAGAACTGACGCTGTCGGCCGAGCTGATGGACGTGATCTTCGCCGCTACGGCCGAAGTGCGTCACATGTTCACTGCCTTGCAGCAGAGCCAGCAACCGCATGCGGCACCGGCCGATATCATCGCGGCGCTGAAGGATGCGCTGGAAGGCAAGGCGGTGTCCAAGGTCAACAAGTCGACACCGGCGGCGCCCGCGGCGACAGCCGCGGCCGAGGAGCGGCCGACGCTGCCCGAGATCCCGGCCGACAACATCGACTGGGAAGCGCTGCACAAGGCGCTGGTCGGCAACGACATCGTGCAGCAAGTCGGTGCCAAACGCGATGTGGAAGAGATCAAGCAGGCGATCAACGAGGAAGAGTCCACGCGCAAGGCCTTCGGTCGTCGTTCCACCGACGTGCCCGGCGCTACTGTGGGTCGTCGTGCGGGTGACGTGCCGGCAGGCGATGCCAAGGACACCACCATCCGCGTGGATACCGAACGCCTGGATCAGGTGCTCAATCTGTCCGGCGAGATCGGTCTGACCAAGAACCGCCTCACCCATCTGCGTTCTGACCTGCTGTCCGGACGCAGCGATGCCGAGATCATGCGCGACCTGGATCAGGCCGTATCGCAACTCGACATGCTGGTGGTCAATCTGCAGAACGCGGTGATGAAGACGCGCATGCAGCCCATCGGTCGCCTGTTCAAGAAGTACCCGCGTCTGGCGCGCGACCTGGCGCGTTCGCTGGGCAAGGATGTGGAACTGGTGCTGTCCGGTGAAGAGACCGAGATGGACAAGACCATGATCGAGGACTTGAACGATCCGCTGGTGCACCTGGTGCGCAATGCGGTGGATCACGGCGTGGAAACGGTGGAAGAGCGCCGTGCCGCCGGCAAGTCGGAGAAGAGCATCGTCGAACTCTCCGCGCGCCAGGAAGGCGACCACATCCTCATCACCATCACCGATGACGGCAAGGGCATGCAACCCGAGATCATCCGCAACAAGGCAGTGGAGAAGGGGCTCATCACCAACGAAGTGGCGAATACCCTGGACGAGACCCAGTGCCTGGAACTGATCTTCCTGCCCGGTTTCTCGACCAAGACCGAGATCTCCAGCGTGTCCGGTCGCGGCGTGGGCATGGACGTGGTGAAGACCAACATCCAGAAACTCAACGGCACGGTCAGCATCAATTCCGAGGCGGGCAAGGGTTCCACCTTCTCCATCTCGCTGCCGCTCACGCTGGCCATCCTGCCGGTGCTGGTGTTGCGCTTGGGCGACCAGTCGTTTGCGGTGCCGCTGTCCATGGTGCGCGAGATCCTGCCGGTCACTCCGGATGCGCTGCAACAGGTATCCGGCAAGGCCACCATGGTGGTGCGCGGCGAAGTGTTGCCGGTGCTGCCGCTCACCCAGCTCATCGGCTGGGGCAGCAGCGAACGCTCCGAAGTGGGCGTGCTGATGCAGTTCGGCAACAACAGTTTCATCCTGACGGCGGACGGCTTCGTCGGCCACGAGGATGTGGTCATCAAATCGCTCGACACCTTCCGGCCCAAGGGCGTGGCGGGTGTCACCATGTCCAGTGAAGGCGACATCGTGCTCATCCTCGACATCAAGGAGCTGTTGAGCGACGTGCGCGGTAACTGACCCAATCGAATAAAAAAACGAGTTTAGGAGGATGTATGTTTGAGAACATGTCGCTGAAAAGCAAGTTCATCAGCCTGGAGACGGTCTCCTTCGTGATGTTCCTCGCCATGTCGATCTTCGCCGTGATGATGCTCAAAGGTTCGGTATCGGCGCAGGAGGACAGTATCGCTCGACTGAAGCTGGACATTCTGGTGATGGAAAGCGTGAGCACCATGGATATCGCCACGCTGAAGGAAGCCAAGATCGCCAAGGATGTCTGGCTACGCGGAGCCAATCCCGACAAGCTGAAGAAATACCGCGAGGAATTCCTGGTCGAGCGCAGCCGCTTCGAGCAGAGTCTGGATGAGGCGCAGAAGAGCCTGCAACAGCTGGCACTCGGCCATGAGCAGGAGTTCGCCACTTTCCTGTCCCGTCTCGACGACGTCAAGCAGTTGCACGCCGGCATGGCGGATAAATATCTGGCGCAGATCGATGCACATCGCGGGGATGCCATCGAATCCGATAGCAAGGTGACCGGCATCGATCGCGAGGTGATCGCCGGAGTGAAGGCGCTGCGCGACGATTTTGTGGCCTTCACCGACCAGAAAGCCGAAGAGAAATTGCAGATTGCGGAAGACGACTATGCCCATCGTCGCACCATCGTAGTGATCTGGGTGCTGGTCTCGCTCAGCCTCTCGTTCGCCCTGGCGACCGTCATCATCCGCCAGATCATGCGCCAGCTCGGCGGCGATCCGCGCGAAGTGGCGAACGTGGTCAACGTGATGGCCGAGGGGGATTTCTCGCGCACACCCAGACAGCAACCGCCGGCGGGCAGCCTGCTGGCCAATGCCTATCACATGCAGTCCAAGCTGCGCGACATGATCGCCGACGTCAAGGGACAGGCCAACCATGTGGGCGACATGGCGCACAGCCTGGCCGCTTCGGCCACGCAGATCGCCGAGAACGTCAACCACGAATCCGACGCGGTGTCCGGCATGGCCGCCGCGATCGAGGAGCTGAGCGTGTCCACCACGCACATCAGCGATCAGGGCTCCAATGCCAAGCAGATCGCCAACAGCTCGCGCGACAGCGCCCAGGAAGGCGCCAAGGTGGTCAACATGACGGTGTCCGGCCTGCTGGAGATCGCACGCGAGATCGAGAGCGCCTCGGGCGAAGTGTCACGTCTCGGTGAAGATGCCTCGCGTATCAGCGACGTGGTCAAGGTGATCAAGGAGATCGCCGACCAGACCAACCTGCTGGCATTGAACGCGGCCATCGAAGCCGCGCGTGCCGGCGAGCAGGGCCGCGGCTTCGCCGTGGTGGCCGACGAGGTGCGCAAACTGGCCGAACGTACGGCTGGCGCCACCAGCGAGATCAGCGAGATGTCGAGCAAGATCGGCGACGTGGCCAGCCATGCACTGACCGGCATGGACAAGGTGGTGCAGACCACGCGTCAGGGCGTGGGCAACGCCGAGACTGCACAGGGTTCCATCAGCCATATCCAGAGCAGCTTCGGTGAAGTGGCCGGCGTCATCGACGATATCGCCGTCGCGCTGGAAGAGCAGAATTCCGCTGCCGCCGAACTGGCCAAGAGCACCGAACGCGTATCGCAGATGTCGGAAGAGAATGCCGGCGCCGCCAGGAACCTGCTCGGTCTGGCCCAGGATCTGGAGCGCAAGGCCAGCGAAGTGCGCCAGGCGGTGGAAGTGTTCCGCATCTGATGCGGGCAGGCAGATAAGTAAAGTCGGAGGAATCATCATGTTTTGCGGCAAACTGAAACAGGAGCACGCGCTGGTACAGGGTCGGCTGGCCGATACCGAGCGCGATATCGCCAATCTGCGAGCCGAATTGGCACGTCTCGAGGACCAGCGTAATTCGTTGCGCAGCGAGGCTGATGCGGCACAGATGAAGTGCCAGGTTGCCGACCGCATCTACGGCAACATGCAGGGGTTCGGCGAATCGTTCATCGCCTTGCAGACCTCGCAGGTGGAAGCGGCCAATGCCTTGCGCGAGGAAAAACAGCACGCTATCGAAGCCGCCAGCGTGTCAGTGAGCAACCGCGAGGCGGTGCTCAACATCGCTTCCAGTCTGGAGGCTTTGTCCGCCGATACCTTGCAGACTTCGAAGAATGTGCAGGGGCTGACCGAGCGCGCTGCGCAGATCGGCAGCATCGTGCAACTCATTCGTGAGATTGCCGACCAGACCAACCTGCTGGCCTTGAACGCCGCCATCGAAGCCGCGCGCGCCGGCGAGCAGGGGCGCGGCTTCGCTGTGGTGGCGGATGAAGTGCGCAAACTGGCGGAACGTACCGGCAAGGCGACCAGCGAGATCACCGTTATCGTCAGCGCCATCCAGGACGAGACCCATCATGCCCGCACCCAGATGGAAGCCTGGGCCAAGAAATCGCAGGCCTTCAGTCAGGACGTGGGCACCGTGATGGAGAACATGAAGCATCTGCTCGACCTCTCCAATACCATGGAAGGCACCATCTCCGCCGCCGCGTTGCGCAGCTTCGTGGAGGTCGCCAAGATCGACCACATCCTGTACAAGTTCGAGATATACAAGGTGTTCATGGGCATCTCCGACCGTACTGCGGACAGCTTCACCTCGCACACCACCTGCCGCCTCGGTAAATGGTATTTCGAGGGCGAAGGCAAGGATTGCTATTCCAGGCTGGATGGCTATCAGGCGGTCGCAACTCCCCACCAGAGCTTCCACCACAATGGCAAGGAAGCGGTGGCTGCCCTGCATGCCGGCGATCCGCTGCGCGGCATGGAACTGGTGGCCAAGATGGAAACGGACAGCATGGCGGTGCTCGCCGCGCTGGAACGTATCGCGGTCGCGGGTGAACACGACAACAGCCTGTTGTGTGCTTCCGTGGACTGAGCCGTGACGAGCGGCCGGGCTTGCCCGGCTCGTTCTGACATCCATCATGCAAGCCCGTGAGTTCACCTTCACCGACCAGGACTTCCAGAGTATCCGCAGCCTGATCCACCGCCATGCGGGCATCGTGCTGGGCGACAGCAAACAGGAACTGGTCTACAGTCGTCTGGCGCGCCGCCTGCGTGCCACCGGCATCCGCAGCTTCAGCGAATACCTGCATTACCTGCAGCAAGGGCATGAGGAGGAGTGGGAGGCCTTTGTCAATGCGCTCACCACCAACCTGACGTCCTTTTTTCGCGAGGCGCACCATTTCAAGCTGCTGGCCGACCATCTGCGCACGCTGGGGCGCGGACGCCCACTGTATCTGTGGTGTTCCGCCTGCTCTACCGGCGAAGAGGCCTATTCCATGGCGATGACCGCAGTGGAGACCTTCGGCGGTTTCGACCATCCGGTGCGCATCATCGCTTCCGATCTGGACAGCCATGTGCTGGCCCAGGCGCGAAGCGGGCGCTACAAGGGCGATGCGGTGCGCAAGCTGGGGGCGGAACGCATGAACGCCTTCTTCGTGCCGGACAGTGGCGACCATTACCGAGTGCGCCCGGAGTTGCAGCGCTGCATCGAGTTCCGCCAGATCAATCTGCTCGAGGCGCGTTATCCCATCGCCGACAAGCTGGATGCGATCTTCTGCCGCAATGTGATGATCTATTTCGATAAGCCGACGCAGCTCGAGATCCTGAAGAAGTTCGTGCCGCTGCTGCACGCGCATGGCCTGCTGTTCGCCGGTCATTCCGAGAGTTTCTATCACGCCGTCTCCTATTTCCGCCTGCGCGGACAGACGGTGTACGAGCTGGTCTGAGATGCCATACGGCGCTTACGGTCCGCATGTCATCGTGGTCGGTTCCTCCACCGGCGGCACCGACGCCTTGCGTGTGTTCCTCGGCGACATGCCCGAAGATGCACCGCCCATTCTGGTGGCACAACACATGCCGGAAAGCTTCGTACCGTCATTCGTGGCACGCCTGGACGGCCTGTGCCGGCTCTCGGTGCAGCTGGCCAAACAGGGCGAAGACATCCGTCCCGGCACCGTCTATGTGGCGCCGGGCCATGCGCATCTGCAGATCGTGCGCGGACTCGGCACCGGCTATCGCACCGAACTCAATGTCGCGCCCCCGGTGAACTTCCATCGCCCTTCGGTGGAGATGCTGTTCCGTTCCGCCGCACAGGTGCTCGGCGCGCAGGCGGTGGGGGTGATGCTGACCGGCATGGGCAAGGATGGCGCAGCAGCGATGCTGGAGATGAAACAGGCGGGCGCCTACAACCTAGCGCAGGATGAAGCGAGTTGCGTGGTGTTCGGCATGCCGCGCGCGGCGATAGAGCTGGGCGCGGTGGATGAAGTGCTGCCCCTGCAGGAGATGGCCGCCCGCGCGCTGGCGCGCTGTCGGCGGCCGTAGGCGACTCAGCCGGTGGCCCCCATCTCGGGGTGCTTCTCGGCCACCACCTGGTCGATGATGCGCATCACGTCGATACTGGAATCCTCGGCGATCTTCAACTGGTCGAGGATCTGGTCCTGCAGCTTCTCGTCGTGCGCCCAGTTCAGTTCCATCAGGCTGAGCATGCGGTGTACCGAGCCGTGCACCTTGCTGTGCGGGGCTTCCAGTTTGCGGAACGAGGGCATGCTGCCGAACACTTCCTTGCCGGCGCCTTCGTACCACTTGCCCAGGCGGCAGTTGTGGTGGTCCACGCCGACCGCAGCCTTGAACTCTTCCTGGTTCCAGTCGTTGACCAGCACATAGGCGCGCTGCTTGTAGATGATGTGGTCGACCTTGACCAGCGAGGCGAAGCTCAGGTCCTGCGCATAGCGTGCATTGGTCAGCGTGGTCACCGCCGATTCATAGAACTGGCCGAACTTGTGTTCCAGTTTGCCGATGACGCCTTGCGAGGAGTTGGCGATCTCATGCATCTCCTGCGAGTCTTGCAGCATGCTGGCCGATTCGTTCTGCAGCATCTGCATGATGCGGCCGATGGATTCGGAGGCGTTCTTGGTGTTCTCCGCCAGCTTGCGTACCTCGTCCGCCACCACCGCGAAACCGCGCCCCGCTTCGCCGGCACGTGCCGCTTCGATGGCGGCATTCAGCGCCAGCAGGTTGGTCTGGTCGGCGATCGAGTTGATCAGGCCGACTGCCTTGGTGATCTCGCTGCTGCGTGCGTTGAGGTTGGTGATGGCTTCGTTGGCGCGGTTCACGCGTTCCACGATGCCGGACAGGCGTTCCACCACATCGCGCACCGAAGCGCGGCTCTCTTCCGCATCCTCGCGTGTGCGGCGTGCCAGTGCAGCGAGTTCGCCCATGTTGTCGGTGATCGACTTCAGGTCGCTCTGGTTGGAGATCAGGTTCTTCAGCAGATTATCGGTATTCAAGGCATGTGCGCGCGACAGCATGTGGGTGCGCATGGCGGCGCGTTTCTGCTCGGCCATGCCATCCAGCAGGATGTTCTGGTTCTCCAGCCCTTTCTTGAAACCGCCGTGCACGCCTACCGGCATCGCCTGGCGGCTGAAGTTGCCGGCCAGGTTGGCGCGGAAGCTGGTCTCCTGCTCGCGGAAAAAGGTCGCCAGCTGGTCCAGCATGTCGTTCACGTCCCAGCACAGCAGGCTGATCTCATCTTTCGCATCGGCGATACCGGTCACACGCGAATTGAATTTGCCGGCGGCGACATTGTGTACGACTGTCTCGATCTTCTTCAACGGCGCCAGCCAGCGGCGGGTGAGCCACTGGCCTGCGGCGGAGACAGCGATGCCGACGATCAGGAAGGCGATCATGATGGCATCGAAACCATGCCGAGCGAAGCTGGTCAGGATGATGACCAGGGTGCCGAAGGTGAATGCCCATAGCAGGGCGGAGAACCTAGATTGCAAGGACCAGTTCGTCATAGCTCATTCCTTTCTCTTTCAGCAGGTCCACCAGGATCTTGGTGGAGGCTTCGATGGCGTTGGCCGGTCCGGCCTTGCGCTCGGCTTCCAGCATGGCGGCATATAGCGGGGTCACCGCCTGGATGCCGGACATCTTCGGTTTGCGGCGTACCGAGAAGTAACCGGTGATGTCGCCCCTGGGATCGAAGGTCGGGGTCACATTGGTGAACACCCAGTAGAAGCCGCCGTCCTTGGACATGTTCTTCACGTACGCGAAGCATTCTTCCTTGTTCTGGATCTTGTCCCATAGCAGCTTGAACACGGCGCGCGGCATATCCGGGTGGCGGATGATGTTGTGCTGCGCCCCCAGCAGTTCTTGCTCGCTATAGCCGGAGAACTCGATGAAGATACGGTTGCCGTAGGTGATGCGGCCCTTGGTGTCGGTCATGGAGACGATGAAGTCGTCTTCCCGCATCACCCGTTCGACCGTGGTCGGCGTGATCTTTTGTTTCATTATGTCTTCCCCCTCCCACTCCATGATGCATGGATATATCGGCACCTGACGGTGGGTATCCGGTGCCTTGTGCCACGCTCGCATGATATGCCGGAGCGTGTATGTCCATCAATGCATTAAGCAGGGAAATCCCCTTCAATTCATGCCTTTTACCGAGCCGCGCCTGCGCATAATCGCTTCATCTTGAAAGGATGCGGATATGGCCGAGCAGGACAGCGACCTCGAAAAAACGGAATCGCCCTCGCAACGGCGCCTGGACAAGGCGCGCGAGGAAGGCCAAGTCGCGCGCTCGCGCGAGCTTTCCACCTTCATGGTGCTGCTGGCCGGCGGCGCTGGCCTGTGGTTGATGGGCAGCATGCTGGGGCAGGGCATGCTGCGCCTGCTGCACAACGGCCTGACGCTGGATCGCGCGCAGGCATTCAATATCGATCTGATCGTGCCGCGCATCAACGAGCTGTTCAGTGATGCCCTGTACACCTTCCTGCCGTTCCTCGGCTTGTTGCTGATCGTGGCATTGGGTTCGCCCATGCTGATGAGCGGTTGGCTGTTCTCGCCCAAGGCGTTGCAGCCGAAGTTCGACAAGCTCAATCCATTGAACGGCATCAAGCGCATGTTCTCTGCGCAGAGTCTGGTGGAGCTGGTCAAGGCGCTGGGCAAGTCCTTGCTGGTGGGAGGTATCGGCGCCTGGGTGATATGGGGCAACCGCGACGAGGTGATGCAGCTGGTGAGCGAACCCGTAGTGCGCTCCATCCCGCACCTGAACAACATGGTCTGGGTCAGCTTCGCCAGCATCATGGTGGGGCTGCTGCTCATCGTGCTCATCGACGTGCCGTTCCAGTTGTACGAGCACAACAAGAAGCTGAAGATGACCAAGGAAGAAGTGCGCCAGGAGAACAAGGAGACCGAAGGCGATCCGCAGGTCAAGGGCCGCATCCGCAGCATGCAGCGCGAGATCGCACGCCGCCGCATGATGGCCGAGATACCCAAGGCCGATGTGGTGGTGACCAACCCGACGCACTACTCGGTGGCGCTGAAATACAGCGAGGACAAGATGCGCGCGCCCATCGTGGTGGCAAAGGGCTCGCACCTGCTGGCGGCGAAGATCAAGGAGATCGCGCGCGAGCACAACGTCCCCATCCTGGAAGCGCCGCCGCTGGCGCGTGCCCTGCACAAACATTGCGAGCTGGGTGCGCCCATCCCGGAAGCGCTATATACTGCGGTCGCGGAGGTGCTGGCGTATGTCTACCAGCTTCGCCGCTACAAGAAAGCGGGTGGCTTGAAGCCGGTATTGCCGAACGAACTGCCGGTGCCCAAGGAGCTCGATCCACTCGCGCAGCAACAAGCGTGAACAGCCTGCGGTTGATCGCAGGCACACCCTGGGGGGGGTATGAAGGTCGTCATCCTGGATGATGCGCAGCTGAATGTGATCCTGCTGCAGCATCTGGTCCGTAAATTGCCGGATTGTGAGGCGGTGCCTTTCACCGATCCGGAAGCCGCGCTGGCCTGGTCGCTGGAACATGTGCCGGACCTGATCGTCACCGACTACATGATGCCGGTGCTGGACGGTCTGGAGTTCACGCGCCGTTTCCGCGAACGTCATCCCGAGATCCCGGTGCTCATGGTCACTGCCAACCACGAGACCGAATTGCGCCACCAAGCCTTGCAGATCGGTATCACCGATTTCCTCAACAAGCCGCTGGACAATACCGAGTTCCTGGCGCGTGCGCGCAACATGCTGGCCTTGCGCAATAGCCATCGCCAGTTGAGCGACCGCGCCGCCTGGCTGGCGGAAGAGGTGGACAAGGCCACCAGACAGTTGCAGGCACAGGCGCGCGAGACCATCTTCTGCCTGACCAAGGCGGCGGAATATCGCGATCCCGAGACGGGGGGACACATCCTGCGCATGGCGCACTATTCACGTCATATCGCGCACCAACTCGGCCTTGATGTCGCACAGCAGGAGTTGCTGCTGGAAGCGGCCCCCATGCATGACATCGGCAAGGTCGGCACGCCCGACATGATCCTGCTCAAGCCCGGCAAGCTGACCGAGGAGGAGTTCACCATCATGAAGCAGCATGCGGTGATCGGTTATGAGGTGTTGAATGCCAGCAGTTCTCCGCTGCTCAAGACCGCGGCGCAGATCGCCCGCAGCCATCACGAGAAATTCGACGGCTCGGGTTATCCGCAGGGGCTGCGCGGCGAGGATATCCCCTTGTTCGGGCGCATCGTGGCGGTGGCCGATGTGTTCGACGCGCTGACTTCGGACCGCCCCTACAAGCCGGCCTGGCAGGTGGAAGCAGCGGGCGATTTCATCCGTACGCATAGCGGTACACATTTCGATCCTGTCTGTGTGGAGGCATTCTTCCGCGATTTCGACGGGATCCTCGCCATCAAGGCTAGATATGTCGACGAAGATATCGAACCGCGCGATCAAGTCCTGGGCTAGTTCGCTGCTCCCCTATCTGTTGCTTACCCTGCTGGGTGCTGCGCTGTTCGTCTGGTGGCAGCTGATCCAGGGCGAGCCGACTCCGGCTACACGTCAGGCGCCCGCGTTGCGCGTGGCATACACCCTGGAGCCGTTCCAGCCGCTGCCGGGTAGCGTGGTGCTGGATGCCGGCAAAGTGGCCTTGGGTAAGCGCCTGTTCCTCGACGCACGCCTGTCGGCGGATGACACGATCAGTTGCGCCAGTTGCCACGACCTCGCTCACGGTGGTGTCGACAACCGCCATCGTTCCATCGGCATTCACGGCAATGTGGGCACCATCAATGCCCCCACCGTGTTCAACAGCGGGTTCAATTTCGTGCAGTTCTGGGACGGGCGTGCGCCCACGCTGGAAGCGCAGATCGATGGCCCGGTCAACAATCCGCTGGAGATGGGGGCGAACTGGCCGCAGGTGCTGGGCAAGCTACAGACCGATGCGGACTATCGCAAGCAGTTCGCCAAACTGTACCCGGACGGACTGACCGCCGACAACGTCAAAGACGCCATCGCTACCTTCGAGCGCTCGCTCATCACGCCGGATTCGCGCTTCGATCGCTTCCTGCGCGGCGACAGCACGGCCATGGATGCGACCGAGCAGCGCGGGTATGAGCTGTTCCAGAGCTACGGCTGTTCGAGTTGCCACCAGGGCATCAATGTCGGCGGCAACATGTACGAGAAGATGGGCCTGATGGGCGACTATTTCGCCGACCGTGGCGGCGCTACCGAAGCCGACAACGGCCGTTACAACGTCAACCGCGACGACGAGAGCATGCACGAGTTCAAGGTACCCAGCCTGCGCAACGTGGCATTGACCGCTCCATATTTCCATGACGGGCATGCCGAGACGCTGGAGCAGGCAGTGGTCATCATGGCCAAGTACCAGCTCGGGCGCAGCATGCCCAGCGATGACGTGCATGCCGTCGTCGCCTTCCTGCATTGCCTTACCGGCGAGTTGCGCGGGAGCGCGCGATGAAGCGACCCGGGCGCAAGGCCATCTTCTGGCTGCTGGCGTTCTTGTCGCTGGCATTGTTCTATCGCTTGTCCAGTCAGGTGGACATCGATGCGCACATGCGCATCAACCAGGCGCTGGCCCAGTTGCGCGAACAGGAGGCGCGCCTCGACCGCTTCGTGTTGCAGGCCAGGCAAGGCCTGTTGCAGAACTACGATCCCATCGTCGATGCGCAGCGGAATATCCAGCTGCTACTCGATGCCCTGGCGGCGGAGAACCCTCGCCTGTTCGGGGAGGGGGCGGAGGCACAGGCGATGCAGCGCTACCGCGCCGAACTGGCGCGCAAATACCAGTTGCAGGAACGCTTCAAGTCGCACAATGCGGTGCTCAACAACTCGCTGCATTATTTCCCGCTGGGGGTGGAGCAGGTGCTGCGCACGGTGCGGGCGGACAGCCGGGCTGCGCAAAGCCTGCATCGGCTGCTGGAAAAGGTGCTGATGTTCAGTATGGATCCGCAGCAGCGCCTGGCGACGCAGATCCTGGAAGAGCAGGCCGCCTTGCTGCGCAGCGGACAGGTGTCTCCCGACCTGCTGCACCAGCTCGGCGGACATGTCGCCATCATCCTCGAGCATCAGCAGGAAGTGGACCAGTTGACCGATCAGGTCACCCGCCTGGACATCCAGGCGCGGGGCGACGAGCTGGCGGCCAGCTATGCCGAGGATTTCGCGCGCCGCGAGCGTGTCGCGGCCCGTTACAAACTGGCGCTGGCGTTGTTGGCGGCCGCGATGCTGGGCTATCTCGCCTGGATGATGATGAGCCTGGGACGTGCGCGCAACACATTGAGCGAGTCGTTGCGCGAGCTGGAATTCCAGAAGTTCGCGCTCGACCAGCATTCCATCGTCAGCATCACCGACCGCAGCGGGCGCATCCTCTACACCAACGACAAGTTCTCCGAGGTCAGCCAGTATGCGCGCGAGGAACTGCTGGGGCAGGACCATCGCCTGCTGAATTCGGGCTACCACCCGCATGCGTTCTTCCAGGACATGTGGGCCACCATCGGGCGTGGCCGGGTATGGCACGGCGAGGTGAAGAACCGGCGCAAGGACGGCGGCTATTACTGGGTGGATTCGACCATCGTGCCGTTCATGGACGAGCAGGGCAAACCGCAGCGCTATGTCTCCATCCGTACCGACATCACCGAGCGCAAGCTGGCCGACGAGCGGCTGCTGGCGCAGCATGCGTTCTATGAGCACATCACCGAGACCTTGGGCGAGGGCTTGTATGTGCAGGATGCGCAGGGACGCTGCACCTATCTGAACTCGGAAGGCGAGCGTATGTTGGGGTGGACGCGCGCCGACTTCCTGGGGCAGCCGGTGCATGAACTGATCCATCACGTCACCGCGCAGGGGCGGCCGCTGTCCGAAGCCGATTGCCCGATCATGCTGGATGTGCTGCGCAGCGGTTATTCGCACAGTGACGACCAGGTGTTCGTGCGCAAGGACGGCAAGACCTTCCCGGTGGAAGTCTCTTCGCGCGTGATCCAGCGCGAGGATGGCAGCATGGATGGTGTGGTGGTCGCGTTCCGCGACATCTCCGAACGCAAGAAGAACGAGCTGTTCCTGCACCTGGCCAAGGAGCGTCTGGACCTGGCGGTGGAAGGGTCCGGTCTCGCCCTGTGGGATTGGGACGTGGCGGCCGACCGGGTCTACCTGAACGAGCGTTGGTCGGAGATGCTGGGCGCCGGGCGTCAGGATGTGATCGTCACCAGCGAGCAACTGATCGCCGGTGCTTACGAGACCGACCGTGTGCGGGTACGCGAACAACTGGAGCGCGTGTTGCGCGGCGCGGAGCCGGTGTTCTCCGTCGAATTCCGTATGCGGCGTCCGGACGGACGCGAGGTCTGGCTGCATGCCCACGGCAAGGTGGTGGAGCGCGCCGGCGACGGGCAGGCCATCCGCATGAGCGGTACGCTCGCCGACATCACCGAACGCAAGCAGGCTGAAGAGCAGCTGCGCATCGCCAAGGAGGCCGCCGAGGCCGCCAGCCGCGCCAAGGGCGATTTCCTGGCCAATATGAGCCACGAGATCCGCACGCCGATGAACGGCATCATCGGCATGACCGAGCTGGCGCTGGACACCGAGCTGACGCCGGAGCAGCGCGAGTATCTGTCGCTGGTCAGATCCTCCTCGTCGGCGCTGCTCACCATCATCAACGACATCCTCGATTTCTCCAAGATCGAATCCGGCAAGCTGACCATCGAGCCGATCGAGTTCTCGCTGGAACAGATGCTGCGCGAGACCATGAAGCCGCTGGCGGTGCGTGCGCATGAGAAGGCGCTGGAGCTGCTGTCGCATGTGGCGGCCGATGTGCCCGACCGCGTGCAGGGTGACCCCGGACGCCTGCGCCAGGTCATCGTCAACCTGGTGGGCAATGCGATCAAGTTCACCGAGCGGGGCGAGGTGGAGGTGCAGGTCGTCACCGAGCCGGGCGCAGCGGCCGGCCATACCCGTTTGCGTTTCACGGTGCGCGATACCGGCATCGGCATCCCGCAGGACAAGTTCGCCACCATCTTCGAATCCTTCTCGCAGGCCGATACCTCGACCACGCGCAAGTACGGCGGCACCGGTCTCGGACTGACCATCTCTTCCCAACTGGTGCGCCTGATGGGGGGCGAGATCGTGTTGCAGAGCGAGGTCGGCCAGGGCAGTACCTTCTCCTTCACGCTGCAATTGCCCATGGTGTCCGCCGATCCCTTGCTGAGCTACCAGCAGACCGGGCATCTGGCCGGCATGCGCGTGCTGGCGGTGGATGACAACGCCACCAATCGCCGTCTGTTGCAGGAGATGCTGGGCAACTGGAAGTTGCGTCCGGTGGTGGTCGCGGATGGTGCGGCGGCGCTGGCCGAGCTGGAGCGTGCCACAGCGGCGGGGCAGCCGTACGGGCTGGCCTTGCTCGACCTGCAGATGCCGGACATGGACGGCTTCCAGCTGGCCGAGCGCATCCGCGCGCTGAGCGGCGAAGCGGTCAAGGTCACCATGATGCTGACCTCGGAAGGGCAGCGCGGCCATGCCGCGCGTTGCCGCGAACTGGGCGTGGCCAGTTACCTGCTGAAGCCGGTCTCGCCGTCCGAACTGCTGGATGCCATCATGACTGCACTGGGCGAGGTGCAATCGTCGCCGCAGCTGGTCACCCGGCATTCCCTGCGCGAGACGCGCCGCCGCCTCGATCTGCTGCTGGCGGAAGACAACCCGGTCAATCAGACGCTGGCCACGCGCCTGCTGGAGAAGATGGGGCATCGCGTGACCATCGCCCCCAACGGCGTGCAGGCCTTGCAGCAATGGCAGGCGGCGCGTTTCGACGCCATCCTGATGGATGTGGACATGCCCGAGATGAACGGCTACGAAGCGACGCGCCATATCCGCGAACAGGAGCAGGCGCAGGGCGGACATATCCCCATCATCGCCATGACCGCACACGCCATGCAGGGTGCGCGTGAGGAATGTCTGCGTCACGGCATGGATGGCTATCTCTCCAAGCCCATCGACAACGAAGCCCTGTGGCATGAACTGGATCAGCTCGCACGCGTGGCGGCGCCAGCGTCGCCGACCGCGCAGCCGGTGGCGGATTTCGCCCGTATGCGGCAGACGCTGGACGACAGTCGCGAACTGTTCGATGAGATCGTGCATCTGTATTTCGCCGATGCGCCTGGTTATCTCAAGGCCGCGCAGGCGGGGGTGGCACAAGGCGAGGCCGAAGCGGTACGCCATGCGGCGCACGCCATCAAGGGCATGGTCGGCATCTTCGCCGCCGAGCCGTGCATGCAGGCCGCTGCGGCGCTGGAACAGGGGGCCGCCGAGCCCGACCGGGCGCAACGGCTGGCGCTGCTGGAAGCCGCCATGCAGGAACTGGATGCCGCCTTGCGCGCCTATCAGTGGCCGGCCTGACACGGCACGCGCCGGCGTGCTGCGCAAATTGCCCTGACTTTCCCCCTCTATTCCAGCGATTGGCTTGACCCGCGCTCCCGATAATACGCATGAGCCCACAGGCCCTTTCCGGCCGGGCAAGCAACGTATCGGAGAACGCACGACATGAACCCATTGATCGCAGCCTTGAAGGGAGCGCTTACCGGCAGCGGTGTACGCGGTCTCGCCGGTCCCATCCTCATCGTGATGATCCTGTCGATGATGGTGCTGCCGCTGCCGCCCTTCCTGCTCGACATGCTGTTCACCTTCAACATCGCACTGTCCATCATGGTGTTGCTGGTGGCGATGAACACCACCAAGCCGCTCGATTTCGCGGTGTTCCCTACCGTGTTGCTGATCTCCACCTTGCTGCGCCTGTCGCTCAACGTGGCCTCCACCCGCGTGGTGCTGCTGGAGGGCCATACCGGTCCGGATGCGGCGGGCAAGGTGATCGAATCGTTCGGCCACTTCCTGGTCGGCGGCAACTATGCGGTCGGTATCGTGGTGTTCATCATCCTGGTCATCATCAACTTCGTGGTCATCACCAAGGGTGCCGGCCGTATCGCTGAAGTCGGTGCGCGCTTCACCCTGGATGCGATGCCCGGCAAGCAGATGGCCATCGACGCCGACCTCAACGCCGGTCTCATCGGCGAGGATGTGGCGCGCAAGCGTCGCGCCGAGATCGCGCAGGAAGCCGAGTTCTACGGCGCCATGGACGGTGCCTCCAAGTTCGTGCGTGGCGATGCGGTGGCCGGCATCATGATCATGCTGATCAACGTGATCGGCGGTCTGGTGGTGGGCGTCCTGCAACATGACCTGGATTTCGCCACCGCCACCAGGAACTACACGCTGCTGACCATCGGTGACGGCCTGGTCGCCCAGATCCCGGCGCTGGTCATCTCCACCGCCGCCGGTATGGTGGTGAGCCGCGTCGCCTCCGAGGACAACATCGGCCAGCAGCTGGGCAAGCAGCTGGTGTCCAACCCGCAGGTGATCATACTGACCGCCGCCATCATCGGCATGCTCGGTCTGATCCCCGGCATGCCGCACTTCGCCTTCCTGATGCTGGCCGGTGCACTGGGCTGGTTCGCCTATTTCCTGATGCAGAAAGCGAAGCAGGTGGTGGTGCAGGAACAGCAAGTGGAAGCCAGCGAAGTGGTGATCCCGGAAGCCGCCGAAGCGAGCTGGGAAGATGTGGCGCAGGTGGATGTGCTGGGGCTGGAAGTGGGCTATCGCCTGATCGCGCTGGTGGACAAGGCGCAGGATGGCGACCTGCTGCGCCGCATCAAGGGTATCCGCAAGAAATTCACGCAGGACATGGGCTTCCTGCCGCCGCCGGTGCATATCCGCGACAACCTCGACCTGTCGCCCAACGGCTATCGCATCACCCTGAAGGGCGCCGAGATCGGCAGCGGCGAGGCCTATGCCCAGCAGATGCTGGCGATCAATCCCGGCAACGTGAGCGGTTTGCTGCCCGGTATCCCGACCAAGGACCCGGCCTTCGGCCTGCCTGCGGTGTGGATCGAGGTCGGCCTGCGCGACCAGGCACAAGCCATGGGCTATACCGTGGTGGATGCAGGCACCGTGGTCGCTACCCACATGAGCCACCTGATCCAGACCCATGCCGCCGAGCTGCTGGGCCGTCAGGAGCTGCAACAACTGCTCGACCATCTGGGCAAGCTGGCGCCCAAGCTGACCGAAGACCTGATCCCCAACCTGCTGCCGCTGACCACGGTGCAGAAGGTGTTGCAGAACCTGCTCGACGAAGGCATGCATATCCGCGACATGCGCACCATCCTGGAGACGCTGGCCGAACATGCACCGCGCACGCAGGACCCCAACATGCTCACCGCGCTGGTGCGCATCGCGCTGGGTGCGGCCATCGTGCAGCAGTTCTATCCGTCGTCGCCGGAGCTGCAGGTCATCGGCATGGACAAGGAGCTGGAATACGTGCTCGGCCAGGCTTTGCAGGCCGGCGGTTCCGCCATCGAGCCGGGGCTGGCCAACACCCTGTTGAACGAGGCGCGCGCCGCCACCGAGGCGCAGGAGCGCCAGGGCTTGCCCACCGTGCTGCTGGTGCCGGCCGGCATCCGTGATCTGCTGGCCCGCTTCCTCAAGCGCGCCATTCCGCAACTGAAAGTGATCTCTCAAGAAGAAGTGCCCGGTTTCAAGACCATCCGGGTGACAGCCATGGTAGGAGGTAGAGCATGAACGCAAGGAAATTCATCGCAGCCAGCTCACGCGAGGCTTTGAAACTGGTACGCATCGAACTGGGTGAGGACGCCGTGATCCTGTCCAACCGCAAGGTGGCGGAGGGGGTGGAGATCGTCGCCCTGCCGGGTAGCGAGCTGGACAAGCTGCACGAGACGCGCGTGGTCGAGTCGCGCCCAGCCGCGAAGCCGCGCAACGAAGTGCGCAGCGCACCGCGTGCGGCACGATCCTCTTCGCTGTCCGAGCGCGCCCAGAACCAGGCCACCGTGTTGGGGGCCAAGATCATCGCTGCCCAGGAGCCGCCGGCCGACGCCCCGGTCAAGCAGGAGGCTGCGCCTGCCGCCGAGCCGATCCGCTTGCCCAACGACAGCGCCGAACAGCAGCGCATCCTGGGCGAACTGCGCTCCATGCACAAACAGATGCAGGAACAGATGGCGACCCTGGCCTGGGGCAACCTGCAACATCAGCAACCGCGCCATGCCGGCCTGTTGCGCGACATGCTCAACGTCGGTTTCAGTCCGGCGCTGTCGCGTCGTCTGCTGGAGAAGATGCCGGCCGACGCCGACCTGGGCTGGGTCAAGCGTATCCTGGCGCACAACCTGCGCGTGGCCGGCATGCAGGAGGACGTGGTCAACCGTGGCGGCGTGTATGCATTGGTCGGCCCCACCGGCGTGGGCAAGACCACCACCACCGCCAAGCTGGCGGCGCGTGCCGTGGTGCGTTACGGCGCGGACAAGGTGGCCCTGGTCACCACCGACAGCTACCGTGTGGGCGCCTACGAACAACTGCGCATCTACGCCAAGATCCTCGGCGTCGCGGTGCATGCCGTGCGCGATGCCAACGACCTCAAGCTGACCCTGTCCGGTCTGCGCCACAAGCATCTGGTGCTGATCGACACCATGGGCGTCGGCCAGCGCGACAGCCGCGTGGCCGAGCAGAAGGCCATGTTCGACGAGGCCGGCGTCAAGCGCCTGCTGTTGCTCAATGCCACCAGTGCCGGCGGTACGCTGGAAGACGTAGTCAAGATGTATGGTGGCCGCGATGTGATCGGCTGCATCCCGACCAAGCTGGACGAGGCGGTCACCCTGGGCACCGTGCTCGACGTGGTGGCGCGCCACAAACTGGTGATGCATTACATCGCCAGCGGCCAGCGCGTGCCGGAAGACCTGCACGAAGTGAAGATGGACTACCTGCTGCATCGCACCTTCAAGGAAGTGGGCAAGACTTCCGGCTTCACCCTGCCGGAGCTGGATTTCCCGGCCTTCATGGCAGGCATGGCGAATGCGGCGGCAGGAGGTGCCTATGCGCTCTGAACGCGATTTCGGCTTCGGCGACCAGGCCGCCGGCCTGCGCAAGCTGCTGGCGCGCGACAGCGCCCAGGTGATCACCGTGCTGGGCGCGCGTGACGGTGCCGGTGCGACCAGTCTGGTCACCGGTCTGGCGGCTTTGTTCGCGCATTCCGGCAAGGACGTGCTAGTGCTGGACGAGAACCTGTCCCAGGATAACGTGGCCAACACGCTGGCCTTGCGTCCGCGCTACGACCTGCTGCATGTCGCGCGCGGCGACAAGACCTGGCAGGATGTGCTGCTGCAAGGCATGGCCGGTCCTGGCGTGCTGCCGGTGGCGCGCGCCATGCAGACCTTGCCGCAACTGTCCGAAGTGGAACGCGAGCGTCTGCTCGCTGCGCTGTTGGGCGCGGCGGCCGGGCGCGATGTGGTGCTGGTGGATGCGGCGCGCGACGGCAATTCCGTGTGCGCCGGGCTGACCGGCGACGAATCCCTGTTGCTGGTGATGAACCCCACGGCCAGCGGCATCACCGAGGCCTATGCCCTGCTCAAGAAGATGGCGGTGCACAACGGCCGCCAGGCCTTCGATATCGTGATCAACCGGGTGGGTAATGAGCGCGATGCCTTGCGCGCCTTCGACAACATGTCTGCCGTGGCCCAGCATCATTTGCAGGTGCGCCTGTCCTACTTGGGCTATATTCCGGTTGATGAGAAGTTGCAACGTGCGACACAATTGTGCCGCCCCGTGGTCGAGGCTTTCCCGTCGGCGTCCGCCGCCATGGCCATGCGCGAGATCGCCCAAGGCGTGTTGCGCGGCAGTGCTCGCGCAGTGCCGGCCGAGGACCGTCTCGGCAGCATGATGCAGCGCCTGGTGCGTATGGCTCAGCCGCGCAACGTGCGGCCGCGTCTCGGTAGTCTGGCAGCGCTGACATGAACGCGCTCGCCGTGGCTGAGGCGCCGGTGGCGTGCAAGGATGGGCCAGCCACGGGCAACATTGGAAGAGCGAAGAACATGTACACGTCCACCGGACTCAACGACAAGAGCAGGATCCTGCAGGAGCATGCGCCCCTGGTGAAGCGCATCGCGCATCACATGATGCTCAAGCTGCCCGGCAGCGTGGAGGTGGACGACCTGATCCAGGCCGGCATGCTGGGCCTGCTGGATGCCGCCAACCGTTACGATGAACTGCGCGGCGCGCAGTTCGAGACCTATGCCGC
>JAJZSA010000010.1 GCA_021822115.1 Pseudomonadota bacterium
TATCGCCTTGCGAGATGGCGTCGTTCGGGCACTCCGGCTCGCACACGTCGCAGTTGATACATTCGTCGGTGATCATCAATGCCATGTCTACTCTCCTTTAGTTTGATCTTTTATCTTGCAATCTCGCAGCCACGGCCGGCGAGACGAACTTGCTAACATCGCCGCCGAAACGCGATATCTCGCGCACCATGCTGGCCGAGATGAAGGTGTACTGCTCGGCCGGGGTGAGGAACACCGTCTCCACCTCCGGATCCAGGCTGCGGTTCATGCCGGCCATCTGGAATTCGTATTCGAAATCGGACACCGCGCGCAAGCCACGCAACACCACACGCGCATCCAGCTTGCGTACGTAGTTCATCAACAGGTCGTCGAAGCCTTCAACGCGCACATTGGCAAAATCGTTGAATGCCTCGCGCGCCATTTCCACCCGTTCCGCGACGGTGAACAAGGTAGAACTGCGACTGGCGGCCACCGCCACCACCACCTCACCGAACAGTCCTGCGGCACGCCGTACCACATCCTCATGGCCGCGGGTGATGGGATCGAAGGTGCCTGGATATACGACTCTGATCATGCCTGGATGCGTTGCAATAATTGATAATGGACCGCACCGGCCTGACGTTGCTTCAATACCTGCCAGTCCGCCCCGGCATCGAACGCAGCGCCGCTTTCCACATAGACCACGCCATCAGGTGTCAGCAGATGCGGCAATTGCGGCATCACGCGCTGCAAAAGATCACTCTGGAACGGGGGATCGAGGAAGACGACGTCGAACGTCGATTTCGTCTGCGAGGCGAATTTTAGCCCATCCTCGCAGTACAAGGCTACATTGCTCATTCCCAGTGTGCCGAGCGCCTGCCTCAAAGCCGCATGGACAGTGCGGTTTTGCTCGACCAACACTACCTGCTCCGCCCCGCGTGACGCCGCTTCGAATCCCAGTGCGCCACTGCCGGCAAACAGATCCAGGCAACGTTTACCGTACAGCGTCTGCCCCAGCCAGTTGAACAAGGTTTCGCGCACGCGATCCGGGGTCGGCCGCAGTCCGATGCTGTCCGGAAAGGTGATGATGCGGCTGCGGTGGCTACCGCCGATGATACGGACCTTGTTTATTTTCCGGCTCCTGCATCCTGTGCACCGACGATCACCGTCGCCAGTGCAGCGGGATCGATATGACGCCGGAAGGCCTCATGGATGGACTGCACCGTCACCTGCTCCACACGCTGCTGGAAGTCATCCAGATAGGTCAGCGGCAAACCGTAGAAACCGATCACGCTGAGATATTCCAGGATCTTGCGGTTGCTGTCGATGCGCAGCGGGAAGCCGCCGATGATGTTCTGTTTGGCCGCGCGCAATTCATCCTGCGTCGGCCCCTGTTGCACGAAATCGCGCACGGTCTTGCGCACCACCCGCAAGGCCTCGTCCACTTGCTCCTTCTTGGTCTGCAAACCGACCTGGAACGCACCGGTCTGCTGCATAGGCATGAAATAGCTGTAGACGCTGTAAGCCATACCGCGCTGCTCGCGCACTTCGTCCATCAGGCGCGACACGAAACCGCCGCCCCCCAGGATGTAGTTGCCGACATACAACGGGAAATAGTCCGGGTCATCCCGCGCCATGCCAGGCGCACCGATCAGGATATGGCTCTGACTCGCCGGATGCGGGATGCGCCGCTCGCGCGCCGCGATGCGCAGCGCGACCGACGGCAAGGTGGCCACCGCACCGCCTTGCGGCAAGCCTGCCGTCAGCTGCTGCGCGATGTCTTCTGCCTGCCGGCGCGAGATGTCGCCCATCAACGCCACCACCGCCCCCTTGGCCGCATAGTGGTCGCGGTAGAAAGCGGCCAGATCGTCGCGCTGGATACGTTCGATGTCACCGGCCTCCGCTTGCCAGGCATAGGGGTGCTCGCCGAACACCGCTTTGCCGAAGGCTTTCTCCGCCAGGAATTCCGGCTTGGTCTCCGCCTCCTGCAAGCCGGCGATGACGCGCGCCTTCTCGCGCGCCAGCACCGGAGCGGGGAACAATGGCTGTTGCAGCACACGCGCCAGGACATCCAAGGCCACATCGCGCTCCGCCGGCATGCTCAGCGTACGCAGTGACAACGATGAACGATCCGCATCGAAGCTGCTGTCGATCCGCGCACCCACATCCGCCAGCTTGCGTGCGATCTCATCCTCATCCATGCCCTGCACGCCCAGGTCGAGCAGGCTATGGGTCAGACCGGCCACACCCTTCTTGTCGGCGGCATCATGTGCACTGCCGGCCGGGAAATTGACCGCCACATCGAGCATGGGCAGGTTGTGGTCCTCCACGAAATACACTTGGGCGCCACTGGGCGCCGTCCAGTGCTCGATCCGTGGCGTGGCCGCAGCCGTACCGGCAAGAAAGCCCAGCAGGGTGAACAGGAACAATCTAGTGCGCATGCGCCATCCCTCCATGCTGCGGTTTGTCCGCCGCCAATGGCTGCGGGTCGAGTACCGCCACCGTCAATTGATCGTCGCGCAGGATGTCGCGAGCGACCGCCTGCACCTGCTCGGCCGTCACCGCCTGCAATCTTTCCAGCATCACCGGCAGATCGCGATAAGAGAGGCCGATGCTTTCGATCTGGCCGATCTGCATCGCCTGATAGAACAGCGAATCGAGCTTGTACACCTCAGCCGCCGTGACCTGCGCGCGCACACGCTTCAGCTCTTCCTCGCTCACACCTTCCTGCACCACCTTGCGCAATTGCGCGCGCAAGGCAGCCTCCAGCGATTCCACGCTTTGCCCGCGCACCGGCGTGCCTTCCAGCGTGAACATGGTCGGCCCGCGCGATGTGTTGGCGTAGCTGGCACCGACACTGGTCGCCACTTGCTGCTCGCGCACCAGCGCCTTGTTGAGCCGGGCAGAGTCGTTGCCATCCAGCACGCCGGCCAGCACGGACAGTGCGTAAGGCTGCCAATCCTGCCTCACATCACGCAAGGTCGGCGCATGCCATGCCATCACCAGGTAGGGCAGTTCCGCCGGCGCCTTGACCACGATGCGCTTGATGCCCAACTGGGGCGGCTCCTCATAATGTTTGCGCTCCGGCTGTTTGACGGCCCGGATCGGGCCATAGTATTTGCGTGCCAATGCGAACACCTTGCGCGCATCGACATCGCCGGCGATCACCAGCGTGGCATTGTTGGGGGCATACCAGCTGCGGTACCAGCGACGGGCATCATCCACCGTCATGTTGTTCAGGTCGTTCATCCAGCCGACGATGGGGTTACGGTAAGGATGTTCCTGATAGGCCGTGGCCATCATGCGCTCATCCAGCAAGGCATGGGCATCGTCATCGGTGCGCCAGCGCCGCTCTTCCATCACCACGCGCAACTCCTTGGCGAACTCCTGTGCGCTCAGGTCAAGGTTATGCATGCGGTCGGCTTCCAGTTTCATCGCCAGCTCCAGGCGCGATCTGTCCAACTGCTGGAAATAGGCGGTGTAATCGTAGCTGGTAAAGGCATTCTCGCGGCCACCGGCGGCGGCGATACGGCGCGAGAACTCGCCCACCGGCACATCTTTGGTGCCCTTGAACATCATGTGCTCCAGCACATGGGCGACGCCGGTGATGCCGGTCTGTTCATCCATGCTGCCTGCGTGATACCAGATCTGCTGCACCACGACCGGGGCACGCCGGTCTTCCTTTACGATGACTTTCAGGCCGTTCGCCAGTGTCTGCTCGAACACCTCGGCCTGGGCGCCGAATGCCATCAGCACTGCCAGGCAGCATGCATAAAATCTCATGTATCTTGTCCTGAAACGTTAAAATGCGGGCGCATTATGCGACATTCCACCAGACCTTTCCCAGCCCATGTTCAGTTTCCTGAAGAAAAAAGCCGACCCGAGTGACCCCAGCGACAACGGCTGGGTACAGCGCCTGCGCAGCGGTCTGGCGCGGACCGGTGGACAACTGGCCGCCCTGCTGGTTCCCGGCACCCGTATCGATGAAGAGCTTTACGAAGAGCTGGAGACGCTTCTCATCACTGCCGACGTGGGTATAGAGGCGACCCAGACCCTGCTTGCCGACGTACGCCGCCACGTCAAGGAAGAACGCCTGACCGAAGCCTCCCAACTGAAGGAAGCTCTGGCCCACGCTCTGCTCAAGCTGCTGCAACCGCTGGCGCAACCGCTCGATGTCGCCCCGCACAAGCCCTTCGTCATCATGCTGTGCGGCGTCAACGGCGCCGGCAAGACCACCTCCATCGGCAAACTGGCCAAACATTTCCAGAGCCTGGGCAAGTCGGTGTTGCTGGCTGCGGGGGATACCTTCCGTGCCGCCGCACGCGAACAGTTGATGGAATGGGGCAAACGCAACGACGTGACCGTCATCGCCCAACAGAGCGGCGATGCTGCGGCGGTGATCTACGACGCGGTGCAAGCAGCGCAGGCACGCGGCATCGACGTGGTGCTGGCCGATACCGCTGGCCGCCTTGCCACGCAAGCGCACCTGATGGAAGAGATCAAGAAGGTGAAACGGGTGATCGCCAAGGCCCTGCCCGATGCACCGCATGAAGTGCTGCTGGTACTGGATGCCAATACCGGACAGAACGCTCTGTCGCAAGTGAAAGCTTTCGATGACGCGCTGGATGTCTCGGGACTGGTGCTGACCAAGCTCGACGGCACCGCCAAGGGCGGCGTCATCGCTGCCATCGCCCGCGCGCATCCGATCCCGGTACGCTTCATCGGGGTCGGCGAAGGCATGGACGACCTGAAACCTTTCGTGGCGGAAGAATTCATCGCCGCGCTGCTGGGCGTGGAGCAATGATCCGTTTCGGCCAGGTCTACAAACGCTATCCCGGCGGACACGAGGCCTTGCAGGATGTCAGCTTCGAGGTCGCCAAGGGCGAGATGGTCTATCTCACCGGACACTCCGGCGCCGGCAAGAGCACCCTGCTCAAACTGGTGGCAGCCATCGAACGCCCGACCAGCGGCAGCGTCCTGGTCAACGGGCAGAACATCCGCGCCATCAAGCGCGAAGCCATCCCCGCCCTGCGCCGCAACATCGGCCTGATCTTCCAGGACCACAAATTGCTGTTCGATCGTACCGCCTTCGACAACGTGCTGCTCCCCTTGCAGATCGCCGGCTTCGATCACCGCGAAGCGGCCAAACGCGCGCGCGCCGCACTGGACAAGGTCGGCCTGTTGAATCGCGAGAAAGCCAATCCCATCGCTCTCTCCGGCGGCGAGCAACAACGCCTGTGCATCGCACGCGCCATCGTCACGCGTCCCGCCATCCTGCTAGCGGACGAGCCGACCGGCAATCTGGATGCCGAATACGCGAACGAGATCCTGAACATCTTCAAATCCTTCCATGAGGTCGGCGCCACCTTGCTCATCTCTACGCACGACGAGAATGTGCTGCGCCGCTTCCCGGTGCGCGCCCTGCACCTGAAGCAGGGGGTATTGCAGGAGCGCCCAGCATGAGCACCTTGCGCGAACACCTGCAAGTCTTGCTGGGTACACTGCGCCGCCTGTGGCTGACGCCGGCTGGTTCGCTGCTCAACATGCTCATCATCGGTATCGCACTTAGCCTGCCGGTCGGCGCCTATGTCATGCTTGAAAGCATGCAGCAGCTGGCGGCACGCGCAGCGATCGTGCCGCAGATCAGCGCCTTCGTACGTAACAACACGCGCGATAGCAACCTGCGCGAACTGCAGGAAAAGCTGGAGCGTGACCCACGCTTCGCCAAGGTGGAATTCGTAGCGCGCGACAGCGCCTTGCAGCGTCTGCAGCAAAGCACCGGCCTGGCCGACCTCATCCGCGACTTGCCCGACAACCCTCTGCCTGACGCTTTCATCCTGACCCCGCGCGACACCGACAATGCGGCGCTGGGAAGCTTGCATAGCGAATTGTCCGACTGGCCCCAGTTCGAGCATGTACAACTCGATTCCGCCTGGGTGAAAAGACTGGACGCCCTGCTCGATCTGGGACGGCTGGCGACCAGCTTGCTGGCCGGCACACTGAGCCTGGCGCTGGTCGCCATCACGTTCAATTCCATCCGCCTGCAGATACTGACCCGGCGCGACGAGATCGAAGTCACCCGCCTGATCGGCGCCAATGATGCCTTCATCCGCCGCCCCTTCCTGTATTTCGGCCTGCTGCAAGGCTTGATCGGCGGCATCATGGCCTGGCTGCTGGTAAGTGCCAGCCTGTGGCTGCTGAATGGCAGTCTGAGCCACTTGACCGCCCTTTATGCCAGCGATTTCCGCTTGCACGCTCTGTCCTTGCCGGACACCCTGACGCTGTTCGCCTTCTCCGCCTACCTGGGCTGGCTGGGCGCCTGGTTCTCCGTGTCACAACACCTGCTGCGTATCGATGCACATTGAACCCTTTCGCCTTTTGGCACTCTCAGGTAACGAGTGCTAGAATAAACTTCAAAGGAGGAAAGACCATGAATGCAAGCATGAACCTGCCCATCCCCTCTGCCATCGGCGGACTGGAAGGCTACGTGCAGGCCGTCAACCGCTTTCCCGTGTTGACGCAGGAGCAAGAACTCGCGCTGGCGACCCGCTTCCGCCAACAGAACGACTTGGATGCTGCCCGTCAGTTGGTGCTTTCGCATCTGCGCGTGGTGGTCAGCGTGGCGCGTGGCTATGCCGGTTACGGCTTGCCGCAAGCCGACCTGATCCAGGAAGGCAACATCGGCCTGATGAAAGCGGTGAAGCGTTACGACCCGGAGCGCGGTGTGCGCTTGGTGTCGTTCGCCCTGCATTGGATCCGCGCCGAGATCCACGAATTCGTGATCCGCAACTGGCGTATGGTGAAGATCGCCACCACCAAGGCCCAGCGCAAACTGTTCTTCAACCTGCGCAGCCTGAAACAGGGCCTGGAGCCGCTCAAGCCTCAACAAGTGAGCGAGATTGCCCAGCAGTTGAATGTCAGCGAACGCGACGTAGTGGAGATGGAAGCTCGTTTCGCCGGCCACGAACTGGCACTGGATCCGCTCTCCAGCGATGAGGATGACGCCTACGCGCCAGTGCAATATCTGGCGGATGACGAAGCGCATGAACCGCTGGCCATCCTCGAAAGTGCCCAACGCGAGCAGTTGCAAACTTCCGGCCTGACTAATGCACTGGCCGCGCTGGATGAGCGTAGCCGCCGCATCGTGGAAGCGCGCTGGCTGCAAGAGGAAGGTGGTGCCACCCTGCATGAACTGGCTGACGAGTTCGGCGTCTCTGCCGAACGCATCCGCCAGATTGAGCAGAAGGCTTTGAGCAAGATGGGCGGGTTGCTGAAAGCAGCCTGACGCTTTTAGCCAGCCTCAAGAAAAAGCCGCAGCAGATGCTGCGGCTTTTTTATTTGACGATCTTCAGCGATGGCCGCCCGGATGAGGAAGGAGGCTCCGGTGACTGTTCTGATGTACGAGGAGCCGATTCACCAGCCTGGAACACCAACCCCTGCCCGGTCTCCTTGGCGAAGATACCGATGACCGCCGCGACCGGGATCATCAATTGGTGCGCGACCCCGCCGAAGCGGCCGTTGCAACTGATGTCTTCATTGCCGAGTTGCAGGTTCTTGACCGCCTCCACACCGACGTTCAATACGATCTGCCCATCCTTGACATAAGCGGCAGGCACTTGCGTGTATTCGTCCACCTGGACGGCAAGATAAGGCGTATAGCCCGCATCCGCACACCATTCATAGATAGCGCGGATGAGATAGGGCTTGGTAGAAGGTTCGTTGATCATCCTGCTTACTTGCGCATGGCTTTCTCGGCCGGGGTCAGTGCTTCGATGAACCCCTGACGCGAGAACAGACGCTCGGCGTATTTCATCAACGGCGTCGCATCCTTGTCCAGCTGGATGCCATAGTGCTCCAGACGCCACAGCAACGGTGCGATAGCCACATCGAGCATGGAGAAATCATCGCCCAGCATGAACTTCTGCTTGCCGAAGATCGGTGCGATCTGGGTCAGGTTGTCCTTGACCGCAGCGCGGGCCTTCTCCTGCGCCTTGGCGTTGTTGCTCTCCAGACCTTCGATATGGCAGAACAGCTCCTGCTCAAAGCGGTGCAGGAACAGACGCGCACGTGCACGCATCACCGGATCGGGCGGCATCAGCTGCGGATGCGGGAAACGCTCGTCGATATATTCGTTGATGATGTTGGCTTCGTACAGGATCAGGTCGCGTTCGACCAGCACCGGCACCTTGTTGTACGGATTCATCACGGCCAGGTCTTCCGGCATATTGAACACGTCCACATCGATCACTTCGAAGTCCATGCCCTTCTCAAAGAGAACGAAACGGCAACGATGGCTATAGGGATCGGTCGTCCCGGAATACAATGTCATCATAAAAAATCACCTGAAAACAATTACATGGCATCAAAAACCAAAAGGCGGGGCATCACCCCCGCCATCTGGCACAAACTGAAACGGGGCCGGAAATTACCACAAACCAGACCCCGGATTCAATCACCTCAATGCACGTCCCTCCAGATATCCTTCTTCAGTGCATACAGCAGCACCAAGAGGATGGACAGGAAACCAATCACGATCCAACCGATCTGATGACGTACCAAAATGGCCGGCTCGCTCATGAACACCAGGTAGTTGACCAGGTCGCCCATGGCGCGGTCATACTCTTCCACCGACATCGAACCCGGCTCCTTCAGCACCAGCTTGGCAATGTGGCCTTCATGATGCTCCGCCTCTTGCGTACCTTGCAGATCGGCGAGGACGAACGGCATACCAACGTTGGGGAACACCGTGTTGTTCCAGCCACTCGGACGGTTAGCGTCCGCATAGAAGCTGCGCAGGTAGGTATACAGCCAGTCGGCGCTACGCGAACGGGCGATCACGCTGAGGTCCGGCGGGGCCACACCGTACGCCATCTTGGCCGAACCTGCATCCATCGCTGCCTGCATGGTGGAACCCACCTTCACGTCTTCCGGCAACTCCAACTCCGCCTTGATCTGGTCGTCGGACATGCCGATGTCGTGCAAACGGTTATAGCGCATGGAAGCAGCAGCATGGCAGGCCAGACAGCGCGAGGTGAACAGCTTGGCACCGCGCTGCAAGGAAGCCTGATCTTGCAGGTTGACCGGCGCCTTATCCAGATGCACATCACCGCCACTGGCATAAGCGAACACCGGCGCACACGCCAGCATCGCCCAAACGATCACTTTCTTGATTGCTTTCATTTCTTCCAACCCTCTCAATTATTTGAACGTCACGCGATCAGGCTCGGGCTTGCACTTGTCGATCTTGGTGTACCACGGCATCAAGATGAAGAAGGCAAAGTACACCACCGAGAGGATACGGGAGATCAGGGTGTAGGTCGGCGTCGCCGGCATCAGGCCCAGGTAACCGAGACCGATGAAGCTCACCACGAATGCCGCCAGGAACGCCTTGTAGATCGGGCCGCGATAGCGGATGGAACGCACCGGACCGCGATCCAGCCACGGCAGGAAGAAGAACGCGACTGTCGCCACGCCCATCGCCACCACGCCCGGGAACTGCGAACCGAACATCGGCGGCACCGCACGCAGGATGGCGTAGTACGGAGTGAAGTACCACACCGGCGCGATGTGCTCAGGCGTCTTCATCGGGTTGGCCGGCACGAAGTTGTTGTACTCCAGGAAGTAGCCGCCCATATCCGGGGCAAAGAACACCACCGCACTGAAGATCATCAGGAAAGCCACCGCGGCCACACCATCCTTCACCACCATATGCGGGAAGAACGGCACGCCATCCAGCGGGATACCGTTGGCATCCTTGTGCTTCTTGATCTCCACGCCGTCCGGGTTGTTGGAGCCGACTTCATGCAGCGCCACCAGGTGGGCACCCACGAGCAACACCAGCACCAGCGGGATGGCGATCACATGCAAGGCGAAGAAGCGGTTCAGCGTGATGTCGGACACCACGTAGTCGCCACGGATCATCACTGCCAAGTCCGGACCGATGAACGGCACGGAAGAGAACAGGTTCACGATCACCTGCGCCCCCCAGAACGACATCTGTCCCCACGGCAGCAGGTAGCCCATGAAGGCTTCGCCCATCAGCGCGAGATAGATGATCATGCCGAAGATCCACAACAGTTCGCGCGGATTGCGGTAGGAGCCATACATCAGGCCACGGAACATGTGCAGATAGATCACCACGAAGAACATCGAAGCGCCGGTGGAGTGGATGTAACGCAACACCCAGCCCCATTGCACATCACGCATGATGTATTCGACCGAAGCGAATGCGAACAGCGCATCCGGCTTGTAGTTCATGGTCAGGAAGATACCACTGAGGATCTGGATGACCAGCACCAACAGCGCCAAGCCGCCGAAGAAGTACCAGAAGTTGAAGTTCTTCGGTGCGTAATACTCGGACAGGTGCGCCTTCCAGGTAGAGACCAGCGGGAAGCGTGCATCAATCCAGCCAACCAGGTTTTTCAGAAGATTCATCATGCTGCGGCCCCCTTATCAGCGGGCTGGCCGCCTTTGAGCTTGCTTTTATCGTCATCCCCGATCAACAGGCGAGTGTCGCTCAGATACATATGGGGAGGAATGATCAGGTTGGTCGGTGCCGGGACGCCCTTGAACACGCGTGCCGCCAAATCGAAACGGGAACCATGGCAAGGGCAGAACCAGCCGCCCGGCCAGTTCGGGCCCAGATCGGCCGGCGCGACTTCCGGACGGAAGGTCGGGGAACAACCCAAGTGGGTACAGATGCCAAGCACCACGAGGATCTCAGGCTTGATGGAGCGGGTCGCGTTATGACAATACTCCGGCTGTTGCGGAACAGCAGCATCCGGATCAGCCAAGACATCGTTGTGGTTGGACAGCAAGTCCAGCATCTCCTTGGTACGACGCACGATCCAGACCGGTTTGCCCTGCCATTCGACGCTGATCATCGTCCCCGGTTCGATGCTGCTGATATCGACCTCGACCGGCGCACCGGCCGCCTTGGCCTTTTCGCTCGGCTGCAAGCTCAGCACGAACGGCGCACCGGCGCCGACGGCTGCGACCCCGCCCACCGCAGTTGTAGCAGCGATCAACATCCGTCGCTTGCTATGGTCCACGTTATCTGTCATGACCCTCTTCCCTTCTGTAAAACGTTGTCGAATGAACACCTGGGCGATCTCTTGCCGCCCGGGTGTCGCGTCGGTACTGGAGGATGGCATTGCGTTGCCCGTCATGTTTTTATCAGGCAAGCGTAGGATTGGCTCCCCAACTCAATCCCGTGCCAGCGGCGCATACCTCTTCGCCGCGATTGCTGCTCAGAACGCCTAGTTGTTCTTGGCGCCCTGCTTGACCCACTTGCGCAGAGTCAGAATGTATTGACGGTCCAGCGTGCCGCTGGCATTCAGGCCCATGGGCATCTTCAGGCCCTTGTTGGTGCCGGTCAAAAGCTTGGTGAAAGTACTGGCCTGGCTATCGCCCGGGATCACCACCTTGCCGAACTTGGTGCCCTTCATCAGACCTTCGTAGCTGGTCAGATCCAGGCCACTCTTGGCATAGCCCTTGGCCGTCGGGGACGGGTTGTGACAGCTCACACAGTAATCCTGCAGGATGGGCATCACGTCACGCTTGAAACTGACATCGCCGGGCTGCAACACGGTGAGTGCACTGTGCGCCGGCGCCAGCGCCGCATCCTCAGCGAATGCGCCCATGGAAAGCGCGACCATCAATGCTCCACCCACCACTGTAGAAATTCTCATACTGTCTCCCTGAAGCCCCTGCCTATATGCCAGGCAGGTCGATCCATGCAGCGGAATGGCGCTGCCCCAGACAACATCTCAAAAACCCTGCGGACGATTGTTATTCTTCGACATCCGGACAGCGGATATAACCCGAAATGGTTAGTGCCGAATACTACGCAACGCTTTTTTATATTGCAACGCACAATCAAGGCAATAACCTCAACCTAGACAGGGACTTCCTCATCGAAGAAGCTGTGCTCCAGCCCGAATTGCCGGGCAAGATGCTGCCCCAGCGCCTGCACACCATAGCGTTCCGTCGCATGATGGCCTGCTGCGATAAATGCAACACCATACTCGCGCGCGGTATGTACATTGTTCTCCGATATCTCGCCGGTGAGGAACGCATCCACCCCCAGTGCCACCGCTTGCTCGAAATAGCCCTGCGCCGCCCCAGAGCACCAGGCGAGACGCGCTACCTTGGCTTGCCTATCGCCGATCACCTGCGGCGCCCTGCCCAGCACCGCGTGCACCCGCCCGGCAAAGTCGCCTAATGCTTGCGGCTGCGCCAAGCACCCATGGCAAGCGACGTCCTGCTCGCCGAAGCGCCCTACTTCCTGCAACCCCAGGCGATGCGCAAGCTGCGCGTTGTTGCCATACTTGGGATGCACGTCCAGTGGCAGATGGTAGGCCAGCAGACTCATGTCATGCTGCAACAGATGCGCGATGCGTCTTTTCTTGATGCCGGTGATCGCGGCATCCTCGCTGCGCCAGAAATAGCCATGATGGACCAGCAGTGCATCCGCGCCCCACGCTGTCGCGGCCTGCAACACTGCGTGCGAAGCCGTGACCGCAGTGGCCAGCCGCCGCACTTCGGGTCGTCCTTCGACCTGTACCCCGTTGGGGCAGTAATCTCGAAAACGCGAGACCTGCAATTCGCTTCCGATATAATCGCGCAACTCGTATAACTGCATCACCGCTCCCAACCATCACCTGACAGGATCATAGCATGCGCAAATTCTGGCTCCTCTTCGCACAGGCCACCACCATCGGGCTAGCGATCCTGTTCATCATCAACACCCTGAAACCCGGCCTGCTGCCCAATGCTGCGCGTGGCGGCGTGGTCACCCTGTATCAGAGCGAACCCACCCCGCCGAGCGAGCCATTGAACGGCGCCGGCTTCAGCCAGGCAGCACAGAAAGTCATGCCCTCGGTGGTGAACATCTTCACCACCAGTGAGGTGAAGCAGCCCAGCCACCCGTTCATGGATGACCCGCGTTTCCGCTTCTTCTTCGGCGACGAATTCGACGACAACCAGCCGCAGCAGAATTCCAGTCTCGGCTCCGGCGTGATCGTCAGCCAGGACGGCTACATCCTGACCAACCATCATGTGGTCGAATCCGCCGACCAGATCGAAGTCGCCTTCACCGACGGTCGCAGCGCAAAAGGCCATATCGTCGGCACCGATCCGGAGACCGACTTGGCCGTGATCAAGGTCGATGTCGACCATCCGCTCCCGGCGATCACCTTCGCCAACGGCGATTCCGTGCATGTCGGTGACATCGTCCTCGCCATCGGCAACCCGTTCGGCGTCGGCCAGACCGTGACCATGGGCATCGTCAGCGCACTCAAGCGCAACCACCTTGGCCTGAGCACCTTCGAGAACTTCATCCAGACCGACGCCGCCATCAACCCGGGCAACTCCGGTGGCGCACTGGTCGATGCCAACGGCAACCTGCTCGGCATCAACAGCGCCATCTATTCCCCCAACGGCGGCTCGCTCGGCATCGGCTTCGCCATCCCGGTCAGCACCGCCAAGAAAGTCATGGAGCAGATCATCCAGACCGGTTCCGTCACGCGCGGCTGGATCGGCGTGGCCGTGCAAGACCTTTCGCCCGAACTGGCCGAATCGTTCAAGCTCAAGACCACCCATGGCGTGCTGATCTCCGAAGTCATGCGCGGCGGCCCCGCCGACAAGGCCGGCATCAAGCCGGGCGACGTCCTGCTCAGCATCGGCGGCAGCGAACTCATAGACTCCACCGCCATGCTGGAGACCATCTCCGCACTCCCCCCTGGCAAACCAGCCGAGTTGCACCTGATGCGCAGCGAGAACGAGATCGTGGTACAGGTGAAGGTCGGCAAGCGCCCGAAACCCAAAGTGATGGAATAACCCAGCTCCTCAAAACACCAAGTCGGGATAATCCGCCCTTCAGGATACGCTGCGCTCTGCCGAAAGAGTTGATGCCCACTCAGATCGGCATCAGCCGAGATGAAAAAGAACAACAACCGGCCGCACCACACAAACCGGTGATCAGGAGATTAGAGCATGACAGTTAGCATACCCGGCCCGCTGTTCGTACTGGAAATGGCCAACAACCACATGGGAGATGTGGAGCATGGGCTGGCGGTGATCCGTGCCTTCGGCGCCGTATGCCGTGAATTCCCGGAATTCAGCTTCGCGTTCAAATTGCAATACCGCGACCTGGATACCTTCATCCATCCTGCGGCCCAAGGGCGCGACGACATCAAATACGTGAAGCGCTTCTCCGAGACCCGCCTCACGCGCGCGGATTTCGACCGACTGGTGGCGGAGATGCGCGCCAACAACTTCCTGACCATGGCCACTCCGTTCGACGAAGCGTCCGTTGACCTCATCGAACAGCAGGATCTCGACATCATCAAGATCGCCAGTTGCTCGTTCACCGATTGGCCGCTGCTGGAACGCATCGTACAGAACAACAAACCCATCATCGCCTCCACTGCCGGTGCCGCCGTGGAAGACATCGATCGCGTAGTGAGCTTCTTTGCCCACCGCGGCAAGCAGTTCGCCATCCTGCATTGCGTAGGCGAATATCCAACGCCGGACGAACGCATGCACCTGTCGCAGATCGACTTCCTGCGTGCACGCTACCCCAATGTGCGCATCGGTTTCTCCACCCACGAGGACCCAGCCAACACCGACATCGTCAAACTGACCATTGCCAAAGGTGTGGAATTGTTCGAGAAGCATGTTGGCCTGCCGACCGGAAAATTCGCATTGAACGCCTACTCTGCCTCACCGGAACAGACGCGCGCCTGGTTGCAGGCGGCAAGGCATGCCCGCCTGCTGTGCGGTGTCGGCCATGCCCGCCTGCCGCACAATCCGCAGGAAGCGGCCAGCCTGCAATCGTTACGCCGCGGCGTGTTCGTGCGGCGCGACATCGCGGCCGGCCAACCCATCTCCGAACAGGATGTGTACTTTGCCTTCCCGCCGGAACCCGGGCAGTACACCGCAAACGACTGGTCCAAATACGTGGAATACACGGCAACCTCAGACATCGCAAAAGACCGCCCCGTCACCCCGTCCAATGCGGCACGCAAAGACCGCCGCGCGCGCATCTGGGAGATCGCCGACCGCGTCAAGGAGATGCTGGCACGCAACAACATCGTGGTGCCCGGCAGCGCCGATCTGGAGATCTCGCATCACTACGGCATCGACCGTTTCGACGAGGTCGGACTGGTGCTGATCACCGTGGTCAACCGCGGCTACTGCAAAAAACTGCTGGTCAGCCTGCCCGGGCAGATCCACCCCGAGCAATACCATGAGATGAAGGAAGAGACCTTCCACATCATCCACGGCGAGATCTTGCTTGAGCTGGATGGCGAACCCATGCTGTGCAAACCCGGCGACGTGGTCACTATCGAGCCCGGCGTGCGCCACAAGTTCAAGACCGAGACCGGTGCGGTGATCGAAGAGATCTCCACCACCCACAACAAGAACGACTCGTTCTACACCGATCCCGCGATCATGGAGAACAAACAGCGTAAGACGCTGCTCACTTACTGGATGGATTGATGACTGTCGCAGAACCCTACCGCGTCGCCGATTACATCGCCGATTTCGTGGCCTCGCTCG
The DNA here is from genome assembly GCA_021822115.1 of Pseudomonadota bacterium. The sequence goes on from JAJZSA010000010.1 coordinate 15,544, forward strand.
GCGTCGGCCACGTGTTCCTGTTGCCCGGTGGCGGCGCCATGCACCTGGTGGATGCCGTCGGCAAATGTCCCGGGATAGAAACCGTCGCCTGCCTGCACGAACAGGCTGCCGCCATCTCCGCCGAAGCCTATTCGCGCATCAACGAGAACCTCGGCGTGTGTGTGGTCACCACCGGCCCCGGTGCGACCAATGCCATCACCGCCGTCGCCGGCGCCTGGATCGAATCGGTGCCGATGATGGTCATCTCCGGTCAGGTCAAGCGTGCCGACATGCTGCACGGAGCCCCACTGCGCCAGAAAGGCGTGCAGGAAGTCGACATCATCTCCATGGTCAAGGGCATCACCAAATACGCCGTCACCGTGGAACGTCCTGAAGACATCCGCAGCGTGATGGAGCAGGCCGCCCATCTTGCGCGCAGCGGACGCGCCGGTCCGGTGTGGATCGACGTGCCGCTGGATGTACAAGGTGCCCCCATCGCGCCGGAAACGCTTGCCCCTTGGGAACACGCACCGGTCGCGCAAGACAACACTGCGCTCGCCGCCGTCACGCAACTCCAGCAATTGCTCAGCCAGGCGCAGCGCCCCTTGCTCCTGGCCGGTCACGGCGTGCGTCTGTCCGGTGGTGCAGAGGTCTTCCGCACCTTGGCAGAAAAACTCGGTATCCCGGTGGTCACCACCTGGAATGCGCTCGACCTGCTGCCCTGGGAACATCCGCTGCTGGTCGGCCGCCCCGGCGTGGTCGCCTTGCGCGCGCCCAACTTCGCGGTGCAGAACTGCGACCTGCTGATCAGCCTCGGCAGCCGCCTCGACAACATCATCACCGCTTACAATCCGCGCGGCTTCGCACGCAATGCCAGGAAGGTGGTGATCGATGTGGATCGCCACGAGATCGACAAGCTGGACATGGACATCGCCCTCAGCGTCGCCGCCGATGCTCAGGCATTCCTGCACGCCTGGCAGGCAGCCAGCGTACCCGCGCATCCTGACTGGTCAGACTGGCGCGCACGCTGTCTCGACTGGAAACAGCGCTACCCGGTGAACGATGGTGCACCGTTCCCCGCCAGCGGTCCCATCAGCCATTACCGCCTGATGGATGCCCTGTCCGAGGCCATCCCGCCCGACACCCTGGTCAGCACCGGCAGCTCCGGTCTCGCGGTGGAAGCGTTCTACACCGCGTTCCGCAACCAGCCGGGACAACGCGTGTTCCTCACCTCCGGCCTGGGTGCGATGGGCTATGGTCTGCCGGCCGCCATCGGCGCCTGCTTCGCCAACGGCAAGCGCCCCATGGTCGCCATCGAGAGCGACGGCAGCCTGCAACTCAACATCCAGGAACTGTCCACGCTGCGCGCGTTCGACCTGCCCATCTGTCTGGTCATCCTGAACAACAACGGCTACGCCTCCATCCGCAACACCCAGCGCAACTATTTCAAGGGGCGTTACGTCGGCACCGGACCGGAAGCCGGCTTGCTGCTGCCCGACCTGGAGAAGGTCGCCGCCACCTACGACCTGCCCTTCCTGCGCATCAGCGACGCTGCCGAACTGGATGAAAAACTAAGCTGGGCCATGGCGCAGCCGCGCCCGCTGCTGGTCGATGTGCGTCTGGTGAACGACGAAGCGCTCACGCCCAAGGTCGCCGCCTTGCCGCAAACCGACGGTTCCATGCTGTCCATGCCGCTGGAAGACATGTCGCCCTTGCTGCCGCTGGAACAGCTACGCAACGAGATGCCGGCCGGCTTGTCCGCAGCATCGCTGGCCGCGCGCAAAGGCTGACGCGGCATGGCGCACACCCCCTGCCGCCTGTGCGACCAATCTCTGCCCGACACTCCGCTGCTGCACTTCCGCAACATGCCTGCGGCCGCGCAACATCTGCCCGATCGCGCGCAACTCGCGCACGACCAGGGCGTCGATCTCGACATCTACCAATGTCCCGCCTGCGGACTGGTGCAGACCGCACATGAGCCGGTGCCCTATTACCGGGAAGTGATACGCGCCGCCGCGTTCTCGGCTGAGATGAAAACCTTCCGCCAGCAGCAATTCACCGGCTTCGCCAAGCACTACGGACTGCAAGGCAAACGCCTGCTGGAGGTCGGCTGCGGGCGCGGCGAATATCTCGATCTGTTCGCCGGGGCCGGGCTGGATGCACATGGACTGGAATACGGCAGTGCCGCGGTCGAAGCCTGTCGCGCGCAAGGCCTGCAGGTCATGCACGGCTTCATCGAACAGCCGCAGCAGTCCCTGCCTGCCGCCCCGTTCGACGCCTTTGCCACGCTGAACTTCCTGGAACACTGGCCTGACCCGCGCGCCACTCTGCGCGGCATCGCGCATAACCTGCGCGACGGCGGCATCGGTCTGGTCGAAGTGCCGAACTTCGACATGATCCTGCGTCACCATCTGTTCACCGAATTCATCAGCGACCACATCTGTTATTTCACGCGCGACACCCTGATCACACTGTTGCAGCTCAGCGGCTTCGAAGTCATCGACTGCACAACGGTATGGCATGACTACATCCTGTCCGCCGTGGTGCGCAAGCGCGTGCCTTGCGACGTCGCTGGATTCAACACCGCCCGCGCGCACTTGCAGCAGGAACTGGATACCTTCCTGCACCGGCATGGCACGCAAGGCATCGCCATCTGGGGCGCCGGCCATCAGGCGCTGGCCACCATCGCCCTGCTGGAACTGGCAGACCATGTGCGCTACGTGGTTGACTCCGCCCCCTTCAAACAGGATAAATTCACCCCGGCGACGCACCTGCCCATCGTGCCCCCGGAACATCTGGCGCACGAACCGGTAGGCGCCGTCATCGTCATGGCTGCCAGCTACTCGGACGAGGTGGTACGCACCATCCGCCAGCGCTGGGGCGATGCTTACCAACTGGCGATCCTGCGCGAGCAGGGACTGGAGATACTGCCGCGTGGAGCTTGAGGAACTGATCGCCGCACTCGAATCGCATGTCGTCGATTCCAGGCGAGGCCTGCCCGATGCCATATTCGATCTGGTTACCCGCCTCACGCCCATGGTCAATGTCGATCTGCTGCTAAAGGATTCCGAAAACCGGACGTTATTGACATGGCGGGAAGACAGATTCTATGGCCCCGTCTGGCATATACCCGGCGGCATCATCCGTTTCAAGGAAACGGCAGCACAACGGATCAGGAAAGTGGCAGAGACAGAATTGGGCACCACTGTTGAATTCAACGAGACTCCGCTGGCCATCACCGAAATGATGAACCAGGGACGCGACACGCGCGGACACTTCATCTCGCTGCTGTACGCATGCAGGCTGACCGCGCCACTGTCAGCGCAACTCGCCCATACCTCCGGCACGCCGAAACATGGTGCCTGGGCCTGGCATGACACACTACCGGATACGCTGATTGCGCCCCAACGCGTATATCGCAAGTTCTTTGAAAGAGACGCATCTTGACCGACTCGACACCCACAACCAACAGCCTCACTCCCGAAGAACAAGCCAAGCGCGAAGGCCTGCGCGCGCGCAAGCCCTATGTGGCCGCAAAACTGGCCGCCATCTCCGAGATGGAAGAGCGCGGCGAGATCAGCCCCATCATCCGCCTGGAGAAGAGCTACCTGTGCAACTTCCAGTGCACCCACTGCTCGGCCGAGTACTACATGGATCGTCACCAGAAGAAGGTGTTCAAGATCGAGGATACGCGCCGCAAGATCGACCTCGACGACATCCGCGAACTGTCGCGCCAGGCCGACGAACTGGGACTGGCACGTTTCGTCATCACCGGCGGCGAACCGCTGGTGATGAAGGATTTCGACGCGGTAGTGGCAGCCATCGATCCGGACAAGCACTACATCATCACCGACACCAACGGCTGGTTCCTGGACGCAGCCAAGGCCCGACATCTCAAATCCATCGGTGTGGAAAAGGTCCAACTCTCATTGGACAGCATGATCGAAGCGGAACACGACGACTTCCGCAACAAGCCCGGCTCCTACAAGAAGGTGATGCGCGCCATCGACGCCACGCTGGATGCCGGACTCAACCTGCTGCTCTCCACCGTACTGGTGAAGGGCCGCGCCAAGTCTCCCGAATTCCTCGAGATGTGCAAATTCGCCACCGAGCGCAACATCGGCTTGTACGTCTCCTATGCCAAGCCTACCGGCTCCTGCACCGAGCATCCCGAGTTCGTCATCGACAAGGAAGATGCCGATGTCCTGCGCGAACTGGAAAAGGACTACAAGGTGTTCACCCACATGACGCCGAGCTACGGTTCGTTCAAGGGATGCATCACGGTGAAGGGCATCATCACCGTGACCTCCACCTTCGAAGTCACACCATGCCCCTACATCGATTTCTCGCTCGGCAACCTGCGCGAGACGCCGCTGAAAGAAGTCCTCGCTCGCGGCATGCGCAACCCCTGGCTGGGCCCCTATCGTCCCGATTGCATCATCGGCGAGGACCCGCAGTTCATCAAACTGCACACCGAGAAGACCCGCGGCGTCACCCATCTGCCCGTGCCTTGGGGGCAAGGCTTCTCCGACAACGACACGCTCATCGATTGAACGCCATGAACCTCAATGACCTCTCCCCGTTCTTCGACGAGCATGGCCGCTGCATCCCGGCCGGGCTGCATGCCCCCGTCCTTGCGCAAAGCCGCCGTTACTTCCAGATCGCCCCGCAGGCGATCGACTATGCCGCCATCCATGCACGCACCACGCGCCATCTGGGCGACAGCGGTGTAACCGCAGTGGACTTTGCCCAGCGTTGCACAACCTTGCTACAGAAGCTGCGCGAAGATCCGCAGACCCGCAATCTCACGCAAGGCATCGCCGTTCCCTTCCTGCTGCCGCCAGCCAAACATGCCGACTACGGCACGGCCTTGGCCGAGCGCTATCTGCCGGCGGTGGGCCAAGCGTTCGCCGAGACCTTCCCGCAATATCGCTACACCGACCACAACAAGGTCGCCCTGCCCGGCCAGCTCGGCATCGCGCCCGGCTCACGCCATGAGCGCTTGCTGCAAGCCATGCAACAAGGCCCGGTGGTGGGGATCTACTTCCCGTGCCTATCGGAATATTCGCTGCCCGCCGCACTGGAGCGCGTGCAGCACCTGCCGCAACAGTTCCTGCTGGCCGGCGGTTACGACACCAGTGCCGCGCTGATCGGCACTCCAGGACTGTTGCAACGCACCGACGGCTATCCGCCCCTGCTCTGGCTGGCCGCCGTACAAGCGGACAAACCGCTGGTGGCTTTCTACTTCGAAGCCTACGGCTACAACCTGACCTTCAACCGCCGCCCGCATTTCGGCCAAGCCGCCGAATACTGGAACAGCGGCTTGGCGGTGCTGGGCTGACCACCGGAGAAAAACGACCTTGCCGACACACACTCGTCAACACCCTACCGCCGAGATGATGCGATGACTGAACAGCATGTCCTTTTCGTCAATATGCCCACCATTCCGCTTGCCGAGATCATCGGCAAAACGACGAATCGTGCCATCAAGGCATTCCCTTTTGGCCTCCTGTATCTGTCAGCCGCGCTCAAGAAGTCCGGCCACCACGGCAAGATCGCCTGTGCAGATTACGCAGTGACCGACTATGCGCGGCTGCGCGAAGACCTCGATGGCACCATCCGTGCCGAGGCCATCGCCGCCATGTCGCCCTGCGCACCGGATGTCCTGGCCTTCTCGTTCTCGTACTCCCCCTCATGGGAGTTCTTCGACCGCTCCTTGCGCATCCTGAAAGCGCTCTGGCCGAACGCCACGGTCATCGTCGGCGGCATGCATGCTTCCAATACCATCGAACACCTGCTGGAGAACCACGACCATCTGGTCGATTATGCCGTCGCCGGAGAAGCGGAGAACGTCCTGCCACAACTCCTTGCCGCCATCCGCAGCGGCGAGCAGATCGTCGCTGACGGCATCCATTCCCGCTCAGCCATTCTCCGCAACGACCACGGCATGCCTTCGGTGGTGTCATCAATCACCGTAGATGTGGATGAACAGCCGTTCCCGGATTGGTCCATCCTGGACATGGATGTCTATACCGGCAAGACCTCCAGTTCATCCCACCTGTTCTGGGATGAACTCAATACGAGCAAGGGGAAGGATCTCGACGCCTCGCTGTTCACCTCGCGCGGCTGTCCGTTCCAATGCACGTTCTGTGCTTCGCACACGATACATGGGCGCCGGATGCGCAATCGCCCCCCGGAAAGCGTCGTTGCCGAAATGCACGCGCTCAACAAGCAATATGGGGTGAACCATTTCCACATTTACGACGACCTGCCGCTCATCACGAAGAAGCGTACCGATGAATTGCTGGGTGCCATGCGCAACAGCGGTATCGACAACCTGAAGATCTCGCTCACCCAAACGCTCTATGTGAACAACACCACCGAAGAGATCATCGATACCATCATCCATCTCACCGGCAGCGCCACGATCTCTTTCGCCATCGAATCCGGCTCCATCAAAGTCCAAAAGAGCATCAAAAAGAATGTCCAGCTCGACAAGGCGGCCCGCTTGATCCGCTATGCACAATCCAGAGGATTGATCGTCACTATCAACATCATCCTCGGCTTCCCCGGCGAAACCGTGGAAGACATGCATGAGACCATCGCCTGCATCAAGGATGAGCTGAAACCCAACTGGACACAGTTCCACATCGCCACGCCCATCGTTGGCACGGTCATGTACCAGCAGTTCATCGATGCGGGCAGCATCACGCACGGCCCCGAGACATGGAAGAAAACCTTGACCAACCACCGCTTCTTCGATTCGCCGTGGATCAGTGCCGACGAGTTGAACGAGCTGCGCTACCGTGCGAACCTGGACTGTAACTTCGCCAGCAACTACGACCTGCAAACCGGAAACTACGATCACGCATCGAAACTGTTCGAAGGCGTGTACAAGCTATACCCCTTCCACCTCTTCGCCCTGAATGGCATGCGCCAGGCTGCCGCCCTGGCAGGCGACGAACAACGCTCGGAGACCCTGGCAACGGCCATGATAGAGCTGTCCCGCGACGATTCCAGGGCTCGGGAGATGCTGGAAAAGTATGGCGACCTGTTCCCCGATGCAGTCCGGGTCATATCGGATGCCGATAAATCTGCCAGCCCCCACCTCGGCGGTGTCGCGTGAATATCGTCTTTGACTTCGATGGCACGCTCGTCGATTCCGCCCCGGCGATCATCGCCGCGTTCGACTCGGCAATGAAGGAAGCCGGGCTCACACCTGCCGTTCCGCTTGATGCGAGCCTGATCGGCCCGCCGTTATCCGAAACCCTGATGCGACTCAGCGGCAGCGCGGACGCATCGCTGATCGACACGCTGACCGAAAACTTCAAGCGTCACTACGACAGTATCGCCCTGAAGGCGACGCCGCACTATCCGGACATGGGAAAGCTGCTGGAGCAGCTGGCTGCCGCCGGAACCCCCATGCACATCTGCACCAACAAGCGTCTTTCGGCGACACAAACTATCCTGTCGCACCTGGGATGGAGCGGATACTTCTCCTCGATCTATGCACTCGACATGGAGCAACCGCGCATCTCCGGGAAAACGCAACTGTTGTCGAAGCAGATACGAGAACAAGGACTCGCGCCTTCCGAAACGTTCTACGTGGGCGACAAGCGCGAGGATGGATTGGCGGCAGACGCCAATCGCCTTGCTTTCCATTACGCAAGCTGGGGGTATGGCGATGAAACCGCTACCACCCTGCCGCCGACATGGCGCTGGTTGACGCAGCCCGCCGACATTCTGCACTCACTGACAGAACGCCATGACGCGCACTGACCCGCTCGCAGACGATCTCGACCAGATCCTGCTGCGTACGCAGGGACTGTGGAAACAATTGCGCGCACAGCATCTGTTCATCACCGGCGGCACCGGACTCTTTGGGCGCTGGCTGCTGAAAGCACTGCTGCATGCCAATGCGATCCACGACCTGGACATGCGCATCGTCGTGCTCACGCGCGATGCAGCGGCTTTTGCCAATGTCTGCCCACAACTGGCGGACGATCCCGCGCTGACCCTGCATGCCGGCGACGTGAAGGACTTCGATTTTCCGCGCGGGGAATATCCTTACATCATCCACGGGGCGACCACTTCCGCCCATGAGACGTTCCGCGGCGAAGATCCGATGAAAAAATTCGACACGCTGGTGAGCGGCACCCGGCACGTGCTGGATTTCGCCGCACAATGCAACGTCAAACGCTTCCTCTTCCTCAGCTCCGGGGTCGCCTACGGCGTTCCCCCCGACAACATGGACCGCATTCCGGAGACGTTTCATGGCGCCCCGGATACGACGAGCCTGCACTCGGCTCTAGGACAAGCCAAACGTACCGCAGAATTCCTCACCAGTTGCTATGCCCAGCAGCACGGCTGGAACAATACCATCGCCCGCTGCTTCTCTTTCGTTGGCCCTTTCCTGCCTCTCGACATCCACTACGCGATCGGCAACTTTATCGGCCAGGCACTCTTCGACGACAAGATCGTGGTCAAAGGCGATGGCCTTCCCATGCGCTCCTATCTCTATATGGGAGACCTTGTCGTCTGGCTGCTGACCCTGCTCCTGAAGGGCGGGCAAAACGAAATATATAATCTCGGCTCAGACCAGGCCGTCAGCATCAGGGAGCTGGCCCATCTGGTGCGTGACACCCTCAGCCCGCAAAAGGAGATCGCCATACTCGGGCAGTCCGATCTCAGCGTAGGCAATGCAGTACGGAACATTTACGTTCCCGACATCCGCAAGGCCAGGCAGAAGTTCGGGCTGGATGTCTGGACCTCGCTTCAGGACGCGCTCCGCAAAACCGGCAGGTTCTATGCCTTGCAAAGAGAACGCAGCCTTGTGCTTTAACAAAACTTATGGAGATGAAGAACCATGGTGTATTCGATTCTTGATGCATGCGCAGAGAACAGCGCTCCCTCGCTGCGCGACTTCTTCGAACAGGAAAAGCGGGTTGTGCTTTTCGGTGCAGGCAAGAACGGCGAATTCATCAGCCACTACCTGAATTTCCTCGGCGTACCCGTGGAATGCTTCGTGGACAATGCCAGCCAGCGCGCCGGCTCCAGCGTGAACGGCCTGCGCGTCGAGCCGCCTTCCATCCTGAAGGATCAGGGGGTCGTCATCACTTCCGAACAGCATGCCGATGCCATCATGGCCCAGTTACTGGAAATGGGCATGGAGCGGACGCACATCTATGTCCTGCGTCAGCGTGAGCTGCAGCAGATGTTCGATTCCGATCCCGAGTGGCCCGCGTATTCGGTCCAGCATTTCTTTGCGCCGACCTACCGCGCCTATTTCCAGGCGCGCGGACTCGACTGCGACGGAGAGTACCTGTCCCATGACGGATATACCGTGCCCAATCCCTTCAAGCAGCCTATGGATTACCAGATCGCCTTCTTCGCCGAAGTCGTGGACTGGATCCTGCCCTCCTTGTTCAACGATCTGTCCATGCTGGTGGAAGGGGCCGGGGAACTTGGCCCGGTCAAGATCGATGCAGGCGATGTGGTACTGGATTGCGGAGCCAACATCGGACTGTTCACGCTGCTTGCAGCCGCCAAAGGCGGCAAGGTGTTCGCTTTCGAACCCGCGCCGAGTGCACTCGAACATCTCGTCAAAGTGAAGGACATCCACCCATCGGTAGAGATACTGGAGATGGGAACCAGCAACGAGAGTGGCATCGCACGCATCGCGCTCTCGCAGGGGAACAACACCAGCAGCTCCCTCGTGTTGCCGGTCGAGGGAGAGTCGATCGACATACGAACCACCACCATCGACGACTTCGTGGAGACGCATAACTTGCAGTCTGTCGACTTCATCAAGGCCGACATCGAAGGCGCAGAGCGCCTCATGCTCGCCGGCGCTGCCAAAACGCTGGGACGTTTCGCCCCCAAGCTTTCCATCTGCACCTATCACCTGCCCGACGATAAGGAAGTCCTGGAACAACTCATCAAGCAAGCTAATCCGGACTATGTGATCGAACACAAATGGCAGAAGCTCTATGCCCATGTTCCCGAATGAACCCGCCTGACGAGGCCAGATAAAATATGAACGACGTGACCTCCGCCATCGTTTCGATCCTGATCTACAACTATGACACCCAGGCGCTCGCCGCTTGCCTGGATCGTATCCTTGAACAAAAGGAGATCAATGCCTTCGAAGTGATCCTGTGTGACGACTGCACCACCGACGGCGCCTGGGACATCGCCAATGAATACATGGCGCGGCATCCCAATCTGATCACGCTGGCCAGGAACCAAACCCCCTCCGGCCCTGAATGGAGCCAGGGACGCTTGCTATTGCAAATGGTCCGAGGAAAGTATTACGTTCTGCTGACCAAGAACCGCCCTTTCGATCCTGCATACATCAAGCGCACTCTGGAGCTGATCGATGCCGACCCGCTGTTCGTGCATTCCTATGTCGGGCGCAAACAGGACTTCAGGCCTGCACCCCGCTGCTACAAACCAGACCCTGAGCAGAGAACCAGCAACGCCCCACTGGTAAGCATCTGCATCCACAATTACAACTACGGCCGCTTCCTGTTGCAGTGCTTGGAGAGTATCGCGGCACAGACATACGGCAACATCGAAATATGCTTTTCCGATAACGCATCGACCGACGATTCCTGGCAGACCGCACTGGAGTTCGCCAGGCGCTATCCGAACAAGATGAGCCTGTCTCGCAATCGGGAGAATTTTGGCCCGAGCAGTTCCAACGAGAATACGATCTATGATGCCCAAGGGAAATACCTGCTCATGCTCTGTTCAGACGATGCGATCCATCCGGAATACATAGCGCGCTGCGTGGCACTGCTGGAAAAATTCCCTGAAGCCGGTTTTGCGATGGTGCATCGCGACATCGTGGACACCCAAGGCAACATCTCGCCTGAGCCGCCGTTCTACGACCAGACCTGTTGCATCCCGAGCGGAGAGCAGTTGGCGGTCTATATGATGGCTGCCGTGAATCCCAGCATCTCGCAGATCCTTTACCGACGCGAACTGGTCACGGAGAAACGCCTGCCCGGCACCCTGACCGACCGCTGGTTCGGCTCCCGCATCCTGGATTTCAAGATCTGCTGCGACCACTCCATGGTCTACATCAAGCAGCCACTGCTGCTGCATCGCGTCCACTCCAGCAGCGACGGCGCCAGCATCGACGAGAACCTCATCCAGTGTTTCGGCCAATACATCCTCGCCCACCAGTTCGCCGACCTTGCTGCGGCGCTGGGACACACCAAGGCGGCCGGCCGCCGTGATGCGGCAATAGAAAAGGTCGGCAAGTTGTGCATGCGTTATTGCCTGCGCTTCCTCATGCAAGAAAATGAGGTCGCAGCCTTCCGCTATTTCCGGCTTGCCGAGGCGATCCTGCCCTCTATAGTCGAGGATGTTAATTTCAAAAAACTGGCCGGGTATTGGCAGGCGTCGCGCGAAGACCAAACGAAGATCATCGCCGAATTGGCTAGCGACCTGAACTTGCACTCACGCGCGATCACCTATCCGGCACCGCCCAATAGCATCCCGTGCCAATGACCATAGCCCATAACTGCGATAGCGACTGGAGAACAGATTGCCCGACGTGATCCACCCCTCCACATACAGGCCGTATCTCATCCTCAATACGACCCAACGCTGCAACTACCGTTGCCGTATGTGCTATTGGGGAAAGCCGGAAGTGGCCCGGAGCCTGCGTCAAAGCGACCAGATCATGCCCATGGATCTGTACCGTCGCGCACTGGAGGAAAGCGTGCCCTACGGCCGCGCCCTGTGCCTGGCAGGCGGCGGGGAGTTCCTGATGGACCCGCAGCATGAAGAGCGGCTACATATCCTGGGCGAGACGCTGCGCGACCATCCGGAGATCATGCTATATCAGACGACGAATGGTTCCCTGCTGAGCGCGGACAATTTGCAGTTCCTCGCCGGGGTAAAGAAAGTCGGCCTGACCCTATCCATCGACTCTGTCGATCCGCTGATTTATGCATCCATCAGACGGCCGGGCGACCTGTCCAAAGTCAGGGACACCATCAGATCGCTGCGTGAACAATTGCACGGATTGGGGCTCGAAGAGATCCACCTGCGACTGAACATGGTGCTCATGAAGCGCAACATTTTCTCCTTGCCGGAATTGTTGCACTTCGCCAAAGAGGTCCAGGCCGTCGTCTTCGTGGATCATCCGCAAGGTTTCGGCCCCGATGATCTGCATCAGGAATCCCTGTTCAGATACCCGGTTTTTACCAATGCCTTCCTGAAAAAGTGCCAGTCACTGGCCGCCACCCTCAACGTCGAATTCCAGCGCCCCCCCGCATTTGCCATCGAGCAGGCGGAGATCGATGCCTATCACGACAGCCTGAAGGAGAGAAAGCTATCGTGCTATCAGCTGGACACGGACGGACCGGTACAGGTATCGCCGAATGGCGATGTCTCGGTATGCTGCCAGAACCTGGTATTCGGCAATCTGGGACAGCAATCGTTCAAAGAGATCTTCTTCAGTCCGCGTTACAACGAATATCGTCAGGCCATCGCGGCAGGCAAACCTTTGTCGCCGTGTGACCGCTGTCGGCACCTGTACCGCAATGCACCGTATCTGTATGACTCGAGCGTCTACAGCATGGACATCCCGCCGGCATCGCGCAATCTCGATCCGGAGCCGGACTTCGAGAAAGAAGGTTTCTTCGACTGGCTGGACGAACTCTCCGACAAGCAGTTGCGGCACCACCTGCGGCTGGATTACCGCACCAACGCAAGATGGCTTGCAACGCAAGGCATCTCTGCGGAGATCGCCGATTTCGAACGCCTGCAAAAGATGAATGCCATGTTCCTGTCCCTGATACAGACGGGAAGCAAAGTCCTCGTCTGCCCCGCCGGCAAACAAGCGGCCTGGCTGATGAAACACTCGATCCTCTCCCATGCAAATATCGTGGGTTTCGCCGACCGCAACCCGGATCTGCACGGCAAGTCCTTCCATGGGCATACGGTCATTGCGCCCCGAGACATTCCGTCGCTCAAGCCGGATGTCGTCCTGATCGCTTCCGACATCCACAAGATCCGCATCGGCAGGGAACTGGCATACCTGGAAAAGGAGGGCATCAAGCTGATGCCCATATGAACCGATGAAAAACTATCTGCTCGTACTCCCCAAAGAGGCCGCCAAAGTATCCGGCGGCTATAACGTGTTCCCGATCGGGATCGCCTATGTCTCTGCATACATAAAATCGCGGGGACATCAGGTATTCACCGCCAACCTGGAATTCCATGACGGCAGTACCCATGATGCACTGAAGCGACTCATCGAAGCGCACGACATCGATGTGCTCGGCACCTCCGGCCTGAGCCGCGACTACCCCCGGCTCAAGGAACTGATCGACATCGCCCGCGCCATCAAACCGGCCATCAAGATCGTGGTGGGCGGCGGCATCATCAGCGGCGATCCGGAACCCGCCATGATTGCGCTCGATGCCGATTTCGGCGTGATCGGTCAAGGCGAGATCACCATGCATGAACTCGCGGCCGCGCTGGACAACGACCAGCCCTATGACAACGTGCCCGGGCTGATCTTCAAGCGTGGTGACGGCTATATAACGACCGAAGTCAGAAAGGACATCAAGGATCTCGATTTATTGCCCTTCCCTGACTATGACGGATTCTCCTATCCGGAATACATGAAGCAGACCAACTACGAAGCAGCCTATATCACCGCCAGCCGCTCCTGTCCCTTCAAGTGCACGTTTTGCTTCCATCCCTCCGGTGACAAATATCGCAAACGCTCCCTGGACAACATCTTCCAGGAGCTGGACATGCTGGTCGAAAAATATCCCTTCCAGGTCTTGCAGGTCAGCGACGAGCTGTTTGCTCCGAAACGCGACCGGGTGATCGAGTTCTGCAAACGCATCGCGCCATACAAGCTGAAATGGGCCGTGCAGCTCAGGGTTTGCGACGTCGATGAAGAACTGTTGAAGATGATGAAGGATTCCGGCTGCATCTCCATCAGCTATGGCATCGAGAGTGCCGATGACAAGATCCTGACCAGCATGATCAAGAAGATCAACCTGGAACAGATCAACAAAGCGCTGGCACTGACGCACGAGATCGGCATCGACATCCAGGGCAGCCTGATCTTCGGCGATTCCGCCGAAACGCGCGAAACGGTCAGGAACTCGCTCAAGTGGTATGACGAGCATCTGCACTACGCGCTGGACCTGAACATGATCCACATCTTCCCGGGCACCCTGCTCTACCGCAATGCGATGACGCTGGGCATCGTGAAAGACCCGGTGCAGTTCCTCAAAGATGGCTGCCCGCTCATCAACGTATCCATGCTGACCGACCAGGAATACAGGGACCTGTCGTCGAATCTGTATGAACGTAACATGCGCGCGAAGTACGAACCCGAGGTGTTTTCCATCAGCGATGTCCAGGAAGATGGAAGTTGCATCGCACATATGGCCTGCAACAAATGTGGCTGCCCACAGGACTTCACCGTGGATACCCTGCATATCCACCGCACCTTCTGTCCCGAGTGTCACCAGCGTTACTATCTCGATCCCTTCAAATACCTGGCGCTACCTGACATCCTGCCCGAACTCCCTGCGCAGAAGCCCATCGCCCTCTGGGGGGCAGGCGAACTTTGCATCAAGCTGCTGGATCATTATCCAGCACTACAGGATGAGCGCTTCGTGGTCGTGGACAGTTCAAAGTCCCGCCAGGGATACTCGGTGTGCGGCAAACCTATCCTTCCCCCAAGCTACCTCGATGAACACAAAATCGATACGGTGATCCTGACCGTGGTGCGCCGCAAGCATGAGATCATGCGCCAGTTAAGCAATTATCCAACCGTAACCAACATATTGCTGCCCACCGCACGCAAGGTGGATGACTGCACTGCACGCTTCACTCTGGAGAAGATCTGAATGAGCGAAACCACTCGCAACCTGTACGCGGCCAAGCGCGCCCCGTATTACATCTTCGCGCTGGACTACCAGCAGCAATCCGCCGGGATACGGGCACTCCATTACCTGTGCCATGCGCTAAACGAAAGCGGCCAGGAAGCCTATGTCACCTGTGCAGGAACATCTCCGCATCTGCGCACACCGGTGCTGACCGAAAATATCATGCTGCAACACCACGAAACCAAACGTCGCCCCATCGTCGTCTACCCCGAGATCATGTCTGGCGACCCGCTGGGCGCTGGTGGCGTAGTGGTGCGCTGGCTGCTGAACAAACCCGGCCTGATCGCCGGCGACACAGAATTCCCGGACAGCGATCTGATATTTGCCTATGACATGTCGTATCTGCCGGCTGGCTGGCTGGGAAAATCGCTGCATGTCCCGACCTGCGACCTCACCATCTTCAACAACGAAGACAACCCACACGATGATCGGCGCGACCTGACCTGTTTCTATGCGCACAAATATCTGCATGCCGGCGGCAAGCTGACCCCGCACGTCAAGGATGCAATCAGCCTGTGCAAGGATCAGCCACTCAGCAAACAGGAGATCGCCAACACCCTGCGGCGCGCGAAAGTGCTCTACATCTATGAACAGACCGCCCTGCTGGCAGAAGCGCTACTGTGCGGCTGCCCGGTGGCGGTGATCGAAACCGACTACTGGCCCAACCACGCTGCGCCTTACGTCACAGAGTGGGGCGTCAGCTATTTCGACGACAGCGCCGCAGCGCTGGCACTGGCCAAATCACGTGTCCACAATTATCAGACCGTGCATCAGCAGCTGATCGACAAGGCCTGGCAGGACATCGACAACTTCATCGATATCACCCAGGCAGCGATGAAGAAATAATAGAAAAAATCAGGCCTGCAACGTCTGTAGCAGAAGCTGGAACGACCGGGCGAACCGCGGCCCGTCCATGATGGGCGAGGCTTCCACCTGCGCACGCAAGCCGGCGCGCAACTGCGACAAGCCTTGCAGATCGGCCGCGAACGCAACGGCCTTCTCCACATAATCTTGCGGCGACGTTGCCACCCATTGCGGTAACCCCGCATTCGACAAGAACCCCGCCCCTTGGCGGAACAGGAACGACTCGCCGCTCAGGTTCAGCACCGGCACGCCCATCCACAGGCTTTCCACCGTGGTAGTGCCGCCCGGATACGGGAAAGGATCGAGCGCGATGTCCACACGGTGATAGGCCGCGAAATACTTCTCGCGCGATTCCGCCCCTTCCATTATCAGACGATCAGCCGCGATACCATGTGCGGCGAAGCGCGCCTGCGTCTGCTGGCGCACGGCCGCATCGCCCAGTTGTTTCGATTTCAGGAACAGCTTGCTGCCTGCCACCGACTGCAACACCCGTGACCACAGCGCAACCACGTCGTCGTTCATCTTGGCCAGGTTGTTGAAGCAGCCGAAAGTGACATAGCCGTTCGCCAGCGCGGGCAGCGGCGACACTTCCACCGCGACATCCGGCTGCGTGAAGCACAAGCGCGTCTCGGGCAGGCGCGCGATCTTTTCGGTGAAATAGCGTTCCTGCGATTCAGGCAGCGTCACCGGATCGGCGATGAGATAGTCGATCTCCGCCACGCCGGTGGTGGCGAAGTAACCCAGCCAGGCCACCTGCACCGGCGCCGGTTTGCAGGCGAACATCGGCAGGCGGTTGTAGCGCGAGTGACCGGACAGGTCGATCAGGATGTGCACGCCTTCGCCATGGATGCGTTGCGCGGCGGCTTCATCGTCCAGCCCTACCAGCGGATGCCAGGCGGCGAAATGCGACTTCAAGCGCAACGTGGTCTCGTCCGTCCACGCATCGGTAGGATAGGCATACAGCTCGAACGCCGCGCGATCCACATGGCGCAACAGATTCTCCAGGAAGTAGCCGACCGGATGGTTGCGCAAATCGCCGGAGACGAAACCGATGCGCAGGCGCTTGGACTGTGGTGCACAGCACCACGTGTCGAAACGCATGGGCGCATGCGCCGTCACTGCGGCACCGAAACGTTGCGCCTCTTCGAACGCGGTTTGCTGCGACACCTCGGGGCTGTAGTTGAGCATGAACAGCAGATTGCTGCGCGCCTTGAAGTAATCCGGTTTGAGTTGCAAAGCTTCGCGATAGCAACGCTCGGCTGCTCCAAGGTCGCCCATGTCTTGCAACAGGATACCCAAGTTGTTGTGCGTCTCCGCGCGCGCTGGATCCAGCGCCAAGGCCTGACGGTAACTGGCGGCTGCCTCGCTCAAGCGACCGAGTTCTTTCAGCGTATTGCCCAGATTGCTGAACGCCTCGACTTGCTGCGGCGCCAGTTCCAGCGTCGCGCGCAACTGCACTTCCGCTTCGATCAATCGACCGAGATCATGCAGCACGACCCCGAGATTGCCGCTCGCCGCGACATAGCCGGGACGCAACTGCAAGGCGCGCCGATAGCATTCGGCCGCTTCGGCGAGACGCCCTGCGGCACGCAAGGTGTTGCCCAGGTTGTAATGCGCTTCCGGCAGTTTTGGTTGCAGCTTGATCGCACGGCGAAGACTGGTTTCGGCCTCGGCCAGGCGCCCCTGCTCCTGCAACAGCGTGCCCAGGTTGCAATGCGCGTCGGCGAATTCCGGTTTGAGTTTCAGGGCGCGACGATAACTGCTCTCGGCCTCTTGCCAGCGCCCGGCATCGTGCAGCGCCACGCCGAGGTTGCTGTGCACATCCGCTTCCTTCGGCGACAACTTGGCGGCCTGCTGCAACGCGGCGATGGCCTCTTCGGCCCGGCCCAGTTGTTTCAGCGCCGTGCCCAAGGCGCGCCAGCCGAAACCGTGTTGCGGATAATGCTCGGTCATCGTGCGCGCCTGCTGCACGACCTCGCTCATGCGCCCCTGATTGAACAGCGCGACCAGTGCCTCATCCTCAACGGGAGAGGGTTTGCTGCCACGCTTGAGCGGCACGCCGCCCGCCAACCGTGCGACCAGCGCATCCACTTCTGCACCGTGCAGCCCTTGCTGGCGTGCGATCTGCAACACCTCGCGCGCCGCCTCCGGCTGGCCGGCTTGCAACAGGGCATCGATATAACTCAACCAGAATTGTGCACGCGCGGGATCGCTTTCCAGCGCAGCGAGCAGATGCGGGATGCCGGCTTGCGGCTGTCCGGCCTGCACCTCCAGCACGCCCAGGTTATGGCGGGCTTCCACATGTTGCGCATCAACCGCGAGGATGGCCTGATAGAGTTGGCGCGCCTCGATGGCACGTCCGGCTTGATGCAAGGCAACGGCTTGTTGCAGGGATTGCTGAAGGGTCTCGCGCCGCGCGTCAGCCGTCATGGCTCACCTGGTCATCGGCCGAGTGCGCGCGCACACCGATCCAGCTCGCCACCACCACGCCGGCCTCATACAACAGCCACAACGGCACGGCAAGCATGAATTGCGACACCACGTCCGGCGGCGTCACGACCGCCGCCACCACGAAGGCGCCGACGATGATATAGGGGCGTATCTCACGCAGTTTGGCCACCGATACCACGCCCATGCGCACCAGCAATACCACGGCCACCGGTACTTCGAAGGTGAGGCCGAAGGCTAAGAACATGCCGAGTACGAAGCTGAGATATTTGTCGATGTCGGTCATCACCGCCACTCCTTCCGGTGCGGCAGCCGTGATGAAGCCGAACACCACCGGGAACACGGCGTAATACGCGAAAGCCATGCCGCACAGGAACAGCAGCGTACTGGCCACGACCAGCGGCAACACCAGACGCTTCTCGTGCGCATACAACCCGGGTGCGACGAAGCGCCACAACTGGAACAGGATGTACGGCAGAGCGATGACGAACGCGGCCATCATCGCCACCTTGAGTGGCACGAAGAACGGTGTGGTGACGTCGGTGGCGATCATCTGCCCCCCCTGCGGCAGCTTGGCCAGCATGGGATGCGCCAGCCAAGTGTAGAGATCAGAAGCCCACGGGAACAGGCCGATGAACACCAGCAACCAGGCCAGCACCGAATTGAGCAGGCGCGAACGCAACTCGACCAGGTGCGCGATCAGCGACTCGCTCGTGCTCATTTTTTGGGTTCTTCAGGCGCGTTAGCCTGGGCGGCTTGCTGTGCCTGTTGCTTGTGGAAAGTTTGCAGCAACTCCTGCTCCAGCGACAGGCCATTGGCTTGCATGGCGCGCTCGGCCTCGGCGACGTGCTTCTCGATGTCCTGTTGCGCGGCGCGTGCCTGTTCCAGCGCCATGTCGTGCTGGATGTCGTATTTGACCTTGTTCACATAGCGCTGCGCACGGCCCCACAGATGACCGGCAGTGCGCGCCAGTTTGGGCAGACGTTCCGGGCCGAGCACCAGCAGCGCCACCAGGGCGATCACGACCAGCTCGGAGAACGCGATGTCGAACATCGCGTCACTTCTCCTTGGCTTCGCCTTCGATGACCTTGGGTGCCGGCTTGTCGGACGCGTCGTCGCCCTTCATGCCTTCCTTGAAGCCTTTGACCGCACCGCCCAGATCGCTGCCCAGATTGCGCAGTTTCTTGGTGCCGAACACCAGCACCACCACGACCAACACGATCAACCAATGCCAGATGCTCATCGAACCCATTGCGTTCTCCCGATTCAGCTACGTTTGACCATGGGCGGGATGTTGCCGCCGCCGATGACATGCACATGCAAATGGAACACTTCCTGCCCACCGCCTTTGCCGCTATTGATGACGGTGCGGAATCCGTTGTCCAGCCCCTGCTCCTTGGCCAGCTTGGGTGCCAGCAACAGCAGCTTGCCCAGCAGCGCCTGATGCGATGCATCCGCATCCAGCAGCGAGACCAGATGCTGTTTGGGCACCAGCATGAAATGCACCGGCGCCACCGGATTGATGTCGTGGAACGCCAGCACGTCGTCGTCTTCGTACACCTTGCGGCAAGGGATCTCGCCGCGGGCTATCTTGCAGAAGATGCAGTTGTCGCTCATTTACGGTTCGCCTTCTCGGTGATGCCGGACACGCCTTCGCGACGCGCCAGCTCGTTCAGGATGTCCTGGGCGCTGAGTCCCTTGTGCGCCAGCAACACCAGTGAGTGGAACCACAGGTCGGCGACCTCATACACCAGATGTGCACTGTCGCCATCCTTGGCAGCCAGCAGCACCTCGCCCGCCTCCTCGATGACTTTCTTCAGGATGGCGTCGTCGCCCTTGCTGTACAGCTTGGCCACATAGGACGAATCGGCCGCCGCGCCTTTGCGCGCTTCCAGCGTCTCGGTCAATCGTTGCAGGATGTCTTCGCTCATTTCTTATAGATCTCGTTCGGGTCTTTCAGCACCTCATCCACTGCCACCCAGGCGCCGTTCTCCAGCTTGCTGTAGAAACAGCTTGCGCGCCCGGTATGGCAGGCGATGCCGCCTTGCTGTTCGATCTGCAACAGGATCACGTCCGCATCGCAGTCCAGACGCACTTCCTTCACTTTCTGCACATGGCCCGATTCTTCGCCCTTGTGCCACAACTTCTTGCGCGAACGCGACCAATAGATGGCTTCACCGGTCTCGACCGTGCGCTTCAACGCCTGGCGGTCCATCCACGCCACCATCAGCACGCGGCCCGTGACTGCATCCTGCGCGATGGCGGGCACCAGTCCGTCATCGGACCAGTTCACCTTGTTCAGCCAGCAATCGCTCATAACCGCACCTCGATACCTTGCTGCGCCATATAGGACTTGGCTTGCTGCACGGTGTATTCACCGAAGTGGAAGATGCTGGCAGCCAGCACGGCGTCTGCGCCGCCGATCTTCACGCCATCGACCAGGTGTTGCAGGTTGCCCACGCCGCCGCTGGCGATCACCGGGATCTCCAGCGCATCGGTCACCGCACGCGTCAGGCCGAGGTCGAAACCTTTCTTCTGCCCGTCCTGGTCCATGCTGGTCAGCAGGATCTCGCCTGCGCCCAGGGACTGCATCTTCTTGGCCCATTCCACGGCATCGAGGCCGGTGGCCTTGCGTCCACCATGGGTGAACACCTCCCACTTGTCGGGTGCGACCTGTTTGGCATCGATGGCGACCACGATGCACTGTGAACCGTAGCGCCCGGCCGCATCGGCGACGAGTTGGGGATTGGTCACCGCCGATGTGTTGATGCTGACCTTGTCGGCCCCCGCATTGAGCAGGTTGCGCACGTCTTCGACCTGACGCACGCCACCGCCCACGGTGAGCGGGATGAACACCTGCGAGGCCACGCTTTCGATGATGTGGAAGATGATGCTGCGATCGTCGGAACTGGCGGTGATATCAAGGAAAGTGAGTTCGTCCGCACCTTGTTCATCGTAACGGCGCGCGATCTCCACCGGGTCGCCGGCGTCGCGCAGCTCGACGAAGCTGACGCCTTTCACGACGCGTCCGGCCGTGACGTCCAGACAAGGGATGATGCGTTTGGCGAGCATCAGATCTTGGGCGCCAGTTCGTCCGCCAGCGCTTGTGCCGCCGTGAAATCCAGCGTGCCTTCGTAGATGGCACGACCGGTGATGGCACCGGTGATGCCTGCGTCGCGTACCGCGCACAACTTGCGCACATCGTCCAGATTGGTGATGCCGCCGCTGGCGATCACCGGCACGCTCAAGGGGCGCGCCAGTTCCACGGTGGCTTCGATGTTGACGCCGGTCATCATGCCGTCGCGGCCGATGTCGGTGTAGATGATCGCTTCCACGCCATAGTCCTCGAAGCGCTGCGCGAGATCGGCCACGTCGTGGCCGGTGAGCTTGGACCAGCCGTCCACCGCCACCTTGCCGCCCTTGGCATCGAGGCCGACCATGATGTGGCCGGGGAAGGCATCGCAAGCTTCATGCAGGAAGCCGGGTACCTTGACCGCAGCGGTGCCGATGATGACGTAGCTGAGTCCCAGATCGAGATAGCGCTCGATGGTCTCCAGGTCGCGGATGCCGCCGCCCAGCTGCACCGGGACCTCGCCGCCCACGGCGTCGACGATGGCACGTACGGCCTCCTCGTTCTTGGGTTTGCCGGCGAAGGCGCCGTTCAGGTCGACCAGATGCAGACGGCGCGCGCCCTTGTCCACCCAATGGCGAGCCATCGCGGCGGGGTCATCGGAGAACACGGTCGCACCTTCCATCACGCCTTGGCGCAGACGAACGCATTGGCCGTCCTTGAGGTCGATCGCGGGAATGATCAGTGTAGAGATATCCATGGCTAGATTAAACGTATTTACACGGGATTCCAGTTGACGAAATTTTCCAGCAGCTGCAAGCCGGCGGCCGCGCTCTTCTCGGGATGGAACTGCACGGCGAACAAGTTATCACGCGCCACCGCACAGACGAAAGGCTGCGGGTAGTCGCTGCTGGCTTGCACGATGGCCGCATCGCGCGGCCGTACATGGTAGCTGTGCACATAATAGAAACGCGCATCCTGGGCGATGCCCTGCCACAACGGATGCTCACGATGGTGCACCTGGTTCCAGCCCATGTGCGGCACCTTGAGTTTGTTGCCCTGCGCATCGCGCAAGCCATGGGCGAAGCGCACGACCTCGCCTTTGAGGATACCCAGGCAAGGCGTATCGCCTTCCGCACTGTGCTCGAACAGCACTTGCAACCCCATGCAGATCCCGAGGAAAGGTTCGCCGCCGGCTGCCGCTTCGGTGATGGTCCGATCCAGACCGCGCGCACGGATCTCGCGCATGCAATCAGGTGCGGCGCCTTGTCCGGGGAACACCACGCGCCCGGCCGCCGCAATGACCGCAGCCTCGCCGGTCACTACGACGCTGGCTTGCGGCGCGACCTTACGCACGGCCTGCTCGACCGAGCGCAAGTTGCCCATGCCGTAATCGACGATGGCGATATCGACCATGCTTACAGGGTTCCCTTGGTGGACGGCATCACGCCCGCCATGCGCGGATCGAGTTCCAGCGCCATGCGCAGCGCACGACCGAACGCCTTGAACACGGTCTCGGCCTGATGATGGGCGTTCTCGCCCGCCAGATTGTCGATGTGCAGCGTCACCAGGGCATGATTGACGAAACCCTGGAAGAATTCATGGATCAGGTCCACTTCGAACTCGCCCACATTGGCGCGCACGAAATCGACGTTGAACACCAGACCGGGACGGCCGGACAGATCCAGCACCACGCGCGACAAGGCTTCGTCCAGCGGCACATAGGCGTGACCGTAACGGCGCACGCCCTTCTTGTCGCCGACCGCCTTGGCAAAGGCTTGCCCCAGAGTGATGCCGATGTCTTCCACGGTGTGGTGGGCATCGATATGCAGGTCGCCCTTGGCGTCGATGTCGAGATCGATCAGACCATGACGCGCCACCTGATCCAGCATGTGTTCAAGGAACGGCAGGCCGGTCGCCATGCGCGCCTTGCCGGTGCCGTCGAGGTCGACCTCGACCGTGATCTGGGTCTCCAGGGTGTTGCGGGTGACTTTAGCGCTACGCATGATCGGCCTTATGCGAGTTGGTTAATGGTGTCCTGCAACGCTTCGAAGAAGCGCTCATTCTGGTTACAACATGACCTGAAGGTCAGTTGCCACCGAAATGCGCGATTCATGCGCGGCACTCCTGCAACGCATTCAAGAATCGCTCGTTTTCTTGCGGCGAGCCCACCGTCACGCGCAGGCAACCGCGCAAGGCCGGATGGCCGCCGTCCAGGTTCCTGATCAATACCCCACGCTGCTTCAACCCCTCGAACACCTGTGTCGCCCGCTCGATGCGGAACAGGATGAAGTTGGCTTCGCTGGGGTAGGTCGTGATGCCCCCCATCGCATCCAGGGCGGCCTGCATCTGCGTGCGTTCGGCCCGGATACGTTGCGCCTGCTCCAGCAACACCTCGTGCTGTTCCAGCAGGCAGCCCGCCACCACTTGCGGCAGGACGCCGACATTATACGGCAAGCGCAGCTTGTCCAATTGCTCCAGCCAAGCCTTGGCGCCGGCGATGAAGCCAAGACGCAGACCGGCCATGCCCAGCTTGGAGAAGGTGCGCATCACCAGCAGGTTGTCGTAACGGCCGAGCTGCGGGATGAAACTGTCGCTGGCGAAAGCGTAATAGGCCTCGTCCACCACCACCAGGCCGGGCGCGGCCTCGATGATGCGCCGCACCGCAGCGGCATCGAACAGGTTGCCGGTGGGATTGTTCGGATAGGCGAGGAACACCAATGCCGGCCGCTCCTGCTCGATGGCGGCGAGCATCGCCGCCTCATCCAGCGCGAAATCCTGCGTCAGTGGCACGCCGACATAACGCATGCCGGTGAAGGCGGCGATCATCTTGTACATCACGAAGGAAGGTTCGACGCTGAGCAGCACCGCCCCGGGCCTGGCCAAAGCCATGGCCAGCAACTGGATGATCTCGTCCGAACCATTGCCCAACAGCACCTCCATGCCCGCCGGCAACCCGGTGACGCGCGCGATGTCCTGCTTCAGCCGCAACGCGGCGGGATCGGGATAACGATTGATGGCGGCTTCGGCCACACGACGCGCGACCTCTTCGCGCAATGCCTGCGGCAACGGGTAGGGATTCTCCATCGCATCCAGCTTGACCATACCGACAGCTGGAGGAACGTGATAGGCATGCAGGGCCAGTATCTCTTCGCGGATCAGCTGGTTCGGAGTGACGGCAGGGCGGGCGGAAGACATGTCGGAACGGCAAGGATTAACGGTCGGCATTCTACACGGAGTCTGGTGGTTTGGCGCGAACGCCGCTTATAATCGGCGCATCAACCAAAGGGCGCCCATGACTGCCAAGACTCTTCGCGTACTGCTGGTGGAATCCTCCGAGCCGGACTCGGACACTCTCCTGGCCAAGCTGATCGAAGCCGGCTACCGGCCGGAACATCGCCGCGTGCAGGATGCCGCCGCCATGCGCGAGGCACTGCAACAATCGTCTTTCGACATCGTCCTGTGCAGCGACGACCCCGACAATTTCGGCGGCCTCAATGCCTATCGCCTGATGCAGGAGATGGACTGCGACCATCCCTTCCTGCTGCTGGCACGCGAACTCAAGGAAGAGACCATCCTGCGCGCCATGCAAGCCGGCGTGCATGACTATATATACAAGGTCAGCCTGAACCGCCTGATCCCGGCCATCGAGCACAACCTGCGCGAAGCGCGCGTACGCAAGGAGTTCCACAACGCACAGGCAGCCCTGCTGGAGAACCAGACGCGCATGCAGGCCTTCATCGCCGACCTGCCCGGCATGGCCTATCAGATTCGCATGAGCGACAACGGCGAAGTCAGCTTCCCCTACGTCAGCGAAGGGTGTCAGCCCTTGCTGGGCATCGCGCCGCAAGAGCTGATGGCGGATGCAGCACAGTTCGCACGCATGGTGCATCCGGAAGATGCCTCCAGCCATCTCGACAGCATGCTGACCTCGGCACGCGACCTGTCGTTCTGGAACTGGGAGGGCCGCCTGCTCACCGGCAGCCGACAAGAGGTGAAGTGGGTCAACCTGCGCTGTAGCCCACGGCGCGTGGACGATGCCGTGCAATGGGAAGGCATCATGCTCAACATCACGCAGAGCAAGCGCCTGGAGCACGCACTGCGCCAGACCAAGAAGCAACTGCGCGAATTCTCCACCCACATCGAAGAGGCGCGCGAACAGGAACGCATCGCCATCGCGCGCGAGGTGCATGATGAGCTGGGCAGCATGCTCACCGCCACCCGCCTGGATGTCGCCTGGCTGATCTCACGCCTGAAAGGACAACCGGAACTGGAGAAGAAAGCGCGCGACATCGAAGACCTGGTGGAGCGTTGCGCGCGCTCCGCCAGCAACATCGCACGCAGCCTGCGCCCGAGCGCACTGGATACCTTCGGCATCGTGGCCGCCATCGAATCGGAAGCACGCGAGTTCGCCCAACGTACCGGTATCGCATGCATCCAGGAGGCACTGGACGAATCGGTCAGCGTGACGCCGCATATCGCCATCACCTTGTTCCGCATCTTCCAGGAAGCGCTCAACAACATCACCAAGCACGCGCAGGCGAAACAAGTCACCATCGCCCTGCGCAACGAAGAGAACGGTGTCAGCCTGATGGTGCGTGACAACGGCCGCGGCATCCACGATGCCGACCGCAGCAAGCCGCGCTCGTTCGGCCTGCGCGGCATCTTCGAGCGCGTCGCCCAGTTCGGCGGCGAGGTGCGCCTGGACAGCGCCCCGGGCAAAGGCACCACGCTGCTGGTGCGCATCCCGCACCAGCCGGAGCCGGAGCCCGTACCCAACTCACAAGGCGCGCTCTTCGACTAGAATGGCAGCCATGATCAAAGTCCTCATCGCCGACGACCATGAACTGATCCGCAGGGGCCTCAAGCAACTGCTGGACGACACCGACGACCTGCGCGTGACCGGCGAGGCCAGCAGCGGCATGGATGCGGTGAACATGATCCGCGACAACGAATACGACGCGGTACTGCTCGACATCAACCTGCCCGACAAGCACGGCATCGACGTACTCAAACAGATCAAGGACCTGCGTGCAGAGCTGCCGGTCCTCATCCTCAGCATGCACCCGGAAGAGCAATATGCCGTGCGCTCGATGAAGACCGGCGCCGCCGGTTATCTGAACAAGCAGAGCGCCCCGGCACAACTGGTCAATGCGATCCGCAAGGTGGCCAGCGGCAAGAAATACATCAGCAGCGAGATGGCCGAGCAACTGGCAGAAGGCCTGTCGCAAGGCTATTCGGAACTGGCCCACCAGACCCTGTCCAACCGCGAATACCAGACCCTGTGCCTGATGGCGCAAGGCAAGAAATTGAGCGAGATGGCCGAGATCATGTCGCTCAGCCCGAAGACCATCAGCGTCTACCGCATGCGCCTGCTGGAAAAGATGAAGCTGAAGACAAATGCCGAAGCCATCCACTACGCGATCAGCAACCACCTGATCGAATGAACGGATGCAATAGCCCGGGATATCTGCGCCTATTCCGGGTTTTGCCAAAGGCGACCTTGACGATAATGCGCAGCACGGAACCGAAGCCACTACCCACCTAGCCATGAGCAGCCCCAAAGACCCCGCTGAACTCGCCCGCGACACCCTGAAACGACTCGGTGAACGCGGCCTGGCTCCAACACCGGAGCACTACGCCGAGATCTGGCGCGAGCTGAGCGGGGCCTCCCCGGCGACGCCGCCGAATTGGTCGACGCTGATCCGCGACCTGCTACGGCAACTGGAGATGACGCACAAGGGCGTGACGCTCACGCGCAAGAAAGAAGGATTGGAGACCGTGCTCGGCCGCTTCGGCAGCAAACCCGAAGTGCTGGCGGAAAAGCTGACCGGACTGATGCGCTCCTGGGGCAGCGGTACCGCAGCTGCCGAACTGGCTCCCTCTCCGGCAACCGCAGAAACCCCGCAAGCCGCCAGCATCGCCCCGCAGCCGCGCCCCGCCAACACCTCCACGGACGGCGGCGAACTGCTCCAGCAACTGCGCGAACTGCTGGCGCAGTCACTGCAAAGCATGCAGACCGCCCACCCCGAGCTGGCCCCCGATATCGAACGCCTGTGCAGCCAGGTACGCAGCACCGGCGATGCGGCACGCCTCCCCGAGCTGACCCGACAATTGCGTCAGTTCTGGATCAAAGTCGAAATACGCGGCGGCGATAAGGTCAAGATACAGGAAGGCCTGCTGCGCTTGCTGCGCCTGCTGGTGGAGAACGTCAGCGAACTGACCGCGGACGATGAGTGGCTGCAAGGACAGGTCGCGGCGCTACAGACCATCATCGCCCAGCCCATGGACAAGCATGCCATCGCCGATGCCGAACGCAGCCTGCGCGACGTCATCATCAAGCAGAGCCTGCTGAAACAGAGTCTGAGCGACGCCAAGAGCACCCTGAAGAACCTGATGGCCACCTTCATCGACCGTCTGGGCGACCTCACCGCCAGCACCGGCGATTACCACCAGAAGATCGAGGGCTACAGCCAGAAGATCAGCCAGACCGACGACCTGACCCAACTCGGCCACATCCTGCAGGATGTGATGCATGACACGCGCCTGATCCAGGCCAGCGCCCTGCGCTCGCACGAAGAGCTGCTACAAACCAAGAAGCAGGCGGACGAAGCCGAGGCCCGCATCCGGCAACTGGAACAGGAACTGATGCAGGTCAGCGAACTGGTGCGCGAAGACCAGCTCACCGGCGCACTTAACCGCCGCGGCCTGGAAGAGACCATGGAACGCGAACTGAAACGCGCCGACCGCAACCAGACCCCGCTCTGCGTAGCGCTGCTGGATATCGACAATTTCAAGAAGCTGAACGACACCCTGGGCCATCAGGCCGGCGACCGCGCACTCACCCATCTGTCGCAAGTGATCAAGGCCGCACTGCGCCCGAGCGATGCCGTCGGTCGCTATGGCGGCGAAGAGTTCGTCATCGTGCTGCCCGACACCGCCCTGCCGGCGGCAGTCGAAGCCATACAGCGCCTGCAACGCGACCTGACCAAGAAATTCTTCCTGCACAACAACGAACGTATCCTGGTTACCTTCAGTGCCGGCGTCGCCGTAAGGGGGCCACAAGAAGACCAGCAAGATTTGCTCGGACGTGCCGATAAAGCCATGTACCAAGCCAAACAGACCGGCAAGAACCGCGTGGTGGCCGCCGAAGACACCCCGGCCGCCCCCATGTCTGGCTCGATTTGAGAAAAAGATGAAATTTCCCCTAAAGTTTTCCGTGACCTCTCCGATAACTGGTTCAACGGCGGTTGATAAAGCTTCACAAAGCCAACCAAAGTAAGCGGTAGTAAAGCCGCAAAGTGAACCAAACCAAGGAGAACTAAAATGGCACAAGTCATCAATACAAACGTTGCTTCCCTGTTCGGCGGTGCTGCCCTGAACAAATCCAACGTCGCTCTGCAGACTGCCATGCAACGCCTGTCTTCCGGCGTTCGTATCAACAGCGCCAAGGACGATGCCACCGGCATGGTGACCGCCAGCGGCTATGAATCCACGATGCGCGGCGCCAACGTTGCAGTGCGCAACGCCAACGACGGTATCTCTGAAGCCCAGATCAACGACGGTTACCACGCTCAAGTGTATGAAAACTTGCAGCGTCTGCGTGAAATCGCGGTGCAGTTGGGCGGTACCGCATCCGGCTCGGAAGCTACCGCGCTGTACGCAGAAAATACGCGTCTGCTCGGCTTGGCAACCAACAGCACCGCCAAGGTGATCGGTGCGGACGGCTCCACCGCCAGCGTGGTTGGCACCAAAGCCACTGGCCTGACCGCCTCCGCAGCAACCGTTGCGAACATTGATGCGGACATCACCAAGGTGACCACCGCTCGCGCTTCCTACGGTGCGGACATGGCGACCTATCAGTCTGCCGTGAACAACCTGCAGACCCTGTCGGTGAACACCGCGGCCGCTTACAGCCGAGTGATGGATACCGACTACGCGGCAGAGACCACCGCGATGACCCGCAACATGATTCTGCAACAAGCCGGTTCGGCGATGCTGGCACAAGCCAACCAACTCCCGAACAACGTGTTGAGCCTGTTGCGTTAACAGTAGTAGCGTAGGACCCCGGCCGGGTGACCGGCCGGGTGTTTGATAAAGGAGAGGCAAAATGCTCATCCAATCGACAAACAGTGCGGCATCCGTGCCCGTCCAGCCCACCGCCTCCGGTGGGCCGTCTGTCGTTGCGTCGCAAACCGGGCAATCCCCGGCCGCATCCCCGGCGCCCGCACCGACGCCTAGCCAGGTGGCGAGCGAGGTAAACCGCATCAATGCAGCACTGAAACAGGCGAACCGCAATGTGGAACTGAACATCAGCGTGGATGCTGCCACCAAACAGCCGGTAGTCACGTTGAAGGACAAATCCACGGGCGATACACTGCTACAGTATCCTTCGGAAGCCGTGCTGGCCATCGCCCGCAATATCGACGAGTTCCAGCAAGGCCAGTTACTCAGCCGTAAGGCCTGACCAAGGGAGCGCAGAGCATGGCAACCACATCAGTATCCTCAGGATTGGCAACCGGCAGCATCAATGTCGATTCCATCGTCAGCGGTCTGATGACGATCGCCCGCCAACCGCTCGATCAGCTCAACAAGAAGCAGACCAGCTACCAGTCCAAGATCACGGCACTGGGTACGCTGACCAGCAAGGTCGATGCTCTACAGACGGCTGCGAAAAACCTTGGCAGTACCAGTGCCAGCAGTCTGCTGGCGTTCAAGGCTTCGGCTTCCGACAGCACCGTGCTTTCCGCCTCCGCCAGTTCCACTGCGGCGGCGGGCACCTATTCCGTGTCCGTGACCTCTCTGGCCAAGGCACAACAACTGGTCGCTACCGGCCAAACCAGCAGCACCGCCAGCATCGGCACCGGTACCGCCAGCGTGGTGACCTTCGATTTCGGCACCATCAGTGGCGGCACATTGACCAATGGCGTATACACCGGCGCCACATTCACTTCCAATGGCAGCGGTACACAGACCATCACCATCGACAGCACCAACAATACGCTCGAAGGCAT
The DNA here is from genome assembly GCA_021822115.1 of Pseudomonadota bacterium. The sequence goes on from JAJZSA010000010.1 coordinate 45,849, forward strand.
CCGCGATGCGATCAATGCCAAGAACATGGGGGTCACCGCAAGTATCGTGAACGACGGGAGCGGCACGCCTTACCGCCTGACCATCGCTTCCAACAGCACGGGTGCCAGCAACAGCATCAAGATCACCACCGATGGTGCGGATGCGACCATCGCTGGTCTGCTGACCAACGATCCGGCCGGCACCCAGACCATGCAGGAGACACTGACGGCGAAAAATGCCCAATTCACCGTCAACGGCATCGCCATCAGCAAAGCATCCAATACCGTGACCGACGCCATCCAGGGCGTCTCCCTGACCTTAAGCAAGGAGAATGCGACTGCGTCGCTGGATGTCGCGCGCGATACCGCTGGTGCACAGACTGCGGTCTCATCTTTCGTCACCGCCTATAACGACCTGTATACGGCGATGAAGAACACCACGAACTACAAGTCCGGTTCGGCCTTGGCCGGTGATCGCACCCTGCAGTCGTTGCAGACGCAGATGCGTGAGATCGCAGCGACCGCCGCTACTGGCGGCACACTGGCCAACCTGTTCGAAGTGGGCGTCAGTTTCAAAGCGGACGGCACCATGCAACTCGACTCAGCCAAGCTCAGCAGTGCAATGTCGAGCAATTTCAACGATGTTGCCACCCTGTTCAACGGCACCTCGGGTTTTGCCACGCGCTTCGAAAGCTGGGCGAGCGGCGTCACGGGTGCTGGCGGAACCTTCGAATCGCAGACCAACAACTGGAAGAACACCGTTACCCAGCTCACCACGCAGATCGATGCCATGAACGTGCGCATGACCAGCCTGGAAAAGATGTATCGCCAACAGTACAGTGCGCTGAATTCCGTACTGGCCAATATGTCCTCGACAAGTTCATACTTGTCGCAACAACTCACCAAGACCGGGGGATAAACCATCATGAACGCACGCACCGCACTGCAATCCTATGCCAAGGTCGGCATGGAATCCGGCGTCATCGGTGCCGATCCGCACAAGCTGGTATCCATGCTGTATCAGGGGGCCATGCTGGCCATCGCCAATGCCAAGAACGCCATCCTGAACAAGGATGTCGCCGCCAAAGGCAAAGCCATCTCGCATGCCATGCTGATCGTCAGCGAAGGCTTGCAAGGCAGCCTGGACCAGCGTGTCGGCGGCCAACTGGCACAGAATCTGTCGTCGCTGTATTCCTACATGTGCGTGCGTCTCGCCCATGCCAACCTGACCAATGACATGGAGGCGCTGGATGAGGTCGCGCGCCTGCTGGGCGAGCTCAAGGAAGCCTGGGACAACATCCGCCAACTGGCGCAACCTGCCGCAGCACGCGCTCAGGCTGCGCCCGTTCCGCCGGCCACCGGCAAGATGGCCGCACTGGCCTATGAAAGGGCCTGAAAGATGAACATGGTCGTAGACGATTATCAGCGCCTGTCCGAATATACCGGCAAGATGGCCGCCGCCGCCGCCGCCGGCGAATGGGACGAGCTGATCGCACTGGAGCAGCGCTGCACTGCGCATGTCGCCACGCTGAAGACGCGCGACGCTATCCCGGCCGACGAATCCGCCCGGCAACAGAAAGTCGCGCTGATCAAGAAGATCCTGGCCGACGACAAAGCCATCCGCGACAAGACCGAGCCGTGGATGCGCCAGCTGGAACGCATCATGCAGAGCGCACGCAGCACGCAGCGCCTGCAACAGGCCTACCTGTCACAAGGCTGAGCTTGGCGGCCATGAGCCATGTTGCCTGCCGACCTGCTCGCCGCCACGCTTAACCGCCTTGCGACCACCGATCGGCCGCTGATCTCGGCCAATCCTGACCGCCAGAACGCACAGCCACCCGCCAAGCTGGAGATCGGCCAGCAAGTACAAGCCACCGTACAAGCCAAGGTCACCGCCGACCAGTTCCAGGTCAAGGTCGGCAACCAGGCCATACAGATGCAATTGCCCGCCTTCATCCGGCCGGGCGACAAAGTCACCTTGCAGGTCGTCTCGTTACAACCCCGCCTCACCTTCTCCCTCGCCGCCTCCACCGCCCCGCTGTCCACCGCCGAACAGCTGGGTTCCACTGCGCGGCTGCTGTCTTCCCTCTCGCAGCAGCCGGTGCGCCAGGACTATGCGCCGGCCGTGCAGCGCGAACCGTTATGGATCGGCGAACGCAGCGCGCCGGACACCCAGCAACTGGCGAGCCGCTTGCACCAGAGCCTGAGCCACAGCGGACTTTTCTATGAAGCACATCAGGCGCAATGGATAGCCGGTACGCGCAGTACGCCGCAACTGATGCAAGAGCCGCACAATCTTCTGCGTCCGCAATTGCCGCCGGCCAGCGCTGCCGACGCTGGCATGGCCGCCACCTCAACTGCGCCACCTGCCCCCCCAGGTGGCAGCGAGGCACCACGCCTGCCGCACATCCCGGAACATCTGCAGCCCATCGTGCAGCAACAGTTGCAGGCTCTGGAACACAAGCAAGTGGTGTGGCAAGGCCAAGCCTGGCAAGGACAGGAGATGCGCTGGGAAGTACGCGACGAGACCCCGCGTCAGGGTGAACACAGCGATGCGCAGCGGCAATGGGTCACCGAACTGCATCTCGACCTGCCCCACCTCGGCGCGGTGAGTGCGCGCCTGCACATGAGCGGCAATGCGGTCAGCCTGTCGCTGGAAGCAGGCGATGCACAATCAGCCCAAGCGCTGGAGCAAGCCAGCGCGCAGTTGGTCGACTCGCTGAGCGCACGCGGCATCCCCGTGCTCAAGGCGCAAGTGGCGCGCAAAGCGGACTCGCAACCATGAACACCCCGCCTCGCGCCAATCGCCAGATGGCCGTCGCGCTGGCTTATCGCCAAGGCGACGCTGCCCCCAAGGTGGTCGCCAGCGGCCGCGGACTGCTGGCGCAGGCGATCATCGAACGGGCGCGCGAACATGGCGTGTATGTGCACGAATCGGAAGAGTTGGTAGCGATGCTGATGCAGGTTGAGCTGGACCAGCACATTCCGCCCGCCCTGTATCTCGCCGTGGCCGAACTGCTGGCCTGGCTATATCGACTGGAGCGGGGAGAATATCCCGCTAATCCTGCCGCTGCCGCCCCGGTGCGCCGTTAGAATGGCGCCTTCGTTCAATCCGGAAGGCGATGTCATGCGCAACAAAGAAATACCGCTCAAGATCGAGGTGACCACCCAGGACGAGGATAACGACTTCATCCTGCGTGATCCGAAAGAGATCCTGGCCGTGCTGCGCGGCATCGTGCGCCAGCAGAATCGCGTCGCCTTGTATTACAACGACGACAGCAGCATGGTGATGACCCTGCTGCTGGCCGTGGATGAGAACGGACTCTGGGTGGATGCCGCCCCCGGGCAAGCCGAGAATCGCCAGATCGAGCGCTCCCCGCGCATCGTCTGCGTGAGCACCCACAACCAGGCCAAAGTGCAATGGGTCTCCACCGAGGCGACACTGGGGCTATACCAGAACACCACCGCGTTCTTCCTGCCCATGCCGCACAGATTGCTGCGCCTGCAACGCCGCGACTACTACCGCCTGATCACGCCCGAGCCGGACGCACTGCGTTGCATCATCCGCCCGTCGCGTGCACAAAAGCACCGTTTCGAGACGGTCACGGTCATGGATATCAGTATCGGCGGCGTTGCGCTGGTGTGCGCAGAGCAAGGGGTCGAACTGCAGCCCGGCATGCGCTATCCGGACTGCGAGATCGAGTTGCCGGATATCGGCACCGTACATGTCGGCATCGAAGTCCGCAGCCTGTTCGAGGTCACCGCCCGCAATGGTGAAGTGTCGCGCCGTGCCGGCTGCGTCTTCATCGCGCCCTCGACGGAAGTGACGATGGCGTTGCAGCGTTATGTCACACAAGCGCAGATGCGCCAAGCTAGCCAGCGCGAAGAACAGGAATGAGCAGGCGGACGCCAGCGGCGTCCGTCACACCTGCATGTTCATGATGTCGTTATAGGCAGTGATGAACTTGTTGCGCACCTGCACCGTGGTCTGGAAAGCGATATCCGCCTTCTGCATGGCGATCATGGTGTCGGACAGGCTGACCTTGTCGTCGCCCAGGATGAACGCCTGCTGCATGCTGTCGGCTTGTTTCTGCATCTGGTTCACGCCATCCAGCGAGGTACGCAGCACGTTGGCGAAATCGACCTTGCCGGCGGCGTTGGCAGACTGCGGAGCGTTGACGGCATTGCCCTGCGCAGCGGCCACTGCGGCCCGCATCTGGGTCAGCAGACTGTCTACGTTGTTCACTTCCATCCCCATGGGACACCTCCTGTTCTGGATCGCGCCTGGCGCGCACTTTCGGATGGCGGCACAGTAACAGGCGGCCGGGCTCCCCTTAATGGTGAATAAGGGTGGAATTCCCCCCTTTTTCCGGTCACCATGCTTGCCACATGGGCCGATAATCCGCACCGTGTGAAAGTGAAGCGGTTACCCGCAAGGTGAGACAGCATGGCTGAAACCAACATCAATACCAACCCGTCGATGGCGCAACTGCTGCTGGGCATCCCCAATCAGCAGAAGCTGGGCCTGATGGTGGCCGTCGCCGCCACAGTGGCCCTGCTGTCCGGGCTGTGGCTGTGGGGACAGACACCGGATTACCGCGTGCTCTACGCCAACCTGTCCGAACGCGACGGCGGCGCCATCATCCAAGTGCTGCAACAACAGAACATCCCCTACAAGTTCGCCGAGGGCGGCGGTGCCCTGATGGTGCCGGCCGACCGCGTGCATGAGATCCGCCTGCAGATGGCGGCACAGGGACTGCCCAAGGGCGGCACCACTGGCTTCGAGCTGATGGAGAACCAGAAATTCGGCACCAGCCAGTTCCTCGAGCAGGTCAATTTCCAGCGCGCGCTGGAAGGTGAGCTGGCGCGCTCGGTGCAATCTTTGGCTTCCGTATCCAATGCGCGCATCCATCTGGCAATCCCCAAGCCCAGCGTATTCGTCAAAGAGAAACAGAAACCCACCGCCTCCGTGGTGCTGTCGCTGTATGCCGGCCGCACGCTGGATGAGAACCAGGTCAATGCCATCGTGCACCTGGTATCCAGCAGCGTGCCCAACATGCCCGCCCAGAACGTCACCGTGGTGGACCAGAACGGCAACCTGCTGACCGCCACCGGCGATGGCACCCGCCAACTGCTGGATGCCACGCAGTTGAAATACGTGCGCCAGATCGAGCAGGACTATGTGCAGCGCATCACCGACATCGTGAGTCCGATCACCGGCATCCAGAACGTGCGCGCCCAAGTCACCGCCAATCTGGACTTCACCACGACCGAACAGACGTCGGAGCTGTACAAGCCCAACCAGCCGCCCAACGAGGCCGCAGTACGCAGCATGCAGAGCAGCGAATCGCTGGACGGCGTGAAGAACGCCGGCGGCGTCCCCGGCGCCCTGTCCAATCAGCCGCCGGTACCGGCCACCGCCCCCATCGTCTCGCCCGCACCGACCACCACCGCTAGCGGTGCCAACGGCAACAGCGGACCGGACAAGCTGCACAAGGAGACCACCACCAACTACGAAGTGGATCGCACCATCCAGCACACCAAGCTGCCGGTGGGCAACATCAAGCGCCTGTCCATCGCCGTGGTGCTGAACAACCGCAGCGTGGCCGACAAGGACGGCAAGGTCACCTCCACTCCCTACACTGAAGAGGAGAAGGCGCAGATCGCCTCGCTCATCAAGGAAGCGGTCGGCTTCGAAGCACAGCGTGGCGACACGCTGAACCTGCTCAACAGCGCCTTCAACGAGAGCGCGGAAGACTTGCCCGAGATCCCCATCTGGAAACAGACCGAGGTCATCGAGCTGGCCAAGGATATCGTCAAGTATCTGTTGATCGGCGGCGGCATCTTCTTCCTGCTGTTCGGCATCATCCGCCCCGCCTTCAAGCGTGCGACCGAATTCACGCCGCCGGTGGAAGAAGAAGCCGGTGCCGAGGAACTGGCACATGGCGCGGCAGCGCATGCTGCCGGGCTCCCTGCCAACTCCTACGAGAACAATCTGCAACTGGCCAAACAACTGGCCAAGGACGACCCCAAGATCGTAGCTACGGTGGTCAAGGAATGGGTGAACAAAGATGAGTGACGGCATCACCAAGAGCGCCATCCTGCTGATGACTCTGGGCACCGATGAGGCGGCCGAGGTGATGAAGTATCTGGAGCCGAAAGAGGTGCAGAAGATCAGCGCCGCCATGGTCACATTGAAGAACCTGAGCCGCGACCAGATCGCCGATGTGTTCGAGGAGTTCCACACCAGTGCGGCGGAGAAGACCACCATCGGCATGGATTCCAGCGGCTACATCCGCGACATGCTGAACAAGGCGCTGGGCGACGACAAGGCCGCCGGCCTGCTCGACCGCATCCTGCACAACAGCGACACCAGCGGCATCGAGAGCCTGAAATGGATGGACCCGGATTCGGTGGCCGA
>JAJZSA010000069.1 GCA_021822115.1 Pseudomonadota bacterium
CAAACAGCTCTTGGGGAAATGCACCGTCTCCATGTTGGGATAGGCGCCCACCTCGAAGGTCTGCACGCGGTTGAAGAAAGTCCCGTTCGGATTCTGCTCGTAGGGGTTCAGGTCGGTCAGCGGGCCGGCCGAACCCGAGGTGTTCCACTGTTTGCAATTGGTCACGCAGGCATGGCAGCCCACGCAGACGTTCAGGTCGATAACGAGTGCGAGTTGGGTCATGACTTGTTTCCTTTACCGGCGAACCAGGCCTGCCAGCCCATCGCGCGTTGCTTCATGCCGGGGACCGGCTGCATCGTGTCGAATTGCGGATAGCTCTCCTCCGCTTCGCCCGCCTCGGCCGGACGGATGCGCACGCGCACGTCGTACCAGGCCGCCTGGCCGGTGATCGGATCGGAATTGGAGTAACGCTTGCCGTTGGCATCCGCACGCAATTCTTCGGTGATCAGGTGATTGAGCAGGAAGCCCTGTTTCGCCTCATTGGCATCGCCGGTGAGGTTCCACGCGCCGGACGCTTTGCCGATGGCGTTCCAGGTCCATACCGTGCCCGGCTCCACCGCCTCCGAATAACGGCACAGGCAGCGCACCTTGCCCCACTGCGATTCCACCCACATCCAGCCGCCGTCGGCGATGCCCGCCTCGGCCGCGGTCCTGGCATTGACGTACAGATAGTTGTAGGTGTGGATCTGGCGCAGCCAGGCGTTCTGCGTGTCCCATGAGTGGTACATCGCCATCGGACGCTGGGTCAGCGCGTTGAGCGGATAACTCTGCAGATCGCTCTGCGCATCCTCCAGCGGCGCATACCAGAACGGCAACGGATCGAAATAGGTGGCGACGCGCTCACGCAGTGCCGCGGGCGGCTGCTTGCCAGGGCGCTTGCCTTCGGCCGCAAGACGGAAGCTCTGCATGATCTCTGAATAGATGTGGATCACGATGGGGTCGTTGTCACGGCGCATGCCGGCCTGCTGCGCCCACTGCATGTATTCCTTGTTCCAGTTGCGCATGTACTGCATGGACGGCGCCAGGTGGTAATGATGGTGGCAGTTGTTCTGCTCATACATCTCCCACTGTTTGGGATTCGGCTCGCCACGCATCGCCTGGCTGCCATCTTTGCCACGCCAGCCGGTGAGGAAACCGATGCCGGAGCCCGGCGCGGTCTCGTAGTTGATGACGAAATCCTTGTAACCGGTGAATTTGCGCGAACCGTCTTCCCTGGTGAAAGCCGGGAATTTCAGGCGGCTGGCCAGCTCGACCAACACTTCCTGGAACGGTTTGCATTCGCCGGTCGGCGGCAGCACGGGCACGCGCACCGAGTCCACCGGACCGTCATATTCGGAGATCGGACGGTCCAGCATGGACATGCAGTCGTAGCGTTCCAGATAGGTGGTGTCCGGCAGGATCAAATCGGCGAAGGCGGTGGTCTCGGACTGGAACGCATCGCACACCACGATGAACGGGATCTTGTATTCACCATCCGCGTTCTTGTCCACCAGCATCTTGCGCACCTCGGCGGTGTTCATGCTGGAGTTCCATGCCATGTTGGCCATGAACAGCAACAGCGTATCGATGGGATACGGGTCGCCGCGCCAGGCGTTGGTGATGGCGTTGTGCATCAGGCCATGCGCGGACAGCGGATGTTCCCACGAGAAGCCCTTGTCCAGACGCACCGGCTCGCCGCTGCCGTCCACGAACAGATCGTCCGGCGACTCCGGCCAGCCCAGCGGCGCACCGTTCAGCGGCGTATTCGGTTTCACCGCATCCGGCCCCTTGGGCGGGCGCGCATTAGGCGGGATTGCGCGCGGATACGGCGCCTTATGGCGGAAGCCACCCGGACGGTCGATGGTGCCCAGCAGCGACATCAGGATGCCCAGCGAGCGGATGGTCTGGAAACCGTTGGAGTGCGCGGCCAGACCGCGCATCGCGTGGAATGCGACCGGCGCGCCGGTGACGCTCTCATATTCCTTGCCCCACCAGTCTGTCCACGGAATGGGCAGTTCGATCTTCTCGTCGCGCGCCGTGATCCCCATCTCGTGCGCGATGCGCTTGATGGTATCGGCCGGGATGCCGGTGATCCCGGCCGCCCATTCCGGCGTGCATTCGGCCACGCGTTCCTTCAGCAACTGGAAGGAAGGTTTCACCGGCATGCCGTCCGGCATGGTGAAGCTGCCGAACAGGCAGGGATCGGCGCCCTCGGTGTGGTCGGCCACCGGCTTGCCTGTGTGCCGGTCCCACCAGTAGAAGTTATGCGGGCGCAAGGGATTGAGCACATCGCCTTGCGGGTTGCGCACGAACATGCCGAAATCCTTGCTCGCCGGATCGGCGTTCACCAGCTGGCCGGAGTTGGTATAACGGGTCAGGAAGTCGCGGTCGTACAGGCCCAGCGCGATGATCTCGCGGATGATGGCCAGCAGCAGCGCGCCATCGGTACCGGGCTTGATCGGGATCCATTCGTCGGCGATGGCGGCATAGCCGCTGCGTACCGGGTTGATCGCCACGAAACGCCCGCCGTTGCGCTTGAATTCTCCGATCTGGCTCTTCAGCGGATTGGAGTGATGGTCCTCGGCGGTGCCTATCATGTAGAACACCTTGGCCCGCTCCAGGTCCGGACCGCCGAACTCCCAGAACGAGCCGCCGATGGTGTAGATCATACCGGCGGCCATGTTGACCGAGCAGAAGCCGCCGTGCGCCGCGTAGTTGGGCGTACCGAACTGGCGCGCGAACAGACCGGTCAGCGCCTGCATCTGGTCGCGGCCGGTGAACAGGGCGAACTTCTTGGGATCGGTGGCGCGCAGGTGCGACAGACGCTTCTCCAGGATGGAGAACGTCTCCTCCCAGGAGATCTCCTCATACTGGTTGGCACCACGCTCGCTGCCCGGCTTGCGGCGCAGCGGCTTGGTCAGGCGCGCCGGCGAATACTGCTTCATGATGCCGGAGCCGCCCTTGGCACAGATCACGCCCTTGTTCAGCGGATGATCGGGATTGCCCTCGATGTAACGCACCTCGCCGTTGCGCAAGTGCACCTTGATGCCGCAGCGGCAGGCGCACATGTAGCAGGTCGTGGTCTTGATCTCGGTCGCAGCGTCCGCCAACGGAGGCGCCACAGGGTCGTGCACAGGATTCGATGACATGGGCAATCGGCCTTCTGTAGATTATCGATGACGTACCTGTCGGCACGCCCGGGATACTCCCTTTTTCAGGGTCGCAAGTATGCGTATGTCGCCATGACGAGACCATAGCCGTAATGAGGGGGACAGACATAACCCGTAAGGGGGGGCGCCAACACATACTCGACATCTTCCTGTGTCCGGCACATGGTCGGCCGAGGCAGATATCCACACTCACAGAATAGTTGACCAAAAGAATCGGGAGTTGGATGATGACATTATGTCAACCCGTTCGTGGCCGACCTCGTCAGCAGGAGGTATCCATCATGCTCGACATCAACCAAGCCATACGCAATCTCCAGCGCTATGCACTCGACCCGGAAGGCCACATGACCGACCTGCCGCCGTGGTCGCCGCAACAAGCGAACCATGCAGCAGCACGGGAAGGACTGGAACTGAGCGAAGCGCACTGGGAAATCATCTATTACCTGCGTGAACGTTACCGCGACCACGGCAACATCGATCATGCGCGCGACCTCTTGCATGAGCTGCAGATGCGCTTCTGCGAAGGCCATGGACGTGGTCACCTTTATGACCTGTTCCCCGGAGGACCGGTCACCCAGGCCAGTCGTCTGGCAGGTCTGCCCACGCCGCCGCATGCGCAGGATCTGTCGTTCGGCAGCGTGATGTGATCAGCAGATGCGCGGCAGCGGATCGTCTTCGAGTTCTTCGAGGATGCGCTGACCGCCGAAACCGGTGTGCAGCACCACTTGTGCACGCCCGCCCTGCATGTGCCCGATGATGTCCGCGCCCTCGCCTTGTGGCAATGCGCGCAGCCGCGCCAGCGCCGCATCGGCCTGCCCCGCCGATACCACCGCGACCAGCCGCCCTTCGCAGGCGAGATACATCGGGTCGTAACCCAGCATCTCGCACACCGCCGTCACCGGCTCGCGCACCGGGATGCTTTCCTGCTGCAGGTTCACCTGCAAGCCGGTGGCGCGCGCGATCTCGTGCATCACCGTCGCCAGCCCGCCGCGCGTCGGGTCGCGCATGAAGCGCAGTCCGTCCAGCGGCAGCAGCGCCTGCGCCAGCGGGAACACGCTGGCCGCATCGGAACAGAGGTCGCCACTCAGGCCGAACTGCTCGCGCGCCAGCAGCACGGCGATGCCGTGGTCGCCCACCGGCCCGCTGACGAGGATGGCATCGCCGTCTCGGATATGTTCCATGCCCAGTTGCAGCTGCGGCGGCCGCACGCCGACGCCGGTGGTGGCGAGGTACAGCCCGCCGCCTTCGCCGCGCCGCAACACCTTGGTGTCGCCCGCCACTACCGCCACATTGGCCTCGCGCGCGGCGCTTGCCAGGTCGGCGATGATGCGTTCCAGTTGCGCGAGTTCGAAACCCTCTTCGATGAAGGCGTTCAGCGTGAGATAGCGCGGCGTCGCGCCCGACACCGCGAGGTCGTTCACTGTGCCGTGCACCGCCAGCGAACCGATGCTGCCGCCGGGAAATTCCAGCGGCTGCACGGTGAAGCCGTCGGTGGTCACCATCACCACACCGTCCATCTGCGGCAGCGAGGCGGCATCCACCTGCACGTCGAGCAGCGGGTTGGAGAGATGGCGCGCGAACACGGCGGCGATGAGTTCGCGCATGTAGCGCCCGCCGTTGCCGTGCGCCAGACTGATATGTATTTCATCCATGCATGGATCTCCAATCATTCGTCACACCGGCGAAGGCTATTGTCCAGTAAAGATACAAGTGCAGTGTCGCGCACTGGCGTGCGGATGCCTTTTTAGAAAACCGCTGGATTCCCGCCTGCGCGGGATAACCAGCCACTTGCCAGCTTGCTGGCTTAGTGGATTGGCTAGTAGTTCCATCAATGACGGACTTGGGGTCCTTATGGAGAATCATGTGTCTATCCTGCCTCCATCAGTTGTCCCAAAGCGATGCCGCCATCGTTGCACGGAAAACGTTGCGGCAGGAACGCCGCGAACCCAGCCTCGCGCAAGCCCTGCAACGCCAGTTCCGCCAGTAACTTGTTCTGGAACACGCCGCCGCTCAGTCCCACTGCATCGAACGGCCGCTGCGCGTGCAAGCGCTGCGCCAGCGCCACGATGCCCTGCGCCAGACTCAGATGGCATTGCATCGCGCGCGTCGCCATTGGCACATCGTCGCGCAGCATGGCGGCGAGCAAGGGTTGCCAGTCGATGCACCACACGCCCTGCGCATCCGCCTGCAAGGGCAGCGCGATCGCCTCGGCATCGCCTGCGGCGGCGTGCTCCAGCAGCATGCCGCCCTGCCCTTCGTAGCTCGCTGCATCGAGCAGGCCGAGCAGATGCGCGATGCCGTCGAACAATCTTCCCGCTGCGCTGGTGAGCGGCGCGTTGAGGCCGCGCTGCCAGGCCGTGTGCAACAGCGCCGCATCCGCCACCGGGAAGTCGCGTGCCACGCCCGCCTCCCAGCACAGCCCGGCTGCGGCACGCCAGGGTTCGCGCGCTGCGCGTTCGCCGCCGGGCAAGCGGAACGGACGCAGGCTGGCGACGCGCTGCCAGTCGCCGATGCGACCATGCAGCGCCTCCCCGCCCCACAGCGTGCCATCCTCGCCTAGTCCCACGCCATCCCAGGTGAAGGTCAGCCAGGTCTTGTCTGCGCCATGCTCCAGTGCCAGCGCGGCGGCATGGGCGTGATGATGCCAGACCGTGTGCACCGGCAGTCCCTGCTGCTGCGCCCAACGGCGGCTGGCGTAATGGGGATGCGCGTCGCACACCAGGCGCGTTGCCATCACGCCATACAAGCGCTGCAGGTCGGCGACGACCTGCTCGAACACGTACAAACTGCGCGGCGCATCAAGGTCGCCGATGTGCGGCGACAATACCGCGCGACTGCCCCAGCCGAGGGCGATGGTGTTCTTCATGTGTCCGCCCACGGCCAGCGTCGGCTGTGACAGCTCGAACGGCAGTTCAAGCTCGATGGGAGCGATGCCGCGTCCGGCGCGGATCAGGCGCGGCTGGCCGGCGATGAGGCGCAGCACCGCGTCGTCCGCCGGGCGCGCGATGGCGCGGTCGTGATGCAGGAAGGCATCGGCCACTGCGCCCAGGCACGCCTCCACTTCGGCCGCATCGGTCAGCACCGGTTCGCCGCTGAGATTGGCCGAGGTCGCCACCAGCGGAGCGCCCAGCGCCTCCAGCAACAGATGATGCAAAGGATTGTAAGGCAGCATCGCGCCGACCTCGCGCAGGCCGGGGGCGATGGCGTCGGGAAATGTTGCATCCGCCCGACGACGCAACAGCACGATGGGCCGCGCGGCATCGCACAGCGCGGCTTCCGCCTGCGCATCGGCTTGCAGTGCTGCACGCACGGCCGCCATGTCGCGGAACATCACCGCCAGCGCCTTGTGCGGCCGCTGTTTTCGTTCGCGCAATCTTGCGATGGACGCCGCGTTCGTCGCGTCGCACATCAGGTGATAGCCGCCGATGCCTTTCACCGCGACGATGTCGCCACGACGCAGGGCGGCGATGCACGCCTGTAGTGCGTCTTCGCGCTGCAACCTCACCTCCCCCGCGGCGAATCTCAGTTGCGGCCCGCATTGCGGACAGGCGATGGGTTCGGCGTGGAAGCGTCTGTCGGTCAGGTCTTCGTATTCGGCACGGCAGGCATCGCACAGCGCGAAGTGCGCCATCGTGGTATTGGCGCGGTCATACGGCATGCGTTCGATCAGCGTGTAGCGCGGCCCGCATTGCGTGCAGTTGATGAAGGGATAACGATAGCGCCGATCCTGTGGGTCCATCATCTCGCGCTGGCAGTCCGGACACAGGTAGAGATCGGGCGGCAGGTGGATGTCCGCCGTATCCTCTGCCGCGCTGTCGCGGATCTCGAAGCGCGTCCATTCACCGACGGCGATGTCTTGCATCCCGGCGATCTGCGGCCGGGACAGCGGCGGCGCTTCGGCGAGCAAGGCTTGCGCAAAATCGTGCAGTGCCTGCGCTTCGCCTGCCGCCTCGATCAGCACTTGCCCGGCACGGTTCTGCACGAATCCGCGCAGGCGATGACGTTGCGCCAGCAGGAAAACGAAAGGCCGGAAGCCGACGCCCTGTACGCGGCCTGTGAGCAGCCAGCGCCGCGCTTCATCCCGACTCAACTTCATTGGCGATACGGCGTTGGCTTCCTCGCTCACTCCTTGCCGTGCTAACTGCACTGTCTGCGTCGTTCGCTCGTCGCCGCCTTGTCTCGCCTGCGAATTTGAGCCGGGTCTACTCACTTGCAGACGCCCTCACGCCGCTGCTCCACCAGATGCGGCACGCGCCTTCGTCGGACACCATGCACGGGCCGACCGGCTGCCGGGGGGTGCAGGCTGTGCCATACAGTTTGCATTGGTCCGGGTTGATACGCCCCAGCACCACCTGCGCGCAATCGCAGCCCGGCGGCATCTGCCCGGCGCGCTTGCGTGCGGCATCGTTGAAATCGGGGAAACGCGTGCGCGCATCCTGTGCCGCGAAGCGCGGCGCCAGCACATAGCCGGAAGCCGGGATGATGCCGATGCCGCGCCAGTTGGCATCGCTCACCTCGAACGCCTGCGCCAATTGCCGCTGCGCCGCCGGATTGCCGCCGGCACGCACCAGCTCGGGATAACAGTTGTCGAGGAAACGCTTCCCCTCCACCAGCTGGCGCAGCACCGAATACATCGCCGCCAGCAGCGACACCGGCGTGAAGCCGGCCACGGCAGCGGGGATGTGATGTTTGTCCACGATGAACTGCCACTCTTCCGGCCCCATCACGGTGGAGACATGGCCAGGCGCGATCAGCGCATCGAAGCCCGGCGCACCGGAATCCAGCAGCATGGCGACCGCCGGCCAGGTGAGACGACCCGACAGCAGCAGCGAGAGATTGTCCGGCACACCTTCCAGCAGCATCGCCGCCACCGGCGCCATGGTGGTCTCGAAACCGGCGGCGAAGAACACCACCTGGCGCTCGGGATGTTGTTGTGCGATCTGCACCGCCTCGCGCGGGCTGGCGATCGGCCGCACATCGGCCCCGGCAGCCTTGGCCCGCTCCAGCGAACGCAACTCGCCCTTGGGCACGTTCACCGGCACGCGCAACATGTCGCCGAACGCGACCAGGATCACGCCCGCGTGTGCGGCCAGTTGTATCGCTTGGTAGACATCCTCTTCCGGACATACGCACACCGGACAACCGGGTCCCGCGATCAAGCCGACCGTGTTCGGCAATGCACTGCGCAGCCCGGCCATAGAGATGGAGCGTTCATGTCCGCCGCACACGTTCATGATGCGCAACGGGCGCTCGATGTTCAGGGCATGGATGCGACCCAGCCAGTCTTGCGCCTCAGGCATCGCGCACCTCGGCCGCCAGCACCTCATCCAGCAGCTCCCAGGTCGAGCGCGCTTCCTGCTCGGTCATCACCTGCAAGGCATAGCCGACATGCACCATCACGTGGTCACCGACCTTGACCTCCTCGCCCTGCAACATGAACAGACTCACCTCGCGCGAAACGCCCTTGGCCTCGCAGCGCGCGTTGTAACCATCGATGCTCATGACCTGCATGGGGATGCCGAGACACATGGATAACCACCAAGGATGATTGAAGTCGTCACATTCTAATGCTAGATTGCCGTCCGTCGTTGACTCACCATCCATCAGATGTCATGAGTAGAACCGGCAGCACATTGATCCTCGGTATCGGCAACAACCTGTTGCGCGACGAAGGCGCGGGGATACATGCGCTGTACCGCCTGCGCGACGAGCTGGCGGATCGCGACGACATCACCTTCATCGACGGCGGCACCCTGAGTTTCACCCTCGCCAGCCATATCGAAGACGCCGACCGTCTCATCGTCATCGACGCCGCCCAACTCAACGCTGTGCCCGGACACTCGCAGGTGTTCGAAGGCGATGACATGGATACTTTCCTCGGCAGCCAGCGCAAGCGCAGCGTGCATGAGGTCAGCCTGCTGGACCTGATGATGATCGCCCGCCTCGCCGACCACCTGCCGACACAACGCGCGCTGATCGGCATCCAGCCGGCGGAGATCGATTGGGGCGAACTGCCATCACCTGCCGTTTCCACCGCCTTGCCGCAAGTTTGCGCCCAGGCGAAACAGATCATCGCAGCATGGCAAGCATGAACCTGCGCACCATCCCCATCCAGCCCGCCGCCCCCTATTCCGTCGGCAACATCGACGCCCTGCTACACGAGATCGCCACCCTGCTGCAACGTTACGTCGAGCATGGCGAGAGCGCCCAGATCGACCTCAAGAGCCTGCCGTTCGCCCCGGCCGAATACGAGGGCCTGCGCACGGCACTCGGGCGCGGCGAAGTCAGCGCGCGCCTGGATGCCATCGGCGATTCCGAGATCTATGAGACGCAATTCCCCGGCGTCTGGTGGGTGACGCACCACAATGTGGAAGGCGACGTGGTCGCCGACCTGATCGAGATCGCCGCCGTGCCTGCCATCCTGCCCAGTCAGCCGGAAGACGTGCGCGACGGATTGGAAAGATTGCAGAAGAACATATCAGGCCGTTGAATCGTCGCGAGGACGGCCAGATGCAAGGCGCACGGCGCGCAGAAACCGGAATGCACATGTCGAGCATCCGGAATGCACATGTCGAGCATGAGGATTTCGACAACGCAGTGGCGGCGTATGCTCATGCGCAAAGCGCGTTATGCAGAAACCAACACCGCGCAACGCAGCAGATGGCTGCCGCAGTAGATTCGATGGCCTGATGAGTGAGGTGACACGATGAAAGAACACGAAACACTGGGACAGCGATTACAGGAACAAGGCATCAGCCGCCGTTCCTTCCTCAAGTTCTGTGCCGCGATGGCGACCATGATGGCGTTGCCGCCGGGCAGCGCGCAGGCCATCGCCGCTGCGCTGGTACAGGCGAAGCGTCCATCGGTGATCTGGCTGTCGTTCCAGGAATGCACCGGCTGCACTGAGTCGCTGACGCGCTCGCACTCGCCCACGCTGGAGAGCCTGATCTTCGACATGATCTCGCTCGACTATCACCACACCTTGCAAGCCGCCTCCGGCTTCGGCGCCGAGCAGGCACGCGAGGAGGCGATGCAGACGTTCTACGGTAAATACCTGTTGCTGGTGGACGGCTCCATCCCGCTCAACGATGGCGGCGTGTATTCCACCATCGCCGGCCGTACCAACCTGGACCTGTTGCAGGAAGCCGCCAAGGGCGCTGCGGCCATCGTCGCGGTGGGCAGTTGTGCCGCGTTCGGCGGCCTGCCCAACGCCCAGCCCAACCCCACCGGCGCAGTGGCGGTATCCGACATCGTGAAGGACAAACCCATCATCAACATCTCCGGCTGCCCGCCCATCCCGGCGGTGATCACCGGCGTGCTGGCGCATTACCTGACCTTCGGTGCGCTGCCCGCACTCGATGCCTTGGGCCGCCCCAAGGCCTTCTACGGCGAGACCATCCACGACCGCTGCTATCGCCGCCCGATGTACGAACAGGGCAAGTTCGCCAAGACCTTCGACGACGAAGGTGCACGCAACGGCTGGTGCCTGTACGAACTGGGCTGCAAGGGGCCGACCACGCACAACGCCTGTGCCACCACCAAGTGGAACGGCGGTGCCGGTTTCCCGATCGAGGCCGGTCACGGTTGCATCGGTTGCTCGGAGCCGAAGTTCTGGGATGCCGGCAGCTTCTATGCACCGTTGCCCGCGCCCGCTGCCGATGTCAGCAGCGTCGCCAAGGCAGCGGCCGTCATCGGTGCCGGTGCGGCCGTGGCGGTCAGCGCCATGGACCGTGCCAAACGCCAGCAGGCACAACGGACGCGCGAGAAACTCACCATCGCAGACCTGAAAGGGGAATGAGCATGGACCAGGAAATGTTGCTCTGGGTACGCGGCACCGGTCTACAGATCGCTGCTGCGGTGTTCGTGATCGGCATGGCCTACCGCATGCTGCATCTGCTGTTGCTCGGTCGCAGGCAGTCGCTGGCCGAGGCACGCGGCTCGGAATGGTCGGGCGGTCTGCGCACCATGTTGCGCCGCAGTTTCGTGCTGCCGCGATTGAGCGCGCGCGGCAAGTTCACGGTGATCGCCGGTTACCTGTTCCATCTCGGTTTCTTCATCACCTTCTTCTTCCTCAGCCAGCACATCGACCTGTTGCGTGCCGTGCTAGGCGTACACTGGCCCGCCTTGCCGCGCGGCGTGATCGACATGACGGCCGTGCTGTCCATCGCCGCCATGATCGCGCTGCTGGTGCACCGTTTCATCGACCCGGTGAAACGCATGCTGTCCGACTACCAGGACTATCTCACCTGGCTGCTCTCCTTCCTGCCGCTACTGACCGGCTTCATGCTGCTGCGCGAGATCGGCTTCCAGTACGTCACGCTGCTCACCCTGCATATCCTGAGCGTGGAGCTGCTGTTGATCGTCGCCCCCTTCACCAAACTCGCCCACATGTTCTCGACCTTCATCGCGCGCTGGTACAACGGCGCGGTGAACGGGTTCAAGGGCATCGAGGCCTAGGAGACGGACATGGCTACTACCCTTCAGCGCGGCATCAA
>JAJZSA010000070.1 GCA_021822115.1 Pseudomonadota bacterium
ACGTCCTGCTCAGCATCGGCGGCAGCGAACTCATAGACTCCACCGCCATGCTCGAGACCATCTCCGCACTCCCGCCCGGCAAACCCGCCGAGCTGCACCTGATGCGCAGCGAGAACGAGATCGTGGTGCAGGTAAAGGTCGGGAAACGCCCTAAGCCAAGAGTCACGGAATAGTCTCTAAGGTGCCACACAGATGCAGGCTCTGAAAATCAGCCATGGCTCCATAGTTCGCTTTGACCTCAGATATCCACAGGGTGGATAACGCTTGGCACACACGCTGATTTTCGACTTGGATGGCACCCTGATCGACTCTGCCTCCTCCATACTTCATTGTATGGAGGAGTGTGTTAAAGAAGCAGGGCTCAAACTAACACGACCTCTGGAAACGGATCTGATTGGCCCACCGCTGCAAGAGTCACTTGCCTGTATCACAGGGCTCAGCGATTCTCAGACACTCGCTCAACTCAGTGAGGCCTTCGTGGTTCGCTACGACAGCTTAGGCCTAAGCAGAACAAAACCCTATCCAGAGATCGGCGAAGTATTGCAGCGACTCCACGCATATGGGTTCACTCTACATCTGGCGACCAACAAAAGAATGGCGCCCACGCGGAAGCTCATTCAGTTGTTCGGCTGGGACTCATGGTTTTCTTCGATCTACACTTTAGACATGGTGCAACCTAGGCATCCCAACAAGACCGTTATGCTGCACTGCCAACTTCGAGACCTGAAAATCCCCCTCTCGCAGGCCATCTACATCGGAGATACCCCAGCAGACGGTTTCGCCGCCTCCGCAAATGGCCTATATTTCATCGCGGCTGATTGGGGATATGGGAACTTCGAGAACTGGGACTCCATCACGTCGTGGTCTCGCGCATCCCAACCTGCTGATTTGTTGGAAGCGCTCCTGCACTTGGACATCACACGATGAAAGTGATGCGACCTCTCCCGCCAGCAGACCTAGAATACATCCTGGCGCGCAGCGAAAACCTCTGGCAAGAGCTGTCCGGCGAAAGACTCTTCATCACCGGTGGCACCGGTTTCTTCGGTGTCTGGCTGTTGGAAGCAATCACCGCAGCCAACTCTCGCCTCAACGCACGCGTAGACGTCTCTATCCTGTCACGTTCCCCCGAAAGGTTCGTGGCCCTGCACCCGCATTTGGCAGCAAGCTGCACTTGGATCAAGGGAGATATAAGAAATTTCGATTTCCCCCAGGGTGAGTTCGGCCACATCATCCATGCCGCGACTTCAACCGACGCACGCTTCAATGCAGAGAAGCCCGGTGAAGCGCTGGATACCATCCTGGGCGGCACTCACCGAGTGCTTGAATTTGCAGCACGGGCAAAAACACATAACTTGCTGTTCACCAGTTCCGGTGCCGTTTACGGAGCACAGCCGCCTTCCCTGTCCAGCATCCCCGAAGACTATTCCGGCGGTCCTGACATCACCGATGCAGATTCCGTCTATGCAGAAGGCAAGCGTCTCGCGGAATTGCAACTGGCCATCGCATCCAACGATTCCGGATTACAGGGCAAGATCGCACGCTGCTTCGCTTTTGTCGGCCCACACCTACCACTCGACTGGCATTTCGCCATCGGCAATTTCATGCGTGATGCAATGGCCCACAAAGAGATCGTCATACGAGGCGATGGACGTCCGCAACGTTCATACCTGCACGCCGCCGACCTGACAATCTGGCTGTTCACCATTTTGCTGCGCGGGCAGAACATGCGTCCCTACAACGTGGGCTCAGATGAAGCATGCAGCATCGCCGATTTGGCACAGCGCGTCGCCCGCCTTTCCGGTCAGCCCGGGAAAGTACGCATCCTCACCCCAGAAGACAGCAGCCCCGCCCCCCGCTATGTACCGAACACCACTCGCGCCCGTGACGAACTGGGCCTGAATGAAACCATTCCGCTGGACGATTCCATTGCGCGCACCCTCTCTTGGCTCAAGGCAAATACATGACCGAGATCACGCACGTACAAAATCGCGCCTGTCCCATCTGTGGCGGAACCGCATGCTATCCGTTGCACGAAATGCACTTTTCCTTGCCCGCAGATTCGCCTCTACCCACAACCTACACGATAGTCGCATCGACAGACTGCGGGTTCGTCTATGCCGACACACCGGGCAGCAGTGCAGACTATGCTCGCTATTACTCAGACTTCTCCCACTATGAAGATCCCGCCATCGCAACCGGCGGAGGCGAACAGGACTTCGATCGCGAGCGCTTGGCCCAGACGGCGGCTTGGTTAGCCCAATACGTGCCGGCTAATGCGCGCGTGCTCGACATCGGCTGCGGCAATGGCGGCTTGCTGCTAGCGTTGCGCCAACACGGCTTCAGCCACCTAGCCGGCATGGACCCCTCCAATGCGTGCATTACGCGCATACAGAAGCTGGGGTTGCTGGCGTTCCACGGCTGGCTGGGCGAGCTGCCCGCAACCGGGATGCAGTTCGACCTGATCGTTCTGTCGCACGTTCTGGAACACCTGTTACTACCGCGCGAAGCACTGGCCTCCTTGCATGCACTGCTGTCGCCCTCTGGGCGCATCTATGTCGAGACGCCGGATGCCGCTCGCTATGTAGAACATCCAAGCGTGCCTTGGTATTACTTCGACAGCGAGCACATCAATCACTTCGACCATGCCAGCCTTGACAATCTGGCACGCAGCAGCGGCTTCCATACCGAATATTCAGGGAGCAAGACCCTCAGTGTTCAGGGGGGCCACGAATATCCTGCCGTATTCGCCTTGCTATCGCCCACCGCTATGCCCGCCCACCTGCGACCAGACGACACCTGTCGTTTGGCGGTCGCCGCCTATGTAAGGCAGTCAGCTCAAACACGTACGATGTCTGCCGCTTTGCAACAAGCGCTGGCACAACACCGCCCTATCGCATTGTGGGGCGCGGGGTCACAAGCGCAGCGATTGCTGCAAGAGGCAGCCATGGCCAACGCACGCATCGTCGCCGTGGTGGATGGCGATTGCAACAAGCAAGGTCACCGTTTCGCCGGCTGCATCGTCTCCGCACCGGCGACTGGATTACAGGCACTCCCAGCGGATTGCTTGGTGGTGATCGCGGCAGCACTGGTAGCCGAACAAATCCTGGCCGAGTACCATGCGCTCGGTTTGTCATATGAATGCATCGTCAACTGAAAGGCTCGCGGATTGCAGCGCATCATCACTGAACTGATTCAGGCAGTAGATATACCTCTTCCGCAGATTCCACGGCAGATTCTGGTTTATGGTGCCGGCAACAAAGGAAAGCAGGTCATACAAGAACTGCTGGCGCGCGGCGTCGAAATTCCTACGGTGCTGGATACCAACGCCACACCGGAACGGCGCTGCGCAGATATACCGGTACAGGCTCCCGCCGAGTGGCTGGGGAATCACGACGCCAGCACGATGGCCATCGTCATCGCCATCCATAACGAACACACTCCCATCCCCCCCATCCTGCACCAGCTGCGCGAAGCGGGTTTTGCTCGGGTACTGACACCGATAGATCTACATGACCTATTTCCAGACCTTCCCTTCCATTACTGGCTGGCCCCGCGCCGTTTCTATCTGCCGTTCGCTTCCGAACTCGAACGACTGGACGGCATGCTGGCGGACGCTACCAGTCGAACCTGGCTGAATGCGGCATTGCAGCTCCGGCTGGGGGGCGACTATGACGCCCTCCCCCCCCCGGGACTCCTCGACCAATATTTCCCGCAAGACCTGCCGCGCTGGCCGCAGCCACTGCGCTTGATCGATGGCGGCGCATACACTGGGGATACTTTGCGTCAACTGGATGCAGCCGGTTATACCTTCGGGGCCATCGCTGCGTTCGAACCGGATCTGGATAATTTCCGCACGCTGGCCCATAACTGCGACCGCTACGATTCCGTGATCTGCCTTCCTTGCGGACTGGCTGAACAGACCAAACGTATCGGCTTCACCGCAGGCATGGGCGGCGGCAGCCACATTGACAGCAATGCCCCCCAGCAGATCACCTGCGTCGCACTGGATGAAGCGCTGCCCAACTTCCGCCCCAACCTGATCAAGCTCGACGTGGAAGGTGCCGAGCTGGATGCCTTGACCGGGGCGGCACGAACCATCGCCCGGCATCGTCCGGCACTCGCCGTCAGTCTCTATCATCACCCGGAGCATCTGTGGCGCATCCCATTCCTGATCGAGAGCTGGAAGCTCGGCTACCGCTTCTACGTGCGAGGCCATGCACAATCTTCTTTCGATTTGGTGCTGTACGCACTGCCCGCCTGAAAAGGAAAGACATGTCCATACGCGTTTCCGAATTCATCGCCGACTATCTCGCTCAGCGCGGCGTACGCCACGTCTTCCTGGTGACCGGCGGCGGCGCCATGTTCCTCAACGATGCCTTCGGCTTCCATCCGGACCTCCAGGTGATCTGCAATCACCATGAACAAGCCTCTGCCATCGCAGCCGAAGGTTATGCCCGGCTGAGCGGCATGCCCGGCATCGTCAACGTCACCACCGGCCCTGGCGGCATCAACGCACTCAACGGTGTATTTGGCGCCTGGACAGATTCCATCCCCATGTTGGTCATCTCCGGACAAGTGAAACGCGAAACCTGCATGGCCGGCAAACATCTGCCTGGGCTGCGTCAGCTCGGGGATCAGGAAGCAGACATCGTGGCCATGGCGCGCCCCATCACCAAATACTGTGAGACCGTGCTCGACCCGACGGATATCGCTTGGCATCTCGATCGTGCCTGGCACCTGGCGACCAGCGGCCGCCCTGGTCCGTGCTGGCTGGATATTCCAATCGACGTACAAGCCGCACAGATCGAACCGGAAACGTTACGTCGCTACCTGCCGTCACAGGAAGAAGCCTGGTCCGAAACCGTCGTAGCGCAACACTGCCGTTTCATTCTGGAACGCATCGCACAAGCCAAACGCCCGGTCATCATGGCGGGAACCGGCATCCGTGCCGGCAATGCATTGGCAGAGTTTGAAGCCGTCATACAGGCATTGGGTTTACCGGTGGTCACGGCATGGACGCACGATCTCATTGCCAGCGACGACCCACTGTTCTGCGGCCGTCCCGGCACCATCGGTACGCGCGCGGGCAACTTCACGGTACAGAACGCTGATCTGCTGATCGTATTCGGCAGCCGGCTCAATATCCGTCAGACCAGCTACAACTGGGCCGCTTTCGCCCGACAAGCCGAAGTCATTCAGGTCGACATCGATCCAGCTGAACTTACGAAGCCGACCTACCGTCCCGACCATGCCATCCATTGCGACATCAAACCATTGCTGGGCACATTACAGCGCCTGCTGCCAGAGAGTGGTCACAATTCATTGAAATATCGCACATGGCTGGCGTGGTGCCGCCAACGCATGCAGGACTACCCGGTGGTGACGCCCCCCCAGCGGGAGATGAAAGACGAACTGATCAATCCCTATCACTTCGTCGAGAAACTATTCGAACGCTTGTCTGAACAAGACATCGTCGCCTGCGCCAACGCAGCCGCTTGCATCGTCCCGTTCCAAGTTGCGCAACTGAAACGTGGACAACGCCTGTTCTCCAACTCGGGAAGCGCCTCGATGGGGTACGACCTGCCGGCGGCCATCGGTGCTTATTTTGGCGCCACGCGCGTGCGCGGGAAACAGGAGCGCATCATATGCCTCGCGGGTGACGGTAGTCTGCAGATGAACATCCAGGAACTACAAACCGTGGCGCACCACAACTTGCCAATCAAGATTTTCGTGCTTAACAACCGCGGCTATCTTTCGATCCGCAGCTCGCAGGGCAATTTCTTCAAGCGCATGGTCGGCGAAAGCCCGGAAAATGGTGTGTCTTTCCCCGATTACGTCAAGGTTGCCGTCGCCTACGGGATCCCCGCAACGCGACTGACGGCTAAAGATTTCCCGCAACGTGTCGATGATGTATTACGTGCGTCCGGACCTCAACTGTGCGAAGTCATGCTGGATGAGACGCAAGGCTTCGAGCCACGCATGAGCTCGCGTCAGCTGCCGGACGGCACTATCGTCTCACCATCGCTGGAAGACATGTATCCCTTCCTCGACCGCGAAGAACTGAAACGCAACATGATAGACACCAAAGCTGATGAGCCTCGATAAACGTATCTTCGAAGATCTGTTCGTGCTGGAAATGGCGAACAACCACTGGGGCGACCTCAAGCGAGCGCTCAAGATCGTCACCGACTATTCGCGCATCGTGCGCTTCAATAACGTCAAGGCGGCGATCAAGGTGCAGTTCCGCGATGTCGATGCTTTCATCCACAAGGATTTCCGTCACCGCGACGACATACGCTACATCAAGAAAACGCTGGATACACGACTGAGCTGGGACGACTACGCCGTCATCATCCAAGCCATACGCAAGGGCGGCTGCATCCCCATGGCCACCCCTTTCGACGAGCATTCGGTCGGCATGTGCGTGCAGCTCGGCATCGACATCATCAAGCTGGCCAGCTCGGACATCAATGACTGGGTACTGATCGACCGCATCGCGGCAACGCGCAAACCGGTCATCGTCTCGACCGGCGGCTCTTCGCTGAAGGATATCGACGATCTGGTATCGTTCTTCTCCAAGCGCAACATCCCACTGGCGATCAATCATTGCGTCTCGATCTATCCGTCCGAGGACAGAGAACTGGAGATCAACCAGGTCGACTTTCTGAAGAGTCGCTACCCCAATCATGTAATCGGTTTCTCCACCCACGAATACAACGATTGGAGCACCTCTATAACCATTGCATATGCCAAGGGGGCTCGCACCTTCGAGCGTCATATCGACATCAAACACGACGACCATCCAGTCTCCCCCTATTGCAGCCTGCCGCATCAGGTCGACCAGTGGTTCAAGGCCTACAAGAAGGCGGTCGAGATGTGCGGCTCGCCCGGGATACAGAAGCGCATCCCCCCCAGCAAAGAGAAGGCCTATCTGGACTCTCTGGTTCGCGGC
This sequence comes from Pseudomonadota bacterium, assembly GCA_021822115.1. Next base: position 6,953 of record JAJZSA010000070.1, read on the forward strand.
GTCTACGCCCGGCGCGAGATCAAGAAAGGTGAAAAACTGACCGGCGATGCCGTCTATCTGGCCATCCCCTTGCAGAAAGGCCAGATTTCTTGCCGTGAATGGATGAATGGCGAGGTAGCCCAAAGCGATATTCCGGCGGACCATCCCGTCATGATCGAGATGATCGACAGCCCTTATGCCGAGAACGATCAACTGAAATCCATCATCTACTCACGCGGCATCTGAAACGCGCAAACCATGGAAAAAATCACTTGCTCAGCCTCGCAAAGACTGGACTTTGATCCCGTATTCGTATGCGGCGCACCACGCACAGGCACCACCCTGCTGCTCAGCCTGATCAGTACTTCCCAGGCAACCAATCCGCTATCGGCCGAGTGCGACTATTTCACCTCGCTCGTTCATCCGTTCATCGTCGGCCGCAATCGTTTCGACCTGCACACCAACTGCTATTTCGCCACGCTGGAAGATTTCGAGCATTACCATGCCGACATCATGCGCGGCGTATTGAAGGATATGTGGCAATTCCTGGACCGTCCGGCGAAGCTGGTGCTCAAGGATCCCGGCATGACACGCTATGCAAACATCATCCTCAAGTTGCTGCCAGAAAGTCGGATGATCATTTCGATCCGCGACCCCAGAGATGTGATCGCCTCCCGCGTTTCAATCGAGATGCGACGTCTTGGCAGCACAGACCCGCATGCCATCGGTGCCGATTTCATCGACACCATCTGCCGCGAATATAATGCGGTGCATGAGTACGTATTACAACTGGATGAGGCGACGCTGCGCCGCGTCAAACTAGTACGCTATGAGCAACTGGTCGACGGCATGCCGCTCGCCGAGCTGTCCAGCTTTATCGGGGTGGATGACCTGAATGTCGATAAGCTGTGGCAACGTTCACTCAAGCTGGGCGAGCGTAAAAGCCACAGCGAGTGGATGTCACCACTCTACGGCCAGAAAATGAGCCAGGAATCGGTCGGACGACATAGTTCTGTGCTTGACGCACCCGAGATCGAACGCATCAGTGCCGCCTGCAGCCACACCTACCAAGCGCTGTTGAAGATCGGGGGCTGGGATGAATAATCCCGAAGTCGACATTATCGTCCCCGTATTCAATTACGGACGCTTTCTGGACGATTGCCTGAAGTCCGTGGTCGCCCAGACCTTCCGCAACTTCAGTGTCATCGTCATCGACAACGCTTCGACCGATGACACGCAAGAGATAGCGCAAAGCTGGTGCGCGCGCGACAGTCGCATCCAGTATGTCAGGAACGACACCAACATCGGATCGTCGAAGTCATCCATCAAGGCTTACCGCATGGGGCACGCGCCCTATGCCGTCTTTCTTGCCGCCGACGACCAATGGGAACCGACATTCCTTGAAGTCACCACGCAAGGGTTAAATGCCAACCCAGACTGTTCCTTTGCCTATTCACTCTGCTCCAGACTCGTCGAGGATAAGCGCGTCTTCGGTCAGAACCTGTTCCTGCCGCGGCTCCCCACCGGACCACACGACATCCTGAACTATCTCGCTTTCACCAACTGGATCTACCCTTCGTTCAGCCTCATTCGAAGGGTATCTCAGGCAAGAACCGGCTCCTTTGATATCTACGAGAGCGCAAGACCCGAGATGCTGCTGCAGGGACTTGGCGATCACTTCATGTGGTGCAACCTCTGCAAGGTTGGCAAGGCATATGTAGTAAATCAAAGGCTCGGCACCTATCGCATCCACGGCGCTAGTGAAACCTCAAAATTCAGGAAAGGTCGTCGCGACATCGTCGAACTGACATTCATGAACGACTATCTATTTCGATTCGAACATGACTTCAATCTGACCGTGCGCCTGCTTTCAAAAGCCAACAGCATGGGGCGGTTGGCAACCAACTTCGGCGTCATCCGCATGGCGCTGGAAATGACACATAGCGACAAATTCAATGAGGTGGTCGCTCCTGTGAAGGACGATTTCCTCACAGCGCTACGCCAAGTGCTGAACGATTTCATATTCGACGTCGCGGAATCCGATCCAGCTGCCACCAGAAAGATGGACCACGTCGAACATATCCAGCTGCTGGACGAATATCTGGCGCATGGAGATCCCTCCATACTCAAAAGATTCAACTAGCCGTTGATTAAGAAAATATGAAGTATTCCTATGCCCCCATCCGTCCTGTCGCCGGTTACAGCCCATGGCAGGATGATGCTGATTTCAAAGCCATCTATGAGGCTGTCAGGCAGCATACGCTGGTGGATATCTTCCGGCTGCATGAGCTATATGCGCTGACCCGACAACTTGGCAAGCTGCCGGAAGGAGACATCCTCGAGGTAGGCGTATGGCGCGGCGGCTCTGGCGCCTTGCTGGCGCACACCGCCAAACAGTGCGGCTTATCTAGCCAAGTCTTCCTCGCCGACACTTTCCTGGGCGTGGTGAAGGCTGGTGAGAAGGACAGCAAATATACGGGGGGCGAACATGCCGACACCAGCATCGAGACCGTGCAAACGCTGTTCCGTGGATTAGGCCTGGAGCGTTACGAGATCCTGCAAGGCATCTTCCCGGAGCAGACCGGCGACAGCATCGCCGACAGAAAATTCCGGCTGTGCCATATCGATGTGGACGTCTACAACTCAGCCAAGGATGTGAACGAATGGGTCTGGCCGCGACTGGTACCCGGCGGTTTGGTGGTCTACGACGACTACGGCTTCGAACCCTGCGTCGGCGTCACCCGCTATGTCAATGAACAATTCGACCTGGCCGATCGCCTGGTCCTGCACAATCTGAACGGACATGCCTTGGTTGTAAAGCTTTACTAGGTCCGCCGCTCCCGTGGGTGCGGCACCATGGCAGCTGCATATTTGGTGGATCAACAAGGGTGTGCGAACATTGCGCCGAGTTCCCCCATCCGTGCTGAAAACACGCCACACACTTCCCTTTATTTCACGGCCGACCGAATGATCCACCTTCCTCGCAGCTTCTACACGACGCGCCACGCCCCCTACTACATCGTCGCGCTCGACTATATCCAGCAATCGGCAGGCATACGCGCGCTGCATTACCTCTGCCATGCGTTGAACGAGAGTGGCGCAGAAGCTTTTGTGACCTGCCAAGGGACCGCTACCCACCTACGCACACCGACGCTGGACGAACACATCCTGCATCGACATCATCTGGCGGGCAGAAAACCGATCGTGGTCTATCCTGAGATCGTATCCGGCGACCCGTTTGCCGCAGGTGGACTGGTCGTACGCTGGCTGCTCAACCAGCCCGGTCATATCGCTGGCGACCTGACCTTCCCCGACAGCGATCTGATTTTCGCTTACAGCCCAATCTATTTGCCGGAAGGCATGCCAGGCCGAATCCTGCATGTTCCGACATGCGACCTTTCCCTGTTCAACAACGACGACAATCCGCATGATTCGACACGCGACCAGGTTTGCTTCTATGCGCACAAGTTCCTGCATGCTGGCGGCAAGCTGACTGAGCATGTGAACGGTGCAACGAGCCTTTGCAAGGATGTAAAGATGTCGCATGCCGAGATTGCGGCGACACTGCGCCGAAGCAAGCTACTCTACGTCTATGAGCCGACAGCACTGATTACCGAAGCCTTGCTCTGCGGCTGCCCGGTCGCCATCATCGAAACTGACTACTGGCACAACAACCTCTCCAGCTTCAAGTGCCCTGTCGATGACGGCATGACCATGGATCTCAGCCCCGAGGCCATCGCACGTGCTCAAGAGAACGCCCGCCGATTCAGGAAGAAATATGAAGAAAGTGTGATGCATGAAGCTTGGGCGCAATTGGATCGCTTCGTCAATCACACCCAGAATGTCTACAGGGAACGAAACGCCAAGTAACTCAGGGGGGCCGCAACAGCAAAAGGACTGGTATTACCCCAGCGGCTTTCCCAGCTCCTGCAACAGTGCTCCGAACTTATCTGCGAAACGTCTGCCATCCATGATTGGAGATTCCTCGATTTGCTGCCGCAACGCAGCCCGCAATCCCTCCAGCCTCTGCAGATCAGCCGCAAACGATGCTGCCCGCACCAGATATGTCTCTGTATTACGCGTCACCCACTCCTGCAAACCCGCATTAGACAAGAACCCCACCCCCTGACGGAACAGGAACGACTCCCCGCTCAGATTCAGTACCGGCACGCCCATCCACAGGCTTTCCACCGTGGTGGTGCCGCCCGGATAGGGGAAGGGGTCGAGTGCGATGTCCACACGATGATAGGCGGCGAAATATTTCTCGCGCGATGCCGCGCCTTCCAGAATCAAACGCTCGACCGCGATGCCGTGTGCGGCGAAACGTGCCTGTGTCTGCTGACGCACGGCCGCGTCGCCCAGTTGTTTCGATTTCAGGAACAGCTTGCTGCCCGCTACCGTCTGTAACACACGCGACCATAACGCGACCACCTCGTCGTTCATCTTGGCCAGGTTGTTGAAGCAGCCGAAGGTGACATAGCCGTTCGCCAGCGCGGGCAGCGGCGACACGTCGATC
>JAJZSA010000071.1 GCA_021822115.1 Pseudomonadota bacterium
TTCCAGGGCGGGGATGGGAGTGATGTTCAACATGATGGATAGCATACGGACCGGATGCCCAATTCTAAGTTAATCGCCAACAGCCTGAGTGACTGGTTCGCGACCGAGCAAGGCAGTTATGTGCTGGCGCGCGAACAGGCTTATTTCGACCGCACGGTGGCGGACATCTTCGGCTTCAATGCGGTGCAACTGGGCGATCCCGGGCAGGATTTCCTGCGCAACAGCCGCATCCCGCTGCGTTTCGCCGCCGGCAACCGCGCCGGCAATGCGGTGCGTCTGGCCTGCACCGAACTGCCTTTCGACAGCAGCAGCCTGGATCTGGTGTTGCTGCCGCATGTGCTGGAATTCTCCGACAACCCGCACCAGATCATCCGCGAGGTGGAACGCGTGCTGATGCCGGAAGGCAATCTCATCATCAGCGCTTTCAATCCCTACAGCCTGTGGGGGCTGCATCGTGCACTGGGACGCAAGCAAGGCTTCCCGTGGCAAGGGCGTTTCATCGCCTTGCCGCGCCTGAAGGACTGGCTGGCCTTGATGGGTTTCGAGGTGGTCGGCGGCCGTTTCGCCGCCTACGCGCCGCCGTTCCGTCAGCAGAAATGGCTGGATCGTGCCGCCTTCATGGAGAAAGCCGGCGATAGATGGTGGGCGGTCAGTGGCGGCGTGTATTTCCTGCATGCGGTGAAGCGCGTGCCCGGCATGCGCCTGATCAAACCGAAATGGAACCAGGGACTGGTGCAGAAGCTCATGCCCAGTACCCCCAAACTGAACAAAGGGACACAAAGACGTGGAAGCAGCGAGTGAAGTAGTGGAGATCTATAGCGACGGTGCCTGCAAGGGCAATCCCGGCATCGGCGGCTGGGGGGCGCTGTTGCGCGCGAAAGGCAAGGAGCGCGAACTGTGTGGCGGCGAGGCGCACACCACCAACAACCGCATGGAGCTGATGGCCGCCATCGCGGCGCTGGAGGCTTTGACCCGTCCGTGCCAGGTACGCCTGCATACCGATTCCAAATATGTGCAGCAGGGCATCAGCGAATGGCTGGCCAACTGGAAGCGACGCGGCTGGAAGACCGCCGACAAGAAGCCGGTGAAGAACGAAGACCTGTGGCGCCGGCTGGATGAAGCTGCCAGCCGCCACCAGATCGAATGGTTGTGGGTGAAAGGGCATGCCGGGCATGACGGCAACGAACGCGCCGATGCGCTGGCCAACCGCGGCATCGAACAATTGAGGGGGCAGGCATGAGAAGAGTCGTACTGGATACCGAAACCACCGGTCTCGACCCGCGCCAGGGACATCGCATCATCGAAGTCGCGGCTATCGAACTGGAAGGGCGCAAGGTATCGAGCCGCACTTTCCATCGCTACATCAACCCGGAACGCGAGATCGATGAAGGCGCGGCTGCGGTGCACGGCCTGACGCTGGATCGTTTGCAAGATGAACCGCGCTTCGCCGAGATCGCTCCAGCCTTACTGGAATTCATCGCCGGTGCCGAACTGATCATCCATAACGCCCCGTTCGACATGGGCTTCCTGAATGCCGAACTGGGTCTGATGGGACTGCCGCCGCTGGACAACCCGGTGCTGGACACGCTCAAGCTGGCCAAGGAACTGCATCCCGGCAAGAAGAACAACCTGGATGCGTTGTGTGACCGTTATCAGATCGACAATTCGCACCGCACGCTGCACGGCGCTTTGCTCGATACCGAGCTGCTGGCCGAAGTCTATCTCGGCATGACGCGCGGGCAGGGCAGCCTGCTGGGCGAACAGGAGGCTGCCGAGCCGGAAGCGGTCACCTCGCTGGAGAGTGGCGCCAAGCTGAACGTTGCGGTACGTGTTCTGGCCGCCAGCGAAGAAGAGTTGGCGTTGCATGAGACGCAATTGGCCGACATCGACAAGGCCAGCAAGGGCGCCTGCATCTGGCGCGGCTTGCAGAACGCGGGATGAATCCCGTCACCGCCGATGTGCTGATCCTGGGGGCGGGCGCCGCCGGCCTGATGTGTGCGATGACCGCCGCCCAGCGCGGACGCCGCGTCATCGTCATCGACCATGCACCCAAGCTGGCGGAGAAGATCCGCATCTCCGGCGGCGGTCGCTGCAATTTCACCAACCTGGATGTCGGGCCGGACAACTATCTGTCGCAGAACCCGCATTTCTGCCGTTCCGCGCTGGCACGTTACACGCCGCGTCATTTCATGGAGCTGCTGGACCGGCATGGCCTCTCCTACCACGAGAAGACCCTGGGACAATTGTTCTGCGACCAGGGGGCGCCTGCCATCATCGATATGTTCCAGCAGGAATGTGCGGCCGCCGGCGTGCAATGGTGCAGACCGTGCAGTGTGGAGGAAGTGCGGCAGGAAGAGGGTTTCGTGGTACAGACCTCGCGCGGCAGTTTTCGTGCCCCGGCGCTGGTGATCGCCACCGGCGGCCTGTCCATCCCCAAGATCGGTGCCACGCCGTTGGGATATCGCCTGGCCGAACGTTTCGGCATCCCCGTCACCAAGCTCAAGCCCGGCCTGGTGCCACTCAGTTTCCATCCCGAGGTCTGGGCGCCTTATGCCGAGCTGTCCGGCGTGGCGCTGGATGCGCGCGTGAGTTGCGGCAAACGCAGCTTCCGCGAGAACCTGTTGTTCACCCATCGCGGCCTGAGCGGCCCGGCGATCTTGCAGATCTCTTCCTATTGGGAGGCGGGGCAGCCGCTCATCATCGATCTGTTGCCCGATTTCGACCTGCATGCCGCGTTCGCGGCGCAACCGCCGAGCAAGATGCAGTTGGCCAATTTCCTCGCGCAATACCTGCCCAAGCGACTGGCCGACACACTGGTGCCTGAGGATTATCGCGAGTGTCCGGTGAACCAGATACCCGCCAAGGTCTTGCGCGTGCTGGCCGACTGCGTGAAGGCTTGGCGCATCACGCCCAGCGGCACCTTGGGTTATGCCAAGGCCGAGGTCACCTGTGGCGGGGTGGATACGCGCGCGCTATCCTCGCGCACCATGGAATGCCAGGCAGTGCCCGGCCTGTATTTCATCGGCGAGGTGGTGGATGTCACCGGCCAGTTGGGCGGTTACAACTTCCAGTGGGCCTGGGCATCCGGCCATGCGGCAGGGGAGGCGGTATGAGCATCGAGACCGAACTGAAGCTGGGCATCCGGCCGGAGGATCTGCAACGACTTAAGCGCCATCCTTTGCTGCGCGAGCTCTCCAGCGGACGTGCCCAGGTAAAGAAACTCTACAGCATCTATTACGACACGCCGGACCTTGCACTCCGGCGGCATGCCTGCGCTTTGCGCCTGCGCCGCGTGGGCAAGCAATGGTTGCAGACCTTGAAGGGCGGCGGGCAGGTGAGTGCCGGACTGCACCAACGCAATGAGTGGGAGATGCCGGTCGCCGCACAACGACTCGATCTGGCGGCACTCGAAGCCGCTGGCGGACGGCTGCCATCCGGCGTGCATCACCATCTGCAACCGGTTTTCGTCACCGCATTTACGCGCTCGGTCCGGCTGTTGTCATTCGAAGGGGCGCAGATCGAACTGTGTCTGGACAGTGGCGAGGTCAGTGCCGGCAAGGGGATACATCCCATCTCGGAACTGGAACTGGAACTCATCTCCGGTTCGCCGCAAAGTTTGTTCAAACTCGCCTTGCGCTTGATGGACAGCGTGCCGTTGCGTGTCGAACACACCAGCAAGGCCGAATACGGTTATCGCCTGTGTTCCGCTGCTTCGCCGATGCCCAGCAAGGCCAGGCTGCCGCAGCTGGCTGCGCGGCAGGATGCTGCCAGCGCCATGCTGGACAACATCGCAGCCTGCTTGACGCATGTCCAGGACAACGTCCCGGGGGCATTGCTCGGGCACGACGCCGAATTCCTGCATCAGGTGCGCGTCGGTTTGCGCCGCCTGCGTGTCGCGCTGATGCTGGCAAGACGTTTGTATACGGATGACGAGGAGCTTGCCGAAATTTCCCGCCAGGTGTCTGCGCTGTGTGTCATGTTGGGACAGGCGCGCGATTGGGATGTGCTGGTCACCCGCACCCTGAATCGGCTGCCTGCGGATGAAGTGGGGACGCTGCTACAGGCAGCCCAGCGCGTCCGCCGTGAACAGCAGGCGCAAGCCGTTACGCAATTGGCGGCGGCGGATTTCCAGCGCCTGCTGCTGCGCCTCGGCTGCTGGATGCAAGGCAACATCGAGCCACGCTGCATCGGTGTCGAGTCGTTCGCCCGCGCTCTGCTGGACACGCGCAGACGGCGCCTGAAGGAGGCTGGGGCGGCGCTGCATAGAGATGATGCGGCGTCGGTGCATGCCCTGCGCATCGCCTGCAAGAAGATGCGTTATACGCTGGAGATGTTTGCCGGTCTGTGGCAGGAATGTGAAGGTCTGTTACAGGCACTGATCCGTTTGCAGGAACTGCTGGGCGAGATGAACGACCTGAGTGTCGCCCGACATCTGCTCGAACGACTGGACAATCGAGCGAGGCGCGATACACTGGCGCGCATCCATGAATGGATCGTGCATGATCATGCGCAGCTCGCGCGGGGCTTGGACAAGGCCTGGCAGCGTTATGCGGCGCAGAAGAAATGCTGGTGAACGACACTGGTTCCTCATGCCGTATCGGAGAGTAAGTCAGCAGACAGAAAGGTCGCCCCAAGAATGAGCAAGAAGAATCCCAATCTGCGCGTCCCGGTCACCCAGGGGCTCAAGGATATCTATGCGATGGACATGCATCTGCCATACCAGGCTGCCTGCGAAGGCCGCTTCAGCGTCACCGCCTTCGGCCGTCTGGCTGCGGCGATCTCGGTGGTGCGTTCGGCATTGGTGATGAAACACAGCAACAAGGATGAAGCCATCGCCACGCTGGATGCAGCGATCGCCACCTTGTTCGAAGTGCGCAGGCGCGGGGATAGCACGGATGTCTGGGAGATCACGCCGGAAGAACGACCATCCATCCTCGCAGGGATCGAGACAGCGGAAGAGTGTATCGGTGTGCTCGATGTCAGTTTGCTGGAGCAGACGGCGGCATTGTTGATGGCTCAACTTGCCAACGAGTGAGAGGGAATGAAAAAGGGGAAGCCGATGGCTTCCCCTTTTTGTATCTGGAGCGGGAAACGAGGTTCGAACTCGCGACCTATACCTTGGCAAGGTATCGCTCTACCAGCTGAGCTATTCCCGCGAACTACTGGAGGCGCGAGGCGGAGTCGAACCGCCCTTCACGGATTTGCAATCCGGTGCATAACCGCTTTGCTATCGCGCCATATGGCGAAATCGCCGCCACTCAAAAAACAAGGGAAAGCTGAAAAAGCTTTCCCGGATATCCTGGAGCGGGAAACGAGGTTCGAACTCGCGACCTATACCTTGGCAAGGTATCGCTCTACCAGCTGAGCTATTCCCGCAGAAGAGGATGCGCATTATATGGAGAAAGAATTCTGTGTCAAGAAAGTTCAGGAAATTCGCGCGCCCGGTCACGCGAATCTTTTTGTGGCGGGCGATATGTATAATGCGCACCCTTCGCGGAACGCGTACCAAGCTTGCGTTCCCTTGTGCGCCCGAATGGTGAAATTGGTAGACACAACAGACTTAAAATCTGTCGCTGCTAACGCGGCGTGCCGGTTCGATTCCGGCTTCGGGCACCAGAAAAAGTCTCCAGCGAATCCAGCACTTGAATCATTTCACATGTTGCATGCCGCTGTATCCCTTATAAGTAAAGGCTAAAACGGCAGATGCTGATACTCAGGCATAGATAATTTTCCCTATTGCAAAAGCCCAAAATATCTTGAACAATCCGCCCCGGAGTTGATTCCAACCCAACAACCACAAGGAGAAACGTATGAACCGTAAAGAACTGATTGATGCACTTTCCGCCAAGACCGGCAGCAGCAAGGCTGATGCTGATCGCAACATCGCCGCGCTGATCGATATCATCACCGGTGCCCTGAAGAAGGGTGACAATGTTGCATTGGTCGGCTTCGGTACATTCGAAGTACGCAAGCGCGCTGCCCGCACTGGCCGCAACCCCGCCACTGGCGAAGAGCTGAAGATCAAGGCCTCCAAGGCTCCGGCATTCAAGGCTGGCGCTTCCCTGAAGGCTGCTGTGAACGGCGGTAAGAAGTAATCTCTCCACAGACAAGCCGGCCTAACCGCCGGCGTGTTGGGAAAACGGCTGGATCGAAAGGTCCAGCCGTTTTGTTTTATCAGGCGGGTTGGCGAGGGTCGCGCAGATGGATGCGTGTCATGCGTGCCAGCCGTGTGCTGTCGCATGCGGCAAGCTGGGTCGGTGTGAACCGCCATTCCCAATTCCCTTGCGCGGTACCGGGCAGGTTCATGCGTGCGGTGCCATCCAGCCCCAGTACATCCTGTAGCGGGAACACCACGGCATTGGCGACCGATGCGGACAGTGCATCCATCATGCGCCAGTTGATGTCGTGGCCGTCGGTCTGCAGATAGCTGCAAGCGAAGCCACGCTCATGTTCGCTCGCGCTGCGCCACCAGCCGAGGCAGGTGTCGTTGTCGTGGGTGCCGGTATAAGCGGCGGTATTGGCGATGTAATGGTGCGGCAGGAAGTAGTTGCGGTCGTCCTCGCCGAAGGCGAATTGCAGGATACGCATGCCCGGCAGGTTGAAGCGGTCGCGCAGTGCGATCACTTCCTGGGTGATGATGCCCAGGTCCTCGGCGATGATGGGTAACTCATCGAAGGCGGCGCGCAAGGCTTCGAACAACGCATCTCCCGGCCCTGGCTGCCAGGCGCCTTCGATCGCATTCGGTGCACTGGCTGGGATCGCCCAGTAGTCTGCAAAACCCCGGAAGTGATCGACCCGCACCAGGTCGTACAGGTTGAAAGCATGCCGCATGCGCGCGATCCACCAGGCATAGCCGTTCTCCTGATGCACCGACCAACGATACAGCGGGTTGCCCCAGAGCTGCCCGGTGGCGCTGAAATAGTCCGGTGGCACGCCGGCGACCAAGGTCGGGCGGCCGTTGCAATCCAGTTCGAACAGGGCCTGATGCGCCCACACATCTGCGCTTTGGTAAGCCACGAAGATGGGCACATCGCCGATCAGATGCACGCCGCGTTGGTTGGCATAAGCCTTCAGTGCATGCCATTGGCGCCAGAAACACCACTGGCAGAACTTCCAGAAGGCGATCTCGGTGCCATGTTGTTCGTGCGCTTGTTGCAGGGCAAAGCGGTCGCGACGCACCAGGGCTTCGGGCCATTCGCACCATAAGCGTCCCCCTTGGTGTTCGGAGAGTGCTTTGAACAGTGCGAAATCGTCCAGCCAATGCGCTTCCTGTGCGCAGAAAGCAGCATAGTCCGCATGCCCAGAAGCGGGATCGGCGGTATGGAAACGGCGGGCCGCCAAGCGCAGGCGGGCCAGTCTGAATTCTGTCGTGGCGTGATAATCGACCCGCGCCTCGCTGAGCGGGAAAGGTGGCTGCAATTCTTCGGGGTGCAGCCAGCCTGCGCGAGCCAGCTCGTCCAGATCGATCAACAACAGATTGCCCGCGAAGGCGGAACTGCTCATGTAAGGGGAGTTGCCGGGGCCGACTTCGCCCAACGGCAGCATCTGCCACAACGATTGCCCGCTGTCTGCCAGCCAATCCACGAAACGATAAGCCTCTGCGCCAAAGTCGCCGCAGCCATAGCGGCCGGGCAGGGAAGTGGGATGCAACAGGATGCCGCTGGTACGGAGGGAGAGGGGGTTCAAATCATCGCTCCTGAAGGGACGTGGCCGCCCGTATGTCGATGCCGCCGCCCGTCACGGGTCTGCGCAGGCAGCGGCACATGGTTCAATCCTTGCCGAACAAGTCGCGGCTGTACACCTTGTCTGCCACGTCGCGCAGGTCATCGGTCATGCGATTGGCCACGATCACATCCGCCTCGCGCTTGAACTGCGCCAGATCGCGCACCACGCGCGAATGGAAGAAGCTGTCTTCCTTCAACGCCGGTTCGTACACGATGACTTCCACACCCTTGGCCTTGATGCGCTTCATGATGCCCTGGATGCTGGAAGAGCGGAAATTGTCCGATCCGGCTTTCATCACCAGGCGATGGATACCGATCACCTTGGGGTTGCGCTTGAGGATGTCGAAGGCGATGAAATCCTTGCGCGTGGTGTTGGCCTCGACGATGGCGTGGATCAGGTTCTGCGGCACGTCCTTGTAGTTCGCCAGCAACTGCTTGGTGTCCTTGGGCAGGCAATAGCCGCCATAGCCGAAGGAGGGGTTGTTGTAGTGATTGCCGATGCGTGGGTCCAGGCTGACGCCTTCGATGATCTGGCGCGTATCCAGCCCATGCGTTGCGGCATAGGAGTCCAGCTCGTTGAAGTAGGCCACGCGCATGGCGAGGTAGGTGTTGGCGAACAGCTTGACCGCCTCGGCTTCGGTGGCATCGGTGAACAGGGTGGGGATGTCCTGCTTGATCGCACCCTGCTTGAGCAGGTTGGCGAAGGTCTCGGCACGTGCGGAACGCTCGCCCACCACGATGCGCGACGGATGCAGGTTGTCATACAGCGCACGGCCTTCGCGCAGGAATTCGGGCGAGAAGATCAGGTTGTCGCACTTGAACTGCGCACGCATCTTGACCGTGTAACCCACCGGGATGGTGGATTTGATCACCATCACCGCTTTGGGGTTGATGGCCAGCACATCCTGGATCACCGCCTCGATGGAGCGGGTGTTGAAGTAGTTGGTCTCGGGATCGTAGTCGGTCGGCGTGGCGATGATGACGTAATCCGCGCCGACATAGGCTTCCTGCTTGTCCAGCGTCGCCTTGAATTTGAGCGGCTTGTGCGCCAGGTAGTCCTCGATCTCCACATCCTCGATCGGCGACTGCTTGCGGTTCAGCATCGCCACCTTTTCGGGCACGATGTCCAGCGCGACCACTTCATTGTGCTGCGCGAGCAGGATGGCATTGGAAAGTCCGACGTAACCGGTGCCGGCGATGGCGATCTTCATAGCGTGAAATCCAGAGGTTGGGGGTATCGATTGAAGCAGGGCTAGTTTACCGGATTTTGACGCTGCACCGCGTCAGGCATTGCCCAGCATGGCCTTCAGGCGCGCCAGTCGGTCCATGCCTTCCGATTTGCTCACCGCCGGTGCACTGCCCGCCGGCGTGACACCGGCGAACACCAGTTCATCCTGCGGCAATTCGGCGATGAAGCGGCTCGGCTCGCAGGCGGCGCTTTCCTTGCCGCGCTTGCGCCGGATGCAATGGCTGATCTGCAAGGAGCGCTGCGCGCGCGTGATGCCCACGTACATCAGGCGACGCTCCTCTTCGATCTGTTCCGGCTCCTCGCTGCGTTCGTGCGGCAGGATGCCTTCTTCCACGCCCACCAGGAACACATGGCCGTATTCCAGCCCCTTGGAGGCGTGCAGGGTGGACAGCGACACCGCATCCACGTCCTTGTCGCGCGATTCCAGCAGGTTGAGCAGGGCGATCAGCTGCGTCATGGCAATCATGCTCTTGTCGTCGGCTTCCGACTTGCGGTTCATCCAGCCCACGAAATCCTGCACGTTCTTCCACTTGCCCTCGGCCTGGCGCGGCTCGTAGCTGTCGAACAGCCAGGTCTCGTAATCGATGGCGGCCAGCAGGTCGGCCATCACCTCGCTGCACGGTTCGCGTTCGGCACGCGACTGCATGCGATGGATGAAATTGCAGAAGGTCAGCAGGTCTTCCAGTTGGCGTGGCTGCAACTGCTCGGCCATGGTCGGCGCGAACGCCGCATCGAACAGGCTGATCTGGCGCTGTCCGGCATAGGCAGCCAGCTTCTCCAGCGTGGTATTGCCGATGCCGCGCTTGGGCGTGGTGGCCGCGCGGATGAAGGCCGGGTCATCGTCCGGGTTGGCGATCAGGCGCAGATAGGCGGTCAGGTCCTTGATCTCCGCATATTCGAAGAACGAAGTGCCGCCGCTCACCGTATAGGGCACCTTGTGCGTGCGCAACTGCTCCTCGAACACGCGCGACAGATGGTTGCTGCGATACAGGATGGCGTAGTCGGCGAAGCGTGTACGGTGCTCGAACTTGTGCGCCAGCAGGCGCAGCACCACCGATTCCGCCTCGTTCTCCTCATCCTTGGCCGCGAAGATGCGCACCGGGTCGCCGGGGCCGTGTTCGCTCCACAGGTTCTTCTCGAACAGCTTGGTGTTGTGCTTGATCAGATGGTTGGCGCTTTGCAGGATGCGCTGCGACGAGCGGTAGTTCTGCTCCAGCTTGATCACCGTCAGGTTGGGGTAGTCCTGTTGCAGGTTGCGCAGGTTGGCGGTGGACGCGCCGCGCCAGGCATAGATGGCCTGGTCGTCGTCGCCCACGGCGGTGAGCGCCGCGCGGTCGCCCGCCAGCAGCTTCATCATGCGGTACTGGCAATCGTTGGTGTCCTGGTATTCGTCCACCAGCAGGTAACGGAAGCGATGCTGCCAGCGCTGTGCCACCTCGGAATTGGTCTCGAACAGCTCCACCGGCAGGCGGATCAGGTCGTCGAAATCCACCGCCTGATAGGCACGCAAGGTGTCCTGATAACGCCCATAGAGCAGTGCGAAGCGCTGCTGCTCCTCGTTCTCGGCCAGGCTCTGCGCCTGGGCCGGGGTGAGGAAGGCGGCTTTCCAGTTGGACATCACGCTCTGTGCGGTGCGGATCTCCTGCTTGTCCGGACTACCCAGCAACTCGCTGACGATCTTGCCGGTATCCGCCGTATCGAAGATGGAGAACTGTTTCTTGTAGCCCAGATGCGTGGCTTCCTCGCGCAGGATCTGCATGCCCAGCGCATGGAAGGTGCTCACCGTCAGCCCCTTGGCTTCGCCGCCACCCAGCAGCTTGCCCACGCGTTCACGCATCTCGTTGGCCGCCTTGTTGGTGAAGGTGATGGCCGCCACATTGCGCGCCGCGTAGCCGCATTCATTGATCAGGTAGGCGATCTTGTGGGTGATGACGCCGGTCTTGCCGCTGCCCGCACCGGCCAGCACCAGCAGGGGCGTGCCCAGATGTTTGACGGCGGCGCGTTGGGTGGGATTGAGTCTGCTTAACATGGAACCGGTCGAAAGGCCCGCTTGGGGAGCGC